>NZ_JBIATW010000014.1:0-226332 GCF_042892135.1 Streptomyces sp. NPDC001822
TGCCGTATCGGGAGGGCGCCACCGCCCTCGGGCCCCCCCCCGGGGGGGGGCCGGGCCCCCCGGGGGGGGGGGGGCCCCCCCCCCCCCCCCGGGGCGCCCCCCCCCCCCCGCCCCCGCCCCCCCCGCTTCCGTGCGGCAGGTGAGCGCCGGCTACTTCACCGGCTCCGGCTCCGGACGGTCGGCCGTCTCCGGCTCGTCCGCCGGGTCGGCGGGTGTCTTCACCGACTCCAGCAGCAGCTGCGAGACGTCCACCACCTGGACCGACTCCTTCGCCTGGCCGTCGTTCTTCTTGCCGTTGACCGAGTCGGTCAGCATGACGAGGCAGAACGGGCAGGCCGTGGAGACGATGTCCGGATTGAGGGAGAGGGCCTCGTCGACGCGCTCGTTGTTGATGCGCTTGCCGATCCGCTCCTCCATCCACATCCGGGCGCCGCCGGCACCGCAGCAGAAGCCGCGCTCCTTGTGGCGGTGCATCTCCTCGTTCCGCAGACCCGGCACCTTCGCGATGATCTCGCGCGGGGGCGTGTAGATCTTGTTGTGACGGCCCAGGTAGCAGGGGTCGTGGTAGGTGATCAGACCCTCGACCGGCGTCACCGGGACCAGCCTGCCCTCGTCCACCAGGTGCTGGAGCAGCTGCGTGTGGTGGATGACCTCGTACTCGCCGCCGAGCTGCGGGTACTCGTTCGCGATCGTGTTGAAGCAGTGCGGGCAGGTCGCGACGATCTTCTTCGCGGACTTCGCCTTCTTGGTCGAGTCGTCCACGCGTCCGTCCTCGTCGAAGGACTCGCCGAACGCCATGTTCAGCATCGCGACGTTCTCCTGGCCGAGCTGCTGGAACAGCGGCTCGTTGCCGAGGCGGCGGGCCGAGTCACCGGTGCACTTCTCGTCGCCGCCCATGATCGCGAACTTGACGCCCGCGATGTGGAGGAGTTCCGCGAAGGCCTTCGTGGTCTTCTTGGCCCGGTCCTCGAGGGCGCCGGCGCAGCCGACCCAGTAGAGGTAGTCGACTTCGCCGAGGTCCTCGACGTCCTTGCCCACGATCGGGACCTCGAAGTCGACCTCCTTGGTCCACTCGACGCGCTGCTTCTTGGCGAGCCCCCAGGGGTTGCCCTTCTTCTCCAGGTTCTTGAGCATCGTGCCCGCCTCGGACGGGAACGCGGACTCGATCATCACCTGGTAGCGGCGCATGTCGACGATGTGGTCGATGTGCTCGATGTCGACCGGGCACTGCTCCACGCACGCACCGCAGGTGGTGCAGGACCAGAGCACGTCCGGGTCGATGACGCCGTTCTCCTCCAGCGTCCCGACGAGGGGGCGCTCGGCCTCCGCGAGGGCGGACGCGGGGACGTCCTTCAAGGCCTCGGCGGAGGCCTTCTCGTTGCCCTCCATGTCCTTGCCGCCGCCCGCCAGCAGGTACGGGGCCTTGGCGTGCGCGTGGTCGCGCAGGGACATGATCAGGAGCTTCGGGGACAGCGGCTTGCCGGTGTTCCAGGCGGGGCACTGCGACTGGCAGCGACCGCACTCGGTGCACGTGGAGAAGTCGAGGATGCCCTTCCAGGAGAACTGCTCGACCTGGGAGACGCCGAAGGTGTCGTCCTCGCCCGGGTCCTCCCAGTCGATCTCCTTGCCGCCGCTGGTCATCGGCTGGAGGGCGCCGAGTGCGACCGCGCCGTCGGCGTTCCGCTTGAACCAGATGTTCGGGAAGCCGAGGAAGCGGTGCCAGGCCACACCCATGTTGGTGTTGAGCGAGACCGTGATCACCCAGATCAGCGACACGCCGATCTTCACCGCGGCGGTGAGGTAGATGAGGTTCTGGAGGGTGCCGAGCGCCAGGCCCTTGAAGGCGAGCACGAGGGGATACGAGACGAAGTACGCGGCCTCGTAGCCCTCCACGTGGTGGATCGCGCCTTCGAGGCCGCGCAGGGTGAGGATCGCCAGGCCGATGAAGAGGATGACGTATTCGACGAAGTACGCCTGCCAGGCCTTGGAGCCGGTGAAGCGGGACTTGCGGCCGGCCCGGGAGGGCAGGTTCAGCAGCCGGATCGCCATCAGGGTGACGATGCCGAGCACGGTCATGATGCCGATGAACTCGATGTAGAGCTCGAACGGCAGCCAGCCGCCGATGACCGGCAGCACCCAGTCGGCCTGGAAGAGCTGTCCGTACGCCTGGAGCAGCGTCGGCGGCAGTGTCAGGAAGCCGATCGCGACGAACCAGTGGGCGAAGCCGACGATTCCCCACCGGTTCATCCGGGTGTGGCCGAGGAATTCCTTGACCAGGGTGATCGTCCGCTGCTTGGGGTCGTCGGTGCGACTGCCTGCCGGCACCGGCTGTCCGAGGCGGACGAACCGGTAGATCTGCGCGACGGCTCGGGCGATGAGCGCAACGCCGACGACGGTCAGCACCAGCGACACGATGATCGCGGCGAGTTGCATGTGGGGACTCCTCGGGCCTGCGAGGGTGGGATCCAGCGCGTACAAGTGATTACTAAGCAGTAACTTAATCAGTCTGTGCTGACACTATCCACTTATTCCGCCACGCTGTAGCCGGGCAGGCGGTGATCTGTGTCGCTCAGGTGAGCCTTTCCCGGCAGCCTCAGAGCGCTCAGGCCCGTGCGCAGGGGGATGCGGACGGATTGCGCCAGGATCGCCAGGTCGAGTCCCGCTCCATGATGCTCCGTGTAGTGCGCGTCCAGGAGGGCGGGTTCGTCCCAGGGCATTCCGGACCGGGCGCGCACCTGCGCCAGGCCTGTCAGGCCTGGCCGCACGGTGTGCCGCCAGCGCGACGCCGCCGCTCCGAGGAGCGCCGCCTCGTCCGGGGTGAGGGGCGCGGGGCCGACCATGGAGAGCTCTCCCCGTACGACGTGGGGCAGCCGGGACAGCAGGTCGAACCGGCATCGGCGGGTGCTCAGCGAGCGCAGCTCGAAGTGCCGGCCGCCCAGGCCCACTCGCGTCTCGCGTCGCACCACCCGGGCGGGGCCGCGGGGCCGGCGGAGGGCGAGGCCGGCGGCGGCGACCGCGAGCGCGGGGGCGGTCAGGAGCAGCAGGGCCGAGCCGAGCAGCAGGTCGAGCGTCCGCTTGACGGTCAGGGCGGCGAGCGCGGCGGTGGCCCGTCCGGCGGCGTGGCGCGCTGTCCGGACCGGCGCCGAGGTGGCGAGGTGCCGTGTCCTTCGTGCCGCAGTCTGCTTCACGTTCCGCATTGCACCTGCCCGGGATCGGTGACGCGCCGTTATGCCCGTCTCGCTGCATTTTGTGACAGAACGATCCCACGGTGCGATGGTGGCAGGGGGTTGTGCGGCGTGGGGCGCGTTCCGGGTGTCGCGGATTCGCGCGGGAACGATCGCCGACGGTGCGGTGACGGGGTAGCTGTGCGGTGTTGAATCTCGATAAAAACGCCAGGTCACGCGCCATGTGAGCACATAAGTTGAGCGTAAGTGGCTCAGGTCCTTTGACTCCGGGGTGGGTGTCATGCATCCTTGAGCCAGATCCACTCAAGTAGTCAGTTGGAGGAATTGAAATGGCACGTGCGGTCGGCATCGACCTGGGCACGACTAACTCCGTCGTCAGCGTTCTCGAAGGCGGCGAGCCCACCGTCATCACCAACGCCGAAGGCGCCAGGACCACGCCGTCCGTCGTCGCCTTCGCCAAGAACGGCGAAGTGCTCGTCGGCGAGGTCGCCAAGCGCCAGGCGGTCACGAACGTCGACAGGACGATCCGTTCGGTCAAGCGCCACATGGGCACGGACTGGAAGATCGACCTCGACGGCAAGAGCTTCAACCCGCAGCAGATGAGCGCCTTCATCCTGCAGAAGCTGAAGCGCGACGCCGAGGCGTACCTGGGCGAGAAGGTCGCGGACGCGGTCATCACCGTCCCGGCGTACTTCAACGACTCCGAGCGCCAGGCGACGAAGGAGGCCGGTGAGATCGCGGGCCTGAACGTCCTGCGCATCGTCAACGAGCCGACCGCCGCCGCGCTGGCCTACGGCCTGGACAAGGACGACCAGACGATCCTCGTCTTCGACCTCGGTGGCGGCACCTTCGACGTGTCCCTCCTGGAGATCGGCGACGGCGTCGTCGAGGTGAAGGCCACCAACGGTGACAACCACCTCGGTGGTGACGACTGGGACCAGCGCGTCGTCGACTACCTGGTGAAGCAGTTCGCCAACGGGCACGGCGTGGACCTGTCCAAGGACAAGATGGCTCTCCAGCGTCTCCGCGAGGCCGCGGAGAAGGCGAAGATCGAGCTCTCGTCCTCGACCGAGACCACGATCAACCTGCCCTACATCACGGCGTCCGCCGAGGGCCCGCTGCACCTCGACGAGAAGCTCACGCGCTCGCAGTTCCAGCAGCTGACCGCGGACCTCCTGGACCGCTGCAAGAACCCGTTCCACAACGTCATCAAGGACGCGGGCATCCAGCTCTCCGAGATCGACCACGTCGTTCTCGTCGGTGGCTCGACCCGTATGCCGGCCGTCGCCGAGCTCGTCAAGGAGCTCACGGGCGGCCAGGACGCCAACAAGGGTGTGAACCCGGACGAGGTCGTCGCCATCGGCGCCTCGCTCCAGGCCGGTGTCCTCAAGGGCGAGGTCAAGGACGTCCTGCTCCTCGACGTCACCCCGCTGTCCCTCGGCATCGAGACCAAGGGAGGGATCATGACCAAGCTCATCGAGCGCAACACCACGATCCCGACCAAGCGCTCCGAGATCTTCACGACGGCCGAGGACAACCAGCCGTCCGTGCAGATCCAGGTCTACCAGGGCGAGCGCGAGATCGCCGCGTACAACAAGAAGCTCGGGATGTTCGAGCTCACCGGTCTGCCGCCGGCCCCGCGCGGTGTGCCGCAGATCGAGGTCGCGTTCGACATCGACGCCAACGGCATCATGCACGTCGCCGCCAAGGACCTCGGCACCGGCAAGGAGCAGAAGATGACCGTCACCGGTGGCTCCTCGCTGCCGAAGGACGAGGTCAACCGGATGCGCGAAGAGGCCGAGCAGTACGCCGACGAGGACCACCGCCGCCGTGAGGCCGCCGAGTCCCGCAACCAGGGCGAGCAGCTCGTCTACCAGACGGAGAAGTTCCTCAAGGACAACGAGGACAAGGTCCCCGGCGACGTCAAGGCCGAGGTGGAGACCGCGCTCACCGAGCTGAAGGAGAAGCTCAAGGGCGAGGACACCGCCGAGATCCGCACCGCCACCGAGAAGGTCGCGGCCGTCTCCCAGAAGCTGGGCCAGGCGATGTACGCCAACGCCCAGTCCGAGGGTGCGGCGCCGGGTGCCGAGGCGCCGGGCGACGGTCAGGGCAGGGCCGACGACGACGTCGTCGACGCCGAGATCGTGGACGACGAGAAGGACAACAAGGGCGGTGCGGTGTGACCGAGGAGACTCCGGGCTTCGACGAGAAGCCTGACGTCCCCTCCGGCGCCAGTGCCGACGACGCCGAGCCGAAGGCCGCCTCCCCCTCCGAGGAGGAGGCGGCGGCCCCGGCCGGGGACGTACAGCAGACAGCGGCCCTGACGGCCCAGCTGGACCAGGTGCGTACCGCGCTCAACGAGCGCACGGGCGACCTCCAGCGGCTGCAGGCCGAGTACCAGAACTACCGTCGCCGCGTCGAGCGGGACCGGGTGCAGGTCAAGGAGGTCGCGGTCGCGGGCCTCCTGAGCGAGCTGCTGCCCGTGCTCGACGACGTCGGCCGGGCCCGTGAGCACGGCGAGCTCGTGGGCGGCTTCAAGTCGGTGGCCGAATCCCTGGAGACGGTCGTCGCGAAGCTGGGCCTCCAGCAGTTCGGCAAGGAGGGCGAGCCCTTCGACCCGACGATCCACGAGGCCCTGATGCACTCGTACGCGCCGGACGTCACCGAGACGACCTGCGTGGCGATCCTGCAGCCCGGGTACCGCATCGGGGAGCGCACCATCCGCCCCGCGCGGGTGGCCGTGGCCGAACCGCAGCCGGGCGCCACGCCCGGGGCGGCGAAGGAAGAGAAGTCAGACGACGAGGAGAGCGGTGGCACCGAAGAGGTCTGACATCGTGTCCGACCACTGCGGTGAACACCGACGGGGCGTGCGGCCGGCCAAGGGGCCGGCCGTGCGGCCTGTCGTCCGGAAGGAGGGACGTCGATGAGCACGAAGGACTTCGTCGAGAAGGACTACTACAAGGTCCTCGGCGTCCCGAAGGACGCCACCGACGCCGAGGTGAAGAAGGCGTACCGGAAGCTGGCGCGCGAGTTCCACCCCGACGCCAACAAGGGTGACGCCAAGGCGGAGGAGCGTTTCAAGCAGATCTCCGAGGCGAACGACGTCCTCGGCGACCCGAAGAAGCGCAAGGAGTACGACGAGGCGCGCGCCCTCTTCGGCAACGGAGGCTTCCGGGCGGGGCCCGGCGGCGCGGGCGGCAATTTCAACTTCGACCTGGGCGACCTCTTCGGGGGCGCGCCGGGTGGCGGACAGGCGGGCGGCGCCGGCGGGTTCGGTGGCGGCGGCGGCCTGGGCGACGTCTTCGGCGGGCTGTTCAACCGGGGCGGCGGAGGCACGCGTGTCCAGCCGCGCCGGGGCCAGGACATCGAGTCCGAGGTGACGCTGAGCTTCACCGAGGCGGTCGACGGGGCCACGGTCCCGCTGCGGATGTCCAGCCAGGCCCCCTGCAAGGCCTGTTCGGGCACCGGTGACAAGAACGGCACTCCGAGGGTCTGCCCCACCTGTGTGGGCACCGGTCAGGTGTCGCGCGGGACGGGCGGCGGCTTCTCGCTCACCGATCCCTGTGTGGACTGCAAGGGCCGGGGCCTCATCGCCCAGGACCCCTGCGACGTCTGCAAGGGCAGCGGCCGGGCCAAGTCCGCCCGCACGATGCAGGTCCGCATCCCCGCGGGCGTGCTGGACGGCCAGCGGATCCGGCTGCGCGGCAAGGGCAGCCCGGGCGAGCGCGGCGGCCCGGCCGGCGACCTGTACGTCGTCGTCCACGTGGACGCCCACCCGGTGTTCGGGCGCAAGGGCGACAACCTCACGATCATCGTGCCCGTCACCTACCCGGAGGCGGCGCTCGGCGGCGAGGTGAAGGTGCCCACCCTCGGCGGGCCCCCGGTCACCCTGAAACTCCCGGCCGGCACGCCGAACGGGCGTACGATGCGGGCCCGCGGCAAGGGCGCCGTGCGCAAGGACGGCACCCGTGGCGACCTGCTGGTCACCGTCGAGGTGTCCGTGCCCACGGAGCTCGGAACCGAGGCGCAGGACGCGCTGGAGGCGTACCGGAAGGCGACCGCGGGGGAGGACCCGCGGGCGGAGCTGTTCCAGGCTGCGAAGGGAGCTTGAGATGGACGGCCGTCGACGTAATCCGTATCAGCTGACCGATGAATCACCGGTGTACGTGATCTCGATCGCGGCCCAGCTCTCGGGCCTGCACCCGCAGACGCTGCGCCAGTACGACCGTCTGGGTCTGGTCTCTCCCGACCGCACGGCCGGGCGCGGGCGGCGGTACTCGGCGCGCGACATCGAACTGCTCCGGACCGTGCAGCAGCTGTCGCAGGACGAGGGCATCAACCTCGCCGGCATCAAGCGCATCATCGAGCTGGAGAACCAGGTCGCCGCGCTCCAGCAGCGCGTCGCCGAGCTCTCGGCGGCGGTGGACGGGGCGGCCGTGGCCATGCAGCAGCGCGAGGCCCAGGTGCACGCCTCCTACCGGCGCGACCTCGTGCCGTACCAGGACGTGCAGCAGAGCGGTGCGCTGGTGGTGTGGCGGCCCAAGCGGCCGAAGGACTGAGCGGACCGTGAAGGGGCCCGCCCGGGAGTCCGAGGACTCGTTGGGCGGGCCCCTTCCGCGTGTGCCGTGAGGGGCGCCGTCCGGCCCCGTGACGCGTCGTGGGCCCGGACGCCGGGGAGTCCCGGGAGGGCGGGCCGGGTCAGGAGTCCTCGTCCAGGATTCCCGACCGTGCGATCAGGTAGCCGAGCTGGGCGCGGCTCGTGCTGCCGAGCGTGGCGGACAGCTTGGCGACGTGGGCCCGGCAGGTGCGTACGTTCATGCCGAGGCGGCGGGCGATCGAGTCGTCCACGTGCCCCTCGACGAGGAGTTGGGCTATGGAGCGCTGGACACCGCTGATGCCCTTGGTCGGTGGGTCGTAACCGACCTCGCCGAGCAGCGGAGTCGCGCGGCTCCACAGCTGTTCGAAGACCTTGACCAGGTAGTTGACGAGACCGGGGTGACGGAGTTCGAGGGCGACCTGGTCGTCGTTCTGCGCGGGTATGAAGGCCACGGTGCGGTCGAAGACGAGGAGGCGCTCGATGAGCTCCTCCAGGGTGCGGATCTCGACTTTCTCCTGCGCCAGGCGGGCGGCGTACGCGAGGGTGCCCTGGCTGTGCCGGACGGTGTGCTGGTACAGCGTGCGCATGCTGACGCCCCGGTTGACGACCGTCAGGGCGCGCTCCAGGCCCTCGCTGAGGCGGTCCTCGCCCCGGTCGCCGCCCGGCTGGACGGTGAGCACCTCCGTGCGGCATTCGGCGGTGGCGAGGTCGAGCGCCGCGTTGATCCTGTTGCCGCCCTCCAGCACGGTGATGGCGTGGGTGGTCGGCGGGTCCTGGGCGCTGATGTCCATGAACGGTTCGAAGGACTCCGCGAGTTCCACGGAGCGCCGCCGGCGTTCCTTGATCTCGCGTTCCAGGGGGTGCAGGCGCTGGGCCAGGGCGGCGGAGGGAGGGACGGGCCTGAGCCACGTCGTGTCGTCCGGGTCGGGGTGCAGGAGCGCGAAGTCCATCAGGCAGGGGGCGGGGTCGACCTCGGCGCGCGAAATCCGGCCGGAACGCAGGGCGCTGGCGTAGAGGCGCTTTCCCTCCTCGCACAGGTCGGTGACCCCGTGAGGATGTATCCCTATTGTGCTGCTTGTGGTCATATCTCCACCCCCCATGTTCCTGAACATGCAGGAACATGATGCATCGTCCCAGTGGCGTTGTGGGGTCCTGGTGAGACATCGTCGTGGATGCGGGGGAGAGGAATCCACAAGTGAGGACGAAGCCGACTATGGATAAGCGAATGCTTCGCTCGGTGCTTGCCGCCGCTTTCGTCGCGGCCCTGGGCCTTGGCGTGGCGGGCGGGGCGGCAGGATCCGGCGAGATCAGCTGGTCGGAGCGGGCGGCGGCGCCCGGCGAGATCAGCTGGTCCGTACAGGCGGGGTCGGCGCCCGGCGAGATCAGCTGGGGAATGCCGGCCGACGGCGAGATCAGCTGGTCCGTGCAGGCGGCAGGCGCGCCCGGTGAGATCAGCTGGGGTACGCCCGCCGCGGCCCCGGGTGAGATCAGCTGGAGCACTCCGACGGGTGCGGCAGGCGCATGACCACGCCACCGGACGACCGAACCTTCCGGCGGGAGATGGCTACGGCGTACCGCTCAGGGTGGCATTTCATCGATCTGCTCACGGCACTCACCCGCCCGGGCGATTCGTTGATGGTCACCCTGTTCGGAGAGCCGGTCGTCGTGGTGATGGAGGCGGACGACGAAATCCGCGCCTATCGCTGTCTCCGCCGGCCGCGGGGTGCCCCACAGCCCGTTCGCTGCACCGTGCGGTACGGCATGATTTTCGTCAATCTTGATCAGCGGGACCATGAGCTGTTCGAACCAGAGACCATTTCCGCCACCCCCCGCAGTGCCTGAACGATTCCCCCGTCGTTCCAAATCGTTCTGGCACTTCCCCCACACAACGGCGCCATCGTGACCTGAACACGATGGCGCCGTTGTGCTGCCCGGAATTGTTCCGGATGAAAAGAGAAAAGGGTCGTGGAATTCCTCAGCCCTTTCCGAGCGCCCGGTCCACGGTGATCTCGATGACGACGCGCTCGGGGTTGTGCCGCGGGGTGCGCTCGTACCGCTCCGCGTAGCGCCGCACGGCGTCCCGCACCTCGTCGGGGTCCGTCCGGACCACCGCGGTGCCCTCCAGCGTCGCCCAGCGGCGTCCCTGGATCTGGCAGACCGCCACCCGCGCGCCCTCCGGGCCGGCGGCGAGGACGTTGGCGGCCTTCCTGGTGCTCCCGCCGGTGATGACACGGGCGATCCGGGTCTCCGGGTCGTACGTCACGCCGACCGGCACCACATGCGGTGTGCCGTCCGGGCGGAGCGTGGTCAGGGTGCACACGTGGCGCTCCCGCCAGAAGGCGAGGTACTCGGGGCCGGGGTTGCGTACGTCAGGCATGGGGTCAGCCTAGAGACATCGGGGACTCGGGCCCGGGCGGGGCGCATCCTCAGGCTTGAGTGGAATAGACTCAACTTTGTACCCGTTACCTGAGTCATAGTGCAGGACCATCACGAGGAGGAGACGACGCCCGTGGACGCCGAGCTGACCAACAAGAGCCGCGACGCCCTCAACGCCGCCACGAGCAGGGCCGTCAAGGACGGCCACGCCGATCTGACCCCCGGGCATCTGCTGCTGGCGCTGCTCGCGGGCGAGGACAACGCGAACATCACCGACCTGCTGGCCTCCGTCGACGCCGACCAGGCGACCGTGCGCGCCGAGACCGAACGGCTCCTCGGCGCGCTGCCGAGCGTCACCGGGTCGACCGTCGCCCCGCCGCAGCCGAGCCGCGAGCTGCTCGCCGTCCTCGCCGACGCCGACCAGCGCGCCAAGGAGCTCGGCGACGACTACCTCTCGACCGAGCACCTGCTGATCGCCGTCGCGGCGAAGGGCGGCCGCGCCGGTGAGATCCTCGACGGGCAGGGTGCCAGTGCGAAGAGGCTGCTGGACGCATTCGAGAAGAGCAGGGGAGGGCGCCGGGTGACCACTCCCGACCCCGAGGGCCAGTACAAGGCGCTGGAGAAGTTCGGCACCGACTTCACGGCCGCCGCACGCGAGGGCAAGCTCGACCCGGTCATCGGCCGGGACCAGGAGATCCGCCGCGTCGTCCAGGTGCTGTCCCGCCGTACGAAGAACAACCCGGTGCTCATCGGTGAGCCCGGCGTCGGCAAGACGGCCGTCGTCGAGGGCCTCGCCCAGCGCATCGTCAAGGGGGACGTCCCGGAGTCCCTGAGGAACAAGCGGCTCGTCTCGCTGGACCTCGGCGCGATGGTCGCCGGCGCCAAGTACCGCGGTGAGTTCGAGGAACGCCTCAAGACCGTGCTCTCCGAGATCAAGGAGAGCGACGGCCAGATCATCACCTTCATCGACGAGCTCCACACCGTCGTCGGCGCCGGCGCCGGCGGGGACTCCGCGATGGACGCGGGCAACATGCTCAAGCCGATGCTCGCCCGCGGCGAGCTCCGCATGGTCGGCGCCACCACGCTGGACGAGTACCGCGAGCGCATCGAGAAGGACCCCGCGCTGGAGCGCCGCTTCCAGCAGGTCCTGGTCGCCGAGCCGTCCGTCGAGGACACCATCGCGATCCTGCGCGGTCTCAAGGGACGCTACGAGGCGCACCACAAGGTCCAGATCGCCGACTCCTCACTGGTGGCCGCGGCGACGCTCTCCGACCGCTACATCACCTCCCGGTTCCTCCCCGACAAGGCCATCGACCTCGTCGACGAGGCGGCGTCGCGGCTCCGCATGGAGATCGACTCCTCCCCGCTGGAGATCGACGAGCTCCAGCGGTCCGTCGACCGGCTGCACATGGAGGAGCTGGCGCTCAAGAACGAGAGCGATCAGGGCTCCAAGCAGCGCCTGGAGAAGATCCGCCGCGACCTCGCCGACAAGGAGGAGGAGCTGCGCGGTCTCACGGCCCGCTGGGAGAAGGAGAAGCAGGGCCTGAACCGGGTGGGTGAGCTCAAGGAGCGCCTCGACGAACTGCGCGGCCAGGCCGAGCGCGCCCAGCGCGACGGCGACTTCGACACCGCCTCCAAGCTGCTGTACGGGGAGATCCCCGGTCTGGAGCGGGAGCTGGCGGAGGCCGACGAGGCCGAGCAGGAGGCGGCCGTCGACACCATGGTCAAGGAGGAGGTCGGCCCGGACGACATCGCCGACGTCGTCGGTGCCTGGACCGGCATCCCGGCCGGACGCCTCCTGGAGGGCGAGACCCAGAAGCTGCTGCGCATGGAGTCCGAGCTGGGCAGGCGCCTCATCGGCCAGACCGACGCCGTCCGCTCCGTGTCGGACGCGGTGCGCCGCACCCGCGCGGGGATCGCCGACCCCGACCGGCCCACCGGTTCCTTCCTCTTCCTCGGCCCGACCGGTGTCGGCAAGACGGAGCTGGCCAAGGCGCTCGCGGACTTCCTGTTCGACGACGAGCGGGCCATGATCCGCATCGACATGAGCGAGTACGGCGAGAAGCACAGCGTCGCCAGGCTCGTCGGTGCCCCGCCCGGTTACGTGGGCTACGAGGAGGGCGGTCAGCTCACGGAGGCGGTCCGCCGCCGCCCGTACAGCGTCGTCCTGCTGGACGAGGTCGAGAAGGCCCACCCCGAGGTCTTCGACGTCCTGCTCCAGGTGCTCGACGACGGCCGGCTCACCGACGGCCAGGGCCGGACGGTCGACTTCCGCAACACCATCCTGGTCCTGACGTCCAACCTCGGCAGCCAGTTCCTGGTCGACCCGTCGTCCACGCCCGAGGAGAAGGAGGCGCGGGTCCTGGAGGTCGTGCGGGCCTCGTTCAAGCCGGAGTTCCTCAACCGGCTCGACGACCTGGTCGTGTTCTCCGCGCTGTCCGGCGACGAACTGGCGCACATCGCGGGCCTCCAGGTGGCCCGGCTCGCGGCCCGGCTGGCGGACCGCCGGATCGACCTCGACGTGTCGCCGGACGCCTTGGCCTGGCTGGCCGAGGAGGGCAACGACCCGGCCTACGGTGCGCGGCCGCTGCGCCGTCTCATCCAGACGGCGATCGGCGACCGGCTCGCCAAGGAGATCCTGGCGGGCGAGGTCAAGGACGGCGACACGGTCCGGGTGGACCGGGCGGGCGACGGCCTGACGGTGGGGGCCGCGACCGCGGCGAAGACCCTCTAGACCGCCTACCCCGGTGTCCCCGGCCGGCGGGCTTCACGCCCCGGCCGGGGACACCCGTGTGCGCGCCCCGTCCGCATGTGTGCGTGCATCGGGCACGTGTCCTTGCCCGGGGCGGCCCGTGAGTTCGAGCCGAATTTTTGCTTTCCGTGGCCGAATGGTGGACGACTCCGTGCCCGGCCCCCGCTCTTTGTATCCCGGCGATACATATCGACACGCTCGATCGGACCGGTTCCGATGACGGGTGCAGGGCTGCGATCGGCGTGATATCGGGGCACTCCGGACCCTTTTCCCGGATGTCGGGCACGGCCGGTCCCGAATTCGGGAAACGGTAAGGTACGCCCATGACGGAGCGGATACCTGGCGATATCGGTGCGGAATCGAAGGATTTCGGAAGTGGCGGCCTCATTCGCCTCAGCGAATTTCGTTTGCTGTGGGCGGCATATGCGCAATCGGTCCTCGGTGACCAGTTGGCACGGGTCGCGCTGTCGCTGCTTGTCTTCGAACGCACCGAGTCGGCCGGCTGGACGGCGGCGACCTACGCCCTGACGACCCTGCCCGCCCTGCTGTCCGGGGTGCTCCTGACCGGTCTGGCGGACCGCTTCCCCCGGCGCACGGTCATGATCGGCTGCGACCTGGTGCGCGCCGTCCTCGTCGGCCTGATGGCCCTTCCCGGTACGCCGTTGCCGCTGCTGGCCGGGCTGCTGGTGCTGGCTCAGCTCTGCGAGGCCCCGTTCGGCGCCTCGCAGGGCGCCCTGATGCCGGCCGTGCTCGGCGACCGCCTCTACGAACGCGGGCAGCGCGTCATCGTGATCACGCACCAGGCCGGACAGCTGGTGGGCTTCGCCGCCGGCGGCGTGCTGGTCGTGTGGCTGGGCAGTCACCTCTCGCTGGGCCTGAACGCGGCCACGTTCCTGATCTCGGCCGTCCTGATCCGGCTGGGCGTCAAGGCGCGGCCGGTGGACGCCGAGGCCGGGGCGCGGCCGAAGCGGATGCACGTCCAGGTGCGCAGCGCGGCGGCACTGATCTGGTCGGACCCGCGGCTGCGGTCGCTGGTCGCCCTCGGCTGGCTCGCGGGGTTCATCGTCCTCCCGGAGGGCCTGGCCGCACCGTTCGCCGAGGAGGCGGGCGGGAGCGCCGCGTCGGTGGGCCTCCTGCTCGCCGCCCACCCCGCGGGCATGGTTCTGGGCGCCGCGCTCCTCGGGCGGTCGGCCGTGGGCGCGGAGCGCCGCCGGCGGCTGCTCGGGCCGCTGGCGGTGGGGGCGAACCTCCCGCTGCTCGTCTACTGGGCCGGCCCCGGTGTCGCGGTCGCCCTGCTGGTGCTGCTGGTGTCGGGCGTCTGCTCGGCCTACCAGATCACCGCGGGGGCGACCTTCGTCATGCTGACCCCGGCCGGCCAGCGCGGCCAGGCGCTCGGCCTGGCCAGGTCGGGGCTGACCGCCATGCAGGGGATCGGGGTCGCCGCGGGAGGCCTGGTGACGGAGCTGTCCGGGTCCTCGGCGAGGACCATCGGCGGGGCCGGGCTCGTCGGGACGGTCTGCGCGGTCGTCGTCGCGGTCGCCTGGGCGCGCGCCAGGCAGACGGGCGCGGGGACGATTCCCCTGAGCGCGTAGGACTACGGGCCGCGATCGCGGCTAGGGTCGAAGGCAGGCAAACACGTGCGATCCACAGGAGTACCCAGCGATGTCTATCGACCCGTCCTCGATCCCCAACTTCGGGGGCCAGCCCGAACCGCAGGCGTCAGGACCCGAGGGCCCGGTGGTTCCGGACCAGGACCTCGTCAAGCAGCTTCTCGAACAGATGGAGCTGAAGTACGTCGTCGACGACGAGGGTGACCTCGCCGCGCCGTGGGAAGAGTTCCGCACGTACTTCATGTTCCGCGGTGAGGACGAGCAGCAGGTCTTCTCGGTGCGGACGTTCTACGACCGTCCGCACGCCCTGGACCAGCGTCCCGTCCTCCTCGACGCGATCGACGACTGGAACCGCCGCACCCTGTGGCCCAAGGTCTACACCCACGCCCACGAGGGCGAGGAGGGCGTCGCCGGCTCCGTGCGGCTGATCGGTGAGGCGCAGATGCTCATCGGCACCGGCGTCAGCCTGGAGCACTTCGTCTCCTCGACGGTCAGCTGGGTCCGGGCCTCGATCGAGTTCGACAAGTGGCTCGTCGAGCACCTGGGCCTCGAGCCCGCGGAGAAGAAGGACGGGGCCGAGGGCGGAGAGCCCACGGAGGCCTGATCCGTCCGACGGCGGAGGCCCGGACCGGGGTGTGGCCAGGTGGCCGGCACCCCGGGCCGGGCCTCCGCCCTTTTCGTCAGGACGACCTGAGGCCCTTGAGGCGGGAGACCGCGTCCTCCAGCACCTCCGTGCGCTTGCAGAAGGCGAAGCGCACGAAGTGCGCGCCCTGCTCGCGGTGGTCGTAGAAGACGGCGTTCGGCACGGCCACGACCCCGCAGCGCTCGGGCAGCGCCCGGCAGAAGGCGAAGCCGTCGCTCTCACCGAGCGGGCGGATGTCGGTGGTGACGAAGTAGGTCCCGGCGGGCTCGTAGACCTCGAAGCCGGCCTCGGCGAGGCCGGTGCTCAGCAGGTCCCGCTTGGCACGCAGATCCTCGCGCAGCCCGTCGAAGTAGCTGTCGGGCAGCCGCAGGGCCTCCGCGACGGCGTACTGGAACGGGCCGCCGGAGACGAAGGTCAGGAACTGCTTGGCGGAGCGCACGGCGGCGACCAGCTCCGGGCTCGCGGTGATCCAGCCGACCTTCCAGCCGGTCAGAGAGAACGTCTTGCCCGCGCTGCTGACGGTCACGGTGCGCTCGCGCATGCCGGGGAACGACGCGAGGGGGATGTGCTCGCCCTCGAAGACGAGGTGCTCGTACACCTCGTCGGTGACGACGAGGAGGTCCCGCTCGCAGGCGAGAGCGGCGACGGCGGCCAGCTCCTCGCGGGTGAGGACGGTCCCGGTGGGATTGTGCGGGGTGTTGAGCAGGATCAGCCGCGTGCGGGGCGTCACGGCGGCCCGGAGCTCGTCCAGGTCGAGCCGGTAGGCGCCCTCGTGGGGCCGGAGCGTGACGGGGACGCGGGTCCCGCCCGCCATGGCGATGCAGGCCGCGTAGGAGTCGTAGTACGGCTCCAGGGCGATGACCTCGTCGCCCGGCTCCAGGAGGGCCAGCAGGGAGGCGGCGACCGCCTCGGTGGCGCCCGTGGTGACCAGGACCTCGCTGTCGGGGTCGTACGCCAGCCCGTAGTGCCGCCGCTGGTGCTCCGCGACGGCGCTCCGCAGCTCGGGGACGCCGGGGCCCGGTGGGTACTGGTTGCCGTGTCCGGCGCGTACGGCCCGGACCGCGGCCTCGCGGACCGCTTCGGGGCCGTCGGTGTCGGGGAAGCCCTGGCCGAGATTGATCGAACCGGTCCGTACGGCCAGCGCCGACATCTCGGCGAAGATCGTCGTACCGAACTCGGCGAGGCGGCGGTTGAGCAGCGGTCGTCCCTGTGTCATGGACGCCATCCTGTGCCGAAGCTCTGGAGTTGCTCAAGTCTGCTTTGGCGCGCGCGGCGTACGGGAATCCACCGGTCAGTCGAGAAGCGGGGACCTCGCTTCGGGGGACAGAAGGATGTGAGGTCGGTGGAGTTGTTCGTCTTCATCGTGTTCCTGGGGATCGTGGTCGTGGGGTTCGTCGCCCTGGCCTCCGGGTCGGGTGGCCGGAAGAAGCCGCTGGGTGGCCGTGCCGGGCGCGGCCGGAAGGGTTCCGGAACCGGCGGCGACGCCGGGTCCCACGCGGGCAGCTGGTGGGCCGGGGACAGCACCAGCGGCCACTCGTGCGGGAGCCACACCGGTGGGCACTCCTGCGGAGGGGGCGGTGGCTGCGGGGGCGGTGGCGGTGGCGGCTGCGGTGGTGGCGGCAGCTGAGACGGTCCCACCGGCCCCGGACGGGGGGCGGGGCCGGTGAGCCGAGGTGCCCGGCGGGTGAACTCCCGCTGGGCACCTTTTGGTTGGGGTGCGGGGAACACGTGAACCGTGCTGCCCCCTGAGGGATGGAAACCACGGCAAGTTGGGTAAAAACGCTGTGAGCGCGACCTACTTCGTGATTGCATCGATGTAGAGAACATTCAGCCATCGGACCCGTGTCGGGCCGGGCTTCCCCTTCCCCCCACGTGCGCCGCACCGGGGTACCCCTGTCCACGTGTCCCTGTGTGTTTTGCGGAGCCGATCCATGCTCACCAGCCTCCAGACCGCCTACTCCGATACCCGCGCCGCCGACCTGGCCTGGACGCTCGGCAGGGAGCCGTTGCCCGCCCTCGCCGTGCTGGACCTCCAACTGGGGGGCGCGAAGGTGCAGATGAGGCTCCTCGGCGCCTCTCACCAGGTGCTGCTGGAGGAGGAGCGCCGCACCTGCTCCGAGACGGTGGCCTGTCTGCCGGGCAGTAGCGCGCCCCTGCCGCTGGGGGTGGCCGAGCGCATGGGCGACTGGGAGTACGAGTTCGCGGCGCGCGTCGAGACGCTCTCCGAGGGCTCGTTCGCGGGGCGTGCGCAGGAGTTGCTCGCGCTGGTCGCCGATCATCCGCACGGGCTGGCGGGGACCTTCCCGGGCAGTCCGTACGCGTTCACCGCGATGCTCGCCCAGCGGACGCGCGGGCAGGTGCACTGGCGGACCTGGCACGCCTATCCGCAGGAGGGCCAGCTCGTGGTGACCAGGACGCGGGTGGGGGCGCGGACCGGGGCACCCGTCTCCTGAGGGGGCGCGGGGCGAGGCGCCCGTTTCGCGGAGGGGGTGCGCGGGCCCGCGCGGGGCGGGCCCGACGTGCGTCACTTGCACCCGTGTGGGTGACAAGCGGCGACCTTTCCGTCACGTAGCGTTCGTTTCATGATCGACCAGCAGACGCCACTGCGCAGCGGTGCGCCGCGGATTCCCGTACGGCCGAGGACCGGGCGGCTCCTCGTGCTGGCCGTGGTCTTCGTCTGCGCCGCCTGCGGCCTGGTGTACGAGCTGGAACTGGTCGCCCTGGCCTCGTATCTGATCGGCGACTCGGTCGAGCAGGCCTCCATCGTGCTCTCGGTGATGGTGTTCGCCATGGGCATCGGATCGCTCCTCGCGAAACGTTTACGCACCCGCGCCGCCGTCGGGTTCGGGCTGATCGAGGCGGCCCTCGCACTGGTCGGCGGCAGCTCGGCGCTGGTCCTCTACGCCTCCTTCGCCTGGCTCGGGGAGTCGCGCTACGCGTTGGTGGGCTTCTCGCTCGCGATCGGGATCCTCATCGGCGCGGAGATCCCGCTGCTGATGACCCTGATCCAGCGGGTCGACCGGCAGGACGCGGGCGGGGCCGTCGCGGACCTCTTCGCCGCCGACTACGTGGGCGCGCTGGTCGGCGGACTCGCCTTCCCCTTCCTCCTGCTCCCGATGATGGGGCAGCTGACCGGGGCGCTGTTCACCGGAGCGGTCAACGCGGCGGCGGGCGGTGCACTGGTGCTCTGGGTCTTCCGGCACGACCTCGGCGCCCGGTCGCGCCGACTGCTCGTCGTCGTCAACGTCGTGGTGATCGCGGTGCTCGCCACGGCGACGGTCCTGGCCGACGACTTCGAACGGGCGGCGCGGCGTGCGGTGTACGGGGACGAGGTGCGGATCGCCGTGCGGTCGGGGGTCCAGGAGGTCGTCCTCACCGGTGCGGGCCGCGGCTCGCTGGACCTCTACCTCGACGGCCGGCTGCGGGTCAGTTCGCGCGACGACCGGCGCTACCACGAGGCGCTCGTCCACCCGGCGATGAACGGCCCCCACCGCCGGGTGCTCATCCTGGGCGGAGGGGACGGGCTCGCCGCCCGTGAGGTGCTGCGGTACGCGGATGTGGCGTCCGTCGCGGTGGTCGATCCGGATCCCGCCGTCACTCGCCTGGCCCGTACGGACCGCGCACTCGTCGGACTGAACGGACACGCCTTCGAGGACCCCAGGCTCACGGCGGTCACCGGTGACGCGTTCACATGGCTGCGGACCACGCGCGAGCGCTACGACGTGGTCGTCTCGGACCTCCCCGGCCCGGGGATCACCGCCAGCACGAAGCTCTATTCGGCGGAGTTCTACGGGCTGGTCGCCGAGACCCTGGAGCCGGGCGGGCGACTGGTGGTGCACGCGGGACCGGTGGGCAGCAGGCCCTCGACGTTCCGGACGGTGGTGGCGTCGGTGCGGGCGGGTGGCCTCACGACCCGGCCGTACCGGGTGGCCGGGCGGGCCACGGGTTCCGCGGCGGGGCCGGACCGGGCCACGCCCGGTGCGCGGGCCCCCGGGGACTGGGGGTTCGTGCTGGCGTCGGCCCACGGCGTGGGAGCGCTCGGCCTCGACCCCGGGGCCCCGGCGCTGAGGACGCTGGGGGCACGGGAGCTGGCGGCGGCAGGGCGGGCGGCGGAGTGCGTCCGGCGGGGTCCGGAACCGCCGTCGACGCTGGTGCACCCGCGGTACTGGGAGGCGCCGTGAGCACGGTGTGGCGGTGCGTTCCCGCACGGTGCACGGGGCGGGGAAGCGCTGACGGGACGGCCGGGGCTGAGTAGGCTCGGGTGGTATGGAGCATGAGGTGTTCGTTCCGGTTCCGGTCGCGTCCCTTCGGCGGACGCTGGCCGACGCCGCCCGCGTCGCGCGCTGCGTGCCGGGACTCCAGCAGGATGCCGAGGCGGAGGCGGGGCCGCTGGCGGGCCGGCTGAAGTTCCGTGCCGACGGCCACACCATCACCTATCGCGGGACCCTGACGCTGCGGGCCTCCGACGACGGGGACGCCTTCTCCGTGACGGGACAGGGCGTGGAGGCCCGGGGAGCGGGCTCCGCCGAGCTGGCCCTGACCGTCGCCCTGGCGGAGACGGACGGTGGCACGACGGTCACGTACTCCGGAAGCGCGAGCGGTGACGGCCGCATCGTGGATCTGGACGAGGCGAGTGCGGTCGCGGCCGCCCAGCGGCTGCTGGACCGTTTCACGCAGCAGCTGGTGACGGAGACCCTGGCCGTGCGGGGCGGTGCTCCGGAGGGCGGTGCTCCGGAGGGCGGCGGGCCGGCCGGCGGATCCGGGGAGCGGGCCGACGCATCGGACGGGCGGGCGCCCGACGGATCGCGCGTCTCCGAGCCCGATGAGCCGTCCGCCGCCGAGCCCGAGGAGCCGTCGCCCGAGGAGCCGTCGTCCGAGGAGCCGTCGGCCGAGGGGTCGCGGGACGAGGAGGCGCGGGACGAGGAGGCCTCGTCTCCGGAACCACCGTCCCTGGACGGCGAGTCGCTGTTCGACACGCCCGTCCCGCCACCGTCGCTCGACCCGTCCGCGGAACTGGAGTTCACCGTGCCCGACGAGCCGCCCGCCGAGGCCGCACACGCCCGCCGCACCATGATCGGCCGCAGTACCGAGGAGGTCGACCACGCTCCGCCGCGCGGCCGGTACGCCCCGGTGCCCTCGCCCGAGGCCGGAGCCGTCGGCATCACACTGCGCTGGGCGGCACCCGCGGCGGCGCTCGCGATCGCCTCGGCGGTGGTGGTCGGAAGGGCGTTGAGGCGGCGCAGGCCGTAGGGCCCCGGCTCCGGACCGCGCCGGAGGCCCCGGCACGGTGATCGCCGGCCGCGGCGCCGCACGCCGCCGGGGGCCGGCCCCGCAGGGATGCCGCGCACCCCCGCCGCACCCGCGCCCCCGATCCGGTCCAAAGACGCTGACGGCGGGGTGACGCCAGTAGTGTCGGGGCGTGAGCGATGTTGGGAAGAACGTCCGGCTGACCGCCGGCGACGCCGAGTTGACCGTCGACCCCGTCCATGGCTGCCGGATCAGCAGCCTGCGGATCGGAGGCACCGAACTGCTGCGCCAGGGCGAGCGCTACGGCTGCTTCCCCATGGTGCCGTGGTGCGGACGCACCAGGGAGGGCCTGTTCCGCAGTGGCGGCGAGCTGCACCAGCTGCCGCTGAACTCCCCGCCGCACGCCATCCACGGCACGGGTCGCGACACCGCCTGGAAGCCGGCCCGCCAGGGCGAGTCGGAAGCCGCCTTCTTCTACGACCTGGCCGACCCGTGGCCGTACCGGGGCAGGGTGACGCAGACCTTCGAACTGACCGGGGACTCGCTGACGCTGAGCCTCGGCATCGAGACCTACGGGGACTCGTTCCCCGCCCAGGCCGGGTGGCATCCCTGGTTCCGCCGGAACACCGGGGGCCAGGACGTGCGGGTCGACTTCGACGCCGCCTGGCAGGAGGAGCGCGGCGACGACCACCTGCCGACCGGGCGCCGGATCGACCCCCTGCCCGGTCCCTGGGACGACTGCTTCGGAATGCCCGCCGGAGTCGATGTGAAGCTCACCTGGCCCGAGCAGCTGGAGCTGACGGTGAAGAGCCGGGACGAGTGGGTCGTGATCTACGACGAGCAGGCCGAGGCGGTCTGTGTGGAGCCGCAGTCCGGGCCGCCGAACGGGCTCAACACGGCACCCCGGCTGGTCACTCCGATCGAGCCGCTGGAGATCACGACCACCTGGAACTGGGCCCGGCTCTGAGCGCCTACGGCAGCGCTTACCCTCGTTGACATGACTGACGTACGCGCTGAGCTGCTCCAGCAGATCAAGGACAAGGCCGTGGTGCACGGCAAGGTGACCCTCTCCTCGGGGCTGGAAGCCGACTGGTACATCGACCTGCGCCGGATCACGCTCGACGGCACGGCCGCGCCGCTGGTCGGCCGGATGATGCTCGACGCCACCGCCGAACTCGACTACGACTGCGTCGGCGGGCTGACGCTGGGGGCCGACCCGGTGGCCACCTCGATGCTGCACGCCTCGGCGGCGCGCGGGGCGAGCCTGGACGCGTTCGTCGTCCGCAAGGCGCAGAAGGCCCACGGGATGCAGCGCCGGATCGAGGGCACGGACGTCAAGGGCCGCCGCTGCCTCGTCGTCGAGGACACCTCGACGACCGGCGGCTCGCCGCTCACCGCAGTCGAGGCGGTCCGTGAGGCCGGCGGCGAGGTCGTGGCCGTGGCCACGATCGTGGAGCGGGGTGCCGCTCCGGCGATCGCCGAGGCCGGTCTGCCGTACGTCAGCGTCTACTCGGTGGCGGACCTCGACCTGTCCTGACCTGCAGATTCATCGCTGGGCGCCCTGTTTCACGTGAAACAGGGCGCCTTGTCCGACGGGCAGGGTGGAGCCGGAGCGAGAGTCTGGGAAGATGGGGGCGACGATGACGTCGCCCCCAGGTCAGGGACCAAGCACTGCACACCCGCACATCCCAAGGAGCGGACAGATGCCCATCGCAACCCCCGAGGTCTACGCCGAGATGCTCGACCGGGCGAAGGCAGGCAAGTTCGCCTACCCGGCCATCAACGTGACGTCGACCCAGACCCTGCACGCTGCGCTGCGCGGCTTCGCGGAGGCGGAGAGCGACGGCATCGTCCAGATCTCCACCGGTGGTGCCGAATTCCTGGGCGGCCAGTACAACAAGGACATGGTGACGGGCGCGGTGGCCCTCGCCGAGTTCGCGCACATCGTCGCCGCCAAGTACGACATCACCGTCGCGCTGCACACCGACCACTGCCCCAAGGACAAGCTGGACGGGTATGTGCGGCCGCTGCTCGACGTCTCCGCCGAGCGCGTCGCCAAGGGTCTGAACCCGCTGTTCCAGTCCCACATGTGGGACGGCTCGGCCGAGACCCTCGCCGACAACCTGGCCATCGGCCAGGAGCTGCTGGCCAAGGCCGCCGCCGCCAAGATCATCCTTGAGGTCGAGATCACCCCGACCGGCGGCGAGGAGGACGGCGTCACGCACGAGATCAACGACGAGCTGTACACGACCGTCGACGACGCGCTGCGCACGGCCGAGGCGCTCGGCCTGGGCGAGAAGGGCCGCTACCTGCTGGCCGCGTCCTTCGGCAACGTCCACGGCGTCTACAAGCCGGGCAACGTCGTCCTGCGTCCCGAGCTCCTCAAGGACCTCCAGGAGGGCGTCTCCTCCAAGTACGGGAAGCCCGCCGGAAGCCAGCCGTTCGACTTCGTCTTCCACGGCGGGTCGGGCTCCACGGCCGAGGAGATCGCCACCGCGCTGGAGAACGGCGTCGTGAAGATGAACCTCGACACCGACACCCAGTACGCCTTCACCCGCCCGATCGTGGACCACATGTTCAGCAACTACGACGGCGTGCTGAAGGTCGACGGCGAGGTCGGCAACAAGAAGGTCTACGACCCGCGCAGCTGGGGCAAGTCGGCCGAGGCGGGCATGGCCAAGCGCGTCACGGAAGCCTGCTCCCACCTGCGTTCCGCCGGCACCAAGCTGAAGTAAGTACGTCTCGGACGTACGGGCGGGCCCGGTCACCCTTCGGGGGGCCGGGCCCGCCCCGTGTCCGAAGGATGGAGACCCCCTGTGAGCACGCCTGTGCGCTACGACTTCGACACCGTCATCGACCGCCGGGGCACCTGGTGCGTCCAGTGGGACGGGGTCGCCGAGCGGTTCGGGGTGGACGGGCTGCTGCCGTTCACCATCTCCGACATGGACTTCGAGACCGCGCCCGAGGTGCTGGCCGCCCTGCGCGCGCGTCTGGACCACGGAGTTCTCGGCTACACCACGTGGCAGCACGACGACTTCCGGTCCGCCGTCGCCCACTGGCACGCCACCCGGTACGGCGCCGAGATCGACACCGGCATGCTCGTCTACGGCCCGTCCGTGCTCAACCAGTTCTCGCAACTGCTGCAGATGTGGACGTCCGAGGGCGACGGAGTGGTCGTCCACACGCCGACGTACGACGGCTTCCGCAAGGCGATCACCGGGCTCGGGCGCGAGCTGCGGGGGGTGCCGGTGGGGGACGTGGACGCCCTGGAGCGCGAGCTGGCGCGGGCGGACGCCAGGGTCCTGGTGCTCTGCTCGCCCCACAACCCGACGGGGCGGGTGTGGACGGAGGCGGAGCTGCGCGAGATGGCGGTGCTGGCCCGTCGGCACGGGGTGGCGGTCATCAGCGACGAGATCCACGCGGACTTCGTGCACGAAGGGCATGTGCACGTGCCGTACGCGCGTGTGGCGGCCGACGCCGGCGCGGACGGAGCCGATGGGGACCGCAGCCGGTGGGCGGTCATCACCTCCGCGTCGAAGTCCTTCAACTTCCCGGCGCTGTCCGGTTCGTACGGCCTGATAGGCGACCCCGCCGACCGGACCGAGTATCTGCGCCGCATGGAGACGGGCGAGGGTCTCGCCTCCCCTGCGGTGCTGGCGCTGACGGCCCACATCGCGGCGTACCGGCAGGGGGCGGACTGGCTGGACGCGCTGCGCGCGTACGTCGCGGACAACCTCGCCCTGGTCGCGGAGCGGCTGAACTCGGCGTTCCCGGAACTGGCCTGGGAGCCCCCGCAGGCGGGCTATCTGGCCTGGATCGATCTGCGCCCGCTGGGGGTGGACGACGACGCGCTGCAGCAGGTGCTGATCGAGCGCGAGAAGGTCGCGATCATGCCGGGCGCGGTGTACGGGGCGCCGGGATTCCTGCGCCTGAACGTCGGATGCGCCCGGAGCAAGGTCGAGGCGGGGGTGTCGGCGCTGGTGAGGGGCATCGGGGCGGTGCGGTGAACCGGGGCTGCCCCGGTCCCGGACGGGCTGGATGACCCCGGCCCGTACCTCCGTCGGCCGTGGGGCCGCATGACCGGGCTTCGCCGGGGACGGGGGTGCTCCCGGCGGTGTCGCGGTGGCTCTCGGGGGGTGGGAGCCGCGATGCTGCTGTCATGACTGATGCGGACGCCGACGGGATCCGGGTTGCCTCGCCCGCGGGGCGGTGGGTCGTCCTGACCACCGTGCTCGGATCGAGCATGGCGCTGCTCGACTCCACGGTCGTGAACGTGGCCCTGCCGCACATCGGCGAGGACCTGGGCGCCGACCTGGCCGGACTGCAGTGGACCGTCAACGCCTACACGCTCACTCTCGCCGGGCTGATCCTGCTCGGGGGCGCCCTCGGGGACCGGTTCGGGCGGCGGCGGGTGTTCGTCATCGGGGTGATCTGGTTCGCCGTGGCCTCGCTGCTGTGCGGGATCGCGCCGAACGCGGTGACGCTGGTCCTCGCGCGGGCGCTGCAGGGCGTCGGGGGCGCGCTGCTGACGCCGGGGTCGCTGGCGATCATCCAGGCGAGTTTCCACCCGGACGACCGGGCACGTGCCGTGGGCCTCTGGTCCGGGCTCGGCGGGGTCGGGGCCGCGGTCGGGCCGTTCCTCGGCGGGTGGCTGGTGGACGGACCGGGGTGGCGGTGGATCTTCCTGATCAACCTGCCGCTCGCCGCCGTCTGCGTGCCCGTGGCGATGCGTCACGTACCGGAGTCCCGGGACCCCCGCGCGCACGGCCGGTTCGACGTGCTCGGGGCCGCGCTGGCCGCACTCGCGCTCGCGCTGATCACCTACGCGCTGATCGAGGTCCCGGAGCAGGGCGCCTCCGCCCTGGTCATCGGCTCGGCGGTCGGCGGTGTCGTGCTGGCGGCGGCCTTCGTCCGTGTGGAGCGGCACCGAGCCGACCCCATGGTCCCGCCGTCGATCTTCGCGTCCCGGCAGTTCACGTCCGTCAACATCGTCACGGTCTGTGTCTACGCCGCACTCGGCGGGTTCTTCTTCCTGTCGGCCATCCAGCTCCAGGTGGTGGCCGGGTACTCGGCGCTCGGAGCGGGGGCCGCGCTCCTGCCCACGACGGCGCTGATGCTGCTCTTCTCCGCGTCCTCCGGGGAACTGGGCCGGCGCATCGGGCCCCGGATCCCGCTCACCGCCGGCTCGCTGCTGGCAGCCGCCGGAATGCTCCTGATGCTGCGGGTCGGGCCCGGGGCCTCCTATCCGCTGGACGTCCTGCCCGCCGTGCTGGTGCTGGGCGTCGGCCTGGTCTCCCTCGTGGCGCCTCTCACCGCGAGCGTCCTGGCCGCCGTGGACACCGGCAGGGCCGGTCTCGCCAGCGGGGTGAACAACGCCGCCGCGCGGGCCGCCGGGCTCCTCGCCGTCGCCGCGCTGCCCCTGCTGGCGGGGATGAGCCCGGAGGCGTACCGGGACGCGGACGAGTTCGCCTCGACGTTCCGGCGGGCGATGCCGATCTGCGCGGGGCTCCTCGTGGCGGGTGCGGTGGTCGCCTGGTGGTCGCTGCGGAAGGTCGCGACGCCCCGGCCGGACCAGCAGCCCGCGTGCACGATGCACTGCGGCGTCACGGCCCCGCCCTTGGAGCCGGAACCGGAATCCAGGCACACTTGAGCCATGTCGATCCACGAGAACCTGCTCGGGGGCCCTGCCCCGACCCACCTGCCCGACGACCCGGAGCCGCGCGAGCTGCTCGCGGGCGGCGCGGCCCCCGCCGACGTCGCCGCCAAGTACCCCAAGTCGTCCCTGGCCTGGGCGCAGCTCGCCGACGAGGCGTTCGAGGGCGGCCGGGTCGTCGAGTCCTACGCGTACGCCCGTACCGGCTACCATCGCGGCCTCGACGCGCTGCGCAGGGCGGGCTGGAAGGGGCACGGCCCCGTCCCGTTCGAGCACGAGCCGAACCGCGGCTTCCTGCGGGCCCTGCACGCCCTCGCGCGCGCCGCGCAGGCGATCGGTGAGCAGGACGAGTACGAGCGCTGCTCGACGTTCCTGCGCGACTCCTCGCAGACGGCCGCCGACATCCTGAGCTGAGGCCCGTGCCGGGCCCGGGCGGGCTCCTCCGCCCGGGCCCGGCGCGCCCCACCGAAGGCCGTTAGGATGCGGTGGAGGGGACCGGAGCTCCACCACCTGCGAGGAAGGAGCGGACCGCTACCCGGAAGCTCGTGTCGAGGAGACAGAAATGTCGACGGTTCACCCCGACCCCGAAGCCACCGGCGCGGACACCCCGCACCTGGACTTCGAGGGAACGACTCCGTACGAGGACTACGTCCAGGCGGATGTCCTGACCCACCTCCAGCACCTCCGCTCGGACGATCCCGGCGAGATGGTCTTCCTGGTCACCACCCAGGTCATGGAGCTGTGGTTCACGGTCATCGTCCACGAGTGGGAGACGGCGGCGCACGCGCTGCGCGGGGACCGCATACCCGTGGCCCGCGACGCGCTGAAGCGCTCACTGCGGGAACTGGAGGCGCTGAACGCCTCCTGGAAGCCGCTCGCCGGCCTCACGCCGGCCCAGTTCAACTCCTACCGCGGCTCGCTCGGCGAGGGCTCCGGCTTCCAGTCGGCGATGTACCGCCGGATGGAGTTCCTGCTCGGTGACAAGTCCGCGTCCATGCTCGTGCCGCACCGGGGCGCGCCCCGTGTCCACGCGGAGCTGGAGAAGGCGCTCCACCAGCCCGGCCTGTACGACGAGACGCTCGCCCTGCTCGCCAGGCGCGGCTACGCGATACCGCGGTCGGTGCTCGAACGCGACCTCTCGCAGAGGTACGAGCCCTCCGCCGCGGTCGAGGCCGCCTGGGCGGAGATCTACGCCAACCCCGACCAGAACGACGAGCTCGTGCGGCTCGGCGAGGTCCTGACCGACGTCGGCGAGCTGGTGTGGCGCTGGCGCAACGACCACCTCACCGCCACCCGGCGGGCCATGGGCTCGAAGACCGGGACCGGCGGCTCGGCAGGTGTCGCCTGGCTGGAGAAGCGCGCGACGAAGAACGTGTTCCCCGAGCTCTGGACGGCCCGCAGCCATGTCTGACTTCAAGGAGCGCGCCGAGGCGCTCGACGCCGCCGACGAACTGGCCGCCCTGCGCGAGCTCTTCGTCCTCGACGACACCGTCTACCTCGACGGCAACTCGCTGGGGGCGCTGCCCCGCCACGTGCCGGGACGGGTGCAGGACGTCATCACCCGCGAGTGGGGCTCCCTGCGCATCCGCTCGTGGACGGAGAGCGGCTGGTGGACCGCGCCGGAGCGGATCGGCGACCGGATCGCCCCGCTGGTCGGTGCCGCCGCCGGACAGGTCGTGGTGGGCGACTCGACCAGCGTGAACGTCTTCAAGGCCGTCGTCGCCGCGAGCCGGCTGGCCTCCGAGGGCCGCGACGAGATCCTCGTCGACGCCACGACGTTCCCCTCGGACGGGTACATCGCCGAGTCGGCGGCCCGGATGACGGGCCACCGCATCGTGCCGGTCGCCCCGGCCGACGTGCGCGAGGCGCTGGGACCCCGTACGGCGGTCGTCCTGCTGAACCACGTCGACTACCGCACCGGCAGGCTCCACGACCTGCCCGGTCTGACCGCCGCGGTCCACGAGGCCGGCGCGCTGGCCGTCTGGGACCTGTGCCACAGCGCCGGGGCGCTGCCCGTGGGCCTCGACGCGCACGGCGTGGACCTGGCCGTCGGCTGCACGTACAAGTACCTGAACGGCGGGCCGGGTTCGCCGGCCTTCCTGTACGTCGCCGAGCGCCACCAGACGGCCTTCGACTCGCCGCTGCCGGGCTGGACGTCGCATGCCGACCCGTTCGCGATGACGCCCGCCTACGAGCCCGCGGACGGTTCCGTGCGGGGCCGCGTCGGCACCCCGGACATCCTCTCCATGCTGGCGCTGGAGGCGTCACTGGAGGTGTGGGAGGGCGTCACGGTGGAGGCCGTGAGGGCCAAGTCCCTGGCACTGACGGACTTCTTCCTGGAGTGCGTCGCCGCGTACGTCCCCGAGGGCAGGGTCCGCTCCGCCACCCCCGAGTCCCACGCGGAGCGTGGCAGCCAGGTGTCGCTGCGGTGCGACGACGCCGAGGCCGTGATGCGCGTCCTCATCGAGCGCGGAGTGGTCGGCGACCTGCGCCGCCCGGACGTCCTGCGCTTCGGCTTCACCCCGCTGTACGTCGGCTTCGCGGACGCGGAGCGGGCGGCGCGGATCCTCGCCGAGGTGCTGGCCCTCTGAGCACCCCGCCGCAGCACCGTCTTGGACCCCCTGGGACGGTGCTGCGGCGGGCCCGCGTACTGGTACCGTCCCCGCAGGTCAGTCCAGTTGGGCACAGGCGTAGGACGGTTGGAGCATCATGTCGGATTCTGCCGCGCGTGAACGGGACGCCGCCGAGGCCGAGTCGGCCTTCGGGCATCCGGCGGTCGCCCCCGACCGGACCGCGGCCTACGGCACTCATCCGGACCAGGTGATCGACTTCTTCGCCCCGCGCGACGGCCGGGACGGCGCACCGCTCGTCGTCGTGCTGCACGGCGGGGCGTACCGCGCCCCGTACGACCGGCAGCACGTGTCGCCCTTCGCGGACTTCCTGGCCCGGCGCGGGTTCGCGGTGGCCAGCGTCGAGTACCGGCGCGGCGGCGGTATCCCCCGGCAGGGCGGGGACGGACCCGTGGCGGGCCGCTGGCCCGAGACCTTCGACGACATGGCCGCCGCGATGGACGCGCTGCCCGCGCTGGCCGCCCGTGAGCTCCCGCAGGCCGACCTCCGCAGGACCGTGGTCACCGGGCACTCGGCGGGCGGGCACCTGGCACTCTGGGCCGCCGCGCGGCACGTGCTCCCGAAGGGATCGCCCTGGCGTCTGCCGGTCTCGCCGCCGTATCGCGGAGTGGTGGCGCTGGCGCCGATCGCCGACTTCGCGCGGGCGGTGGAGCTGGACATCTGCTCCGGCGCGCTGCACCAGCTCCTGGGTGACGGCGCGGACTTCGAGGCGCGGAGCGCCCACGTCGACCCCGCGCTGCTGCTGCCCACCGGCATCGCGACGACGGTCGTCCAGGGGGTGGAGGACACCACCGTCCCGGCGGCCGTCGCCGACGCCTTCGTGGACGCCGCGGCGAAGGCGGGCGAGGTGGTGGGCCTCACGCTGCTCGACGGTGTCGGGCACTTCCCGCTGATCGACCCGGCGGCGGACGCGTGTGCGGTGGTGGCCGAGGAGATCGCCCAGCTGGCCTGGTAGTACTTGCGACGGACGGCCAGGGATCCGCTTCACTGCTGACGACCGCGTGCCGGGCGGGCGCCTACCTTGGACGCGTGACCGAGACCAATACGCGAAGCCCGGAGTTCCGGCTGGCCGCAGGCGTGATAGGCGGCCTGCGGCAGGACCTGTTCCACGACGTGTTCCAATACCGGCCGCTGGACCCGCTGGGGACGGGCGGCCCGGTGCTCCGGCGGCTCCCGGACGCGATCCGGAAGTGGGTGGTCTGGACGCCGCACGGGGTCGTCGGGGCGGTCGCGCTGATCTCGCTGCTGACCGGCGTCTTCGAGGCGAACACCTACTCGCCGTTCGGGATCGCGACCGCGATCACCGCGTTCCTTCCGGCCGCGACGCTCCTGATGACGCTGGTCCGTCCCGTGCTCGCGTTCTGGGTGTCGATCGCGTCGACCCCCGTGATGGCCGTCGTCGGCAGTGGGAGCTGGCCGTGGTCGCCGAACGCCTTCGTGTGCCACCTCGGCGTCCTGATCGTCGTCGCGGCGCGGACCAGGCCGCGTACGGCGGCCTGGATGTGGCTGATCACCCTCTTCACCGGCTCCTTCATGGAGACCATCGGCCCCTGGAACCCCTCCTCCACCAACGGGGGCATGGCCTTCACGTCCGCGTTGGCCCTGCTCGTCGTGACGGTCGTGCAGACACGCCGCGAGGCGCAGCGCGAGGTCACCGTCCAGCGCACCGTCACCGCCGTCGAACGCGACCGGCGCACGCTCCTGGAGGAGCGCACCACCATCGCGCGTGAGCTGCACGACGTCGTCGCCCACCACATGTCCGTCGTCGCGATCCAGGCCGAAGCGGCTCCGTACCGGGTGGAGAATCCGCCGCCCGAGCTGGAGCAGGCGTTCGCCACGATCCGGGAGAACGCCGTCGCCGCCCTCACCGAGCTGCGCCGCGTCCTCGGAGTCGTACGGGCGGAGGACTACGAGGCCCCCGACGCCCCGCAGCCCACCCTGGCCGAGCTCGACCGGCTGCTGGACAACGTCCGGGAGACCGGCCTGGAGACGGAGAAGACGGTCACCGGCGCGGTGCGGGAGCTTCCGCAGGGCGTCGAGCTGTCGGCCTACCGGATCGTCCAGGAGGCGCTGAGCAACACGCTCCGGCACGCTCCGGGCGCCACGGCGAAGGTGGAGATCGGTTACGTGCTCGGCGGGCTGGGCGTCCGGGTCGTCAACGGCCCGGCGCGGGGACTGGTCAAGCCGTCACCGGGGGCCGGGCACGGGATCACGGGGATGCGGGAGCGGGTGGCGATGCTGAACGGCGAGATGACGGCGGGGGCGACGGGGGACGGCGGCTACGAGGTCGCCGTGTTCCTCCCCGTGCCGGTGGAGCGGGAGCGCGCCGGGGCCGGTGAGACGGCATGAGCGACTCGCCCATCCGGGTACTGATCGTCGACGACCAGATGATGGTCCGCGAGGGCTTCTCCGTCCTCCTCAACGCGATGCCCGGCATCGAGGTCGTCGGTGAGGCCGTCGACGGCCGGCAGGCCGTCTCCCAGGTCGCGGCTCTGCGGCCCGACGTCGTGCTGATGGACATCCGCATGCCGGAGCTCAACGGCATCGAGGCGACGCGCGAGATCGTCGCCGCCGACGCCGACGCCAAGGTGCTCGTGCTGACCACCTTCGACCTCGACGAGTACGTCTACCAGGCGCTGCGCGCCGGAGCCTCGGGCTTCCTGCTGAAGGACGCCTCGGCACGGCAGCTCGCCGACGGCGTACGGGTGGTGGCGTCCGGGGAGGCGCTGCTCGCCCCGACCGTCACCAGACGGCTGATCAACGAGTTCTCGAAGATCGCGGACGCGCCGAAGCCCCCGGCCATGGCGAGGATCGGGGACCTCACCGAGCGGGAGACGGAGGTGCTCGTGCTGATCGCCCAGGGGCTGTCGAACCTGGAGATCGCCTCGCACCTCGTGGTCGCCGAGTCGACGATCAAGACCCACGTCAGCCGCATCCTGGTGAAGCTGGGACTGCGGGACCGGACCCAGGCGGCCGTGTTCGCGTACGAGGCGCGGCTGGTCACCCCCGGATAGCGTCACCCCATGCACGTGTCCTTCGACCCCTGGTCCACGGCGTTCGTCGCCGACCCGTACCCCGCCTACGCCGCGCTGCGTGCCACCGGCCGGGCGCACTACTTCGAGCCGACCGGGCAGTGGCTCGTCCCGCACTACTCCGACGTGTCCGGGCTGTTGCGCGACCGGCGGCTGGGGCGGACCTACCTGCACCGCTTCAGCCACGACGAGTTCGGCGTCACCGCGCCGCCGGAGGCGCACGAGCCGTTCCACACGCTCAACGGGAACGGGATCCTCGATCTGGAGGCCCCGGACCACACCCGGATCCGGCGGCTCGTCGCCAAGGCCTTCACGCCCCGCACGGTCGAGGCCCTCGCCCCGACGGTGGAGCGGCTGGCCGCCGGGCTCGTCGGGGACTTCGTGGCGGCCGGCGGCGGTGACCTACTCGGGGAGGTCGCCGAACCGCTGCCGGTCGCCGTCATCGCCGAGATGCTCGGGGTACCCGAGTCCGACCGGGGGCTGCTGCGGCCCTGGTCGGCGGCGATCTGCGGGATGTTCGAGCTGAATCCGCCGGAGGAGACGGCGCGGGCCGCCGTGCGCGCCTCGGTGGAGTTCTCCGCGTATCTGCGGGAGCTGATCTCCGCGCGGCGCGCCGACCCGGGGACGGACCTGATCACCGCGCTCATCGCCGCCCATGACGACGAGGACCGGCTCACCGAGCAGGAGATCATCTCCACCTGTGTGCTGCTGCTCAACGCGGGCCACGAGGCCACGGTCAACGCCACCGCCAACGGCTGGTGGATGCTCTTCCGGCACCCGGAGCAGCTGGCCTCCCTCCGCGCCGACCACGCTCTGCTGCCGACCGCCGTGGAGGAGCTGCTGCGCTACGACACCCCCGTGCCCATGTTCGCGCGCTGGGTCCTGGACGACATCGAGATCGACGGCACCGTCGTCCCGCGCGGGTCCCAGGTCGCGCTGCTCTTCGCCTCGGCCAACCGGGACCCGGAGCGCTTCGCCGACGCGGAGACGCTCGACCTGTCCCGCCAGGACAACCCGCACATCTCGTTCGGCGCGGGGATCCACTACTGCCTGGGCGCCCCTCTGGCCCGCCTCGAAATGGCCGCGTCCTTCGGCGAACTGCTGCGCCGGGCGCCCGGGATGCGTCTGCTGGCGGAGCCCGAGTGGAAGCCGGGCTACGTCATCCGGGGGCTGAAGGAGCTGCTGGTCGAGGTCTGAACGGGCGGTCCCGGAAACGGGGGAACGTGAACCCGTCCGGGCCCGGTCCGGTCTCAGGCGCGGACCGCCAGCAGCTCCTCCAGGGTCCGTACGGCCCATGGCGCGTCGAGGTCGAGCTCCTGGTAGTCGTCGGCGGGCCAGCAGGGCCCGCCGTCCACGACGGGCACGGCGAGCGACGGGTCGGCGGCCCGGCCGCGCAGCTCAGCCGTGCCGACGGGAGCGGGCAGCCCGGACCAGGGCGACCGTCGGGGGCCGGGACGCAGCAGCCGCACCACTGCCTCCGGCGCCGCCCCGTCGTCCGCGTCCGCCGGGAAGAGCAGGAGCACGGGGGAGCCGCCGCTGCCGGATGGTTCCTCCAGCAGGACGTACCGCTTGACCTCCGGCAGGGGTGCGTTGGCGAGGCGCGCGAGCAGCCTTGCGCGGGGGACGCCGGCGCGCAGGGTGTGCGCGGCGAGCGGCAGCACCAGCACCACGCACGCCACGGCGAACCCCGGCCTGCCGATGAGCGCGGTCAGGGCGCCCGCGCCGGCCGTCCGGACCGTGAGCCGCTCGATTCCGCTTGTCCTCCTCAGCGCGCGCACCCGCCACCACGGGGCGTGCCGTGTTCTCGTCGCCGGCCGGGCCGCGCGCGGATCCCGGACGCGTCGCTCGGCCTGGGACACCGCTTCGGCGGCGAACGCGGCGAGGGTGAGCCCGCCGTCGGCCGGCGCGGGGAAGCGGGGCGCGTGGCCGGTCCCGGGCGGCAGGTGCGGATGCCGCGGCCCCGGGCGGTGGGCCAGGTTCCGTACCTGGGGCAGGCCCGTGATCCTTCGCGCCCGCCGGACACCGACGGGGACGGCGTGAATCAGTTCCCTGCCGCCGGGAGGGGCCAGCACACCTCCGGTGCGGGGGTCGCCGCACCACCAGAGGACGGGCGGCTCGCTCACGAGGGGGAAACGCCACGGGGTGGTGTGCGGCGTCAGGACCAGCAGTTCGTCGTGTGCCGGGCCGCGCGCCAGCACGACGGTGGCCCCGTGCATCCCGCGATGCGTGACGGCGGACGTGTGGGCGACCCAGGGCCCGGAGCCCAGGACCCTGCCCATGCGGCGCGCCCGCGTGTACAGCAGGCCGCCGGCCAGCGACACGGTGAGGGGGATCCAGAGCAGGGACAGGGCCTCGCGCGCGGAGAGCAGGGCGAACACCAGGTTCACGATGAGCAGCACCGGACCCGCGATCACGCATGTCGCAACCGTGCGGCGAGAGCGCCGCAGCGCCGCCGCGGTCGCCGGCAGTTCGAGTGCGGTGCGCGGCGGACCGCCGGCGGCCTCCGGCACCACCCCCGGGGTGACACCGGATCCGGACATGTCCCGCACAGCCCCGCAGCTCCCCTGGTCACCCCGCCCGAGTGCTGATCATCTCCCGGGCGCTCGGGGAAGCACCAGCCCCCACGCTCCCGCGCGCACCGTCCAGGTCCGGGTCCTTACCGGGCCAGCGGCCTGTATGTCCGCGCGGTAGCGGAAGTCGGGGCCGGAGACCGTCACCGCCTTGGCCTCCGTGGTGACGGTCTCCCCGGAGGTCGTGTGGATGGCGACGTCAGCGAGGCCGCCGTCGCCCTGGGTGGTCACCGAGACGCCCTCGACCGGCCGGTCCAGGTCGTTCAGCAGGACGCCGTCCGCCTCGACGCGGAGCCGGTGCGCGCGGGGCGGTGAGGAGGGTGAGGGCGGTGCCGGGCGGACCAGGGCCGCCATCAGCGTGCGGCAGGTGTCCCACACCGAGTGGGGCGCGTCCGGCGCGGGGCTCACGGCCGGGATGCGCAGGTCGCCCAGGACGACCCCGTCGCTGTCGTCGACCAGGAGGTCCAGTCTGCGGACCGCCCCGTCGAGCACCGCGCGCGCCGCCGCGACCGCGCCGCGGGGCACACCGAGCGCATGCGCGAGTTCCAGCGTGTGCGCGGCGCCCACCGGGACGAGGGAGAGGGCTCCGTCGGAGAGCTCCCGCTCGCGGTGGAGCTGCGACACGGCCCGCAGCAGCGAGTGGTCGTCACCGATGACCACCGGTCGTCTGGCGCCGCGCCGGGACAGTGCCCGGGCGAACTCGTCCGGGCCGTCCGGCAGGCAGATCTTGGTGTGCGCTCCGGCGCTCAGCACGTCCTTCGCGATGCGCACGGACTCGCCGTCGTAGCGGCGGGCAAGGGGGTCGATGAGCACGAGTAGCTGGTGGTCGCCGTCGCCGGGGGGCTCTGCAGCCGACACCTCGGTCCTTCCTCGGGTAGCATCTTGGTGCAAGAGCCCCTTGCGCTATTGCGCCAGGGGCTTCGTCTATTCCGGGGCACCCGGTTCGACGGCTCAGGCTTTGCCGTACATCGTCGTACGGCAGGTACGACCTTTACGTACGCCCCCTGACCTTGGACATGCCCCGCCCGGAAGGGGTGTACGCCTGTGCCCGCACTTGTGCTGCTCGGTGCTCAGTGGGGTGACGAGGGCAAGGGGAAGGCCACCGACCTCCTCGGTGGATCCGTTGACTATGTGGTGCGCTACCAGGGCGGCAACAACGCCGGCCACACGGTTGTCGTAGGCGACCAGAAGTACGCACTGCATCTCCTCCCCTCCGGAATCCTGTCGCCGGGTTGTACCCCGGTCATCGGTAACGGTGTCGTCGTCGACCCGGCGGTCCTGCTCTCCGAGCTGAGCGGTCTGAACGAGCGTGGCGTCGACACGTCCAAGCTCCTGATCAGCGGCAACGCTCATTTGATCACTCCGTACAACGTCACCGTCGACAAGGTGACGGAACGCTTCCTCGGGAAGCGCAAGATCGGCACGACCGGGCGCGGCATCGGCCCGACGTACGCCGACAAGATCAACCGCGTCGGCATCCGCGTCCAGGACCTCTACGACGAGTCGATCCTGGAGCAGAAGGTCGAGGCAGCGCTGGAGCAGAAGAACCAGCTGCTCGCCAAGGTCTTCAACCGGCGCGCGATCGAGGCCGGCAAGATCGTGGAGGAGATGCTCCAGTACGCGGAGCAGATCAAGCCGTACGTCGCCGACACGACGCTGATCCTGAACGACGCCATCGACGAGGGCAAGGTCGTCCTCTTCGAGGGCGGCCAGGGCACCCTGCTGGACGTCGACCACGGCACGTACCCCTTCGTCACCTCGTCGAACCCGACCGCGGGCGGCGCCTGCACCGGTGCCGGCGTGGGCCCGACGAAGATCACCCGGGTCATCGGCATCCTCAAGGCCTACACCACCCGCGTCGGTGCCGGCCCCTTCCCGACGGAACTTCTCGACGAGGACGGCGAGGCGCTGCGCAGGATCGGCGGCGAGCGCGGTGTCACCACCGGCCGCGACCGGCGCTGCGGATGGTTCGACGCCCCGATCGCGCGGTACGCGACCCGGGTCAACGGGCTCACCGACTTCTTCCTCACCAAGCTGGACGTGCTGACCGGCTGGGAGCAGATCCCGGTGTGCGTGGCGTATGAGATCGACGGCAAGCGCGTCGAGGAACTCCCGTACAACCAGACCGACTTCCACCACGCGAAGCCGATCTACGAGAACCTGCCGGGCTGGTCCGAGGACATCACGAAGGCCAAGACCTTCTCCGACCTGCCGAAGAACGCGCAGGCGTACGTCAAGGCGCTGGAGGACATGTCCGGCGCCCCGATCTCCGCGATCGGCGTCGGCCCCGGCCGGACCGAGACCATCGAGATCAACTCCTTCCTGTAAGGAACGGCTGGGGAACCGCGGCGGCGGACGACGGGCACGACGCGTCGGCCGCCGCCGCACACCCGCGTACGCGGGCTGGATGGTGTGACTAATGTGTCCGCCATGAAGGAGCCAGGATGCTGCTGAGATTCCGGGTGGCGAACGTCCGGTCCCTGCGCGACGAGCAGGAGCTGTCGTTCGTCGCGTCCGAGGGGAGCGAGAGGGAGCAGGCCGCAGCGCGCGAGCTTGCTCTCTCCGACGGCAGCCTGCTCCCGGTCCACACCGTTGTCGGGGTCTTCGGCGCCAACGCCTCCGGCAAGTCCAATGTCATTGCCGCGCTGAAGAACATGAAGCACGCTGTGATGCGCTCCTATGCCGACTGGACCTCCTACGACGGCATCCCCCGCGACGAGTTCGCCCTCGACCCCAAGGCCGCGTCGGAGACCTCCCTGTACGAGGCGGACTTCGTCCTCGGTGACGGTGTCCGCTGGACGTACGGGTTCGAGCTCGGGGCACGGCGTATCGAGGCGGAATGGCTCTACGCCTATCCCAAGGCCCGCCGTCAGGTGTGGTTCGACCGGGACGCCGGCCGCGAGAAGGCCTTCGACTTCCCCGGCGACCGTCTCCACGACCGCACCCGCCTGGCACGCACGACCAGGCAGGACGCCCTTCTCCTGACCCGTGCGGCCAATGACGGGCACGAACAGCTCACCCCGGTCTTCGACTGGTTCAAGAACAACCTCTGGGACGTCACACCCGAGACCGAGCGCACCCAGCGCGAGGACTACACGGCCGTGAACCTGCTCCGGAACGAAGACTTCCGGCGACGGGCCGAGGAACTGCTGCGCGTCGCCGACCTGGGCATCGCCGAGGTGGAGGTCGAGCAGACCTCGTCCGGCCGCCCGGTGGTGCGGCTGATCCACGCGGGCGGCGGAGAGCGTACGGCGCTGGACTGGTCCGCCGAGTCCTGGGGCACCCGCTCCTGGTTCGCGTTGATCGGCCCGCTCCTGCTCGCCCTCGACAGCGGCGCGGTCCTCCTCATCGACGAACTGGACGCCAGCCTCCACCCGCGCTTCGCGGCCGAGGTCATCCGTCTCTTCCAGGCTCCCTGGGTGAACCCGAAGGGCGCGCAGCTGATCTTCACCGGCCATGATCCTTCTCTGCTGCGCACCCCTGGCGGCGGCCGGCTCCTGGAGCCGGGCCAGCTCTGGCTCACTGAGAAGGACGAGCGGGGCACGACGGAGCTGTCGTCCGTCGCGGACTGGGAGCCCACCGACGAGGAAGACCTGATGGCGTCGTACCTGGCGGGCTCCTTCGGCGCGGTGCCGAAGGTCTCCGAGGGGCAGATCGGGCGGCGGCTGGTGCGGACGGACGACTTGGCGCAGATGGAGGCGGAGGAGGGCTGATGGCGAGGCCAAGGGGAGGGGACAGCGTTTCCCGCAAGAAGGGGGGCGCGAAGGGCCGCGCGAGCAGGGCCCGCCAGGTGTACATCTTCACGGAGGGCGAGGTCACCGAGCCCGAGTACATCGACATCATTCTGAAGAACGGCACCCTGGCGAAGCCGGGGCGGAGCGTCCAGCACCACATCGAAAACCCGAACGCCGAGGGCAAGCACCGCAAGCCGTACGGCATGGTTCAGGACGCCCTCCGTACGTTGCGCAAGGTCGAGCGGGAAGCCAAGGCGGCTGGGCTGGACCGGGAGAAGGACTGGAACTACCCACAGGTGTGGGTGCTCTTCGACCGCGACGACCACCCGAACATCCGCGAGGCCAGGCAGCTTGCGGACAAGGAAGGCATCAGGATCGCCTACTCGCACCCCTGCTTCGAGCTCTGGCGGCTCCTGCACTACACGAACTACACGAGCAGCTTCGGCGGTGTCTGCGGGGATGCCAACAGTCGGCTCCGCTCCCGCCCCGGCTTCGCGGCGACGTACGGGCGCCATGTCCGCACGGTCTCCGAGCAGCAGTCGAAGCACATGCGTGAGGAGCAGGTGCTGAGCAAGGACGGGCAGCGGTACAAGGACGCCAAGAAGTATGCAAAGGCGATCAATAATCGCGTTGAATCGACCAATCCCGAGAAGTGGGACCCGTACACCGACGTCTGGAATTTCGTCGAGGACGGACTTCTCCTCAGCGGCTATTAGGCTGCCTCGACGTACGCGGCTGTCGTCCTCGATGCAAGTGGCCGGGTGGCTAGCTGCTCACGGCCGTCCCTCTTTGCACAGCGCAGACATCACACCCCCTTTGGAGACCGTCCGTGGCCAAGCTCACGCTCGATCAACTGGAGCGTCATCTCTTCGCCGCCGCAGACATTCTGCGCGGCACCATGGACGCCGCCGAGTACCGGGACTTCCTCCTGGTGCTGCTGTTCCTGAAGCGGGCGAACGACGAGTTCGACGCGGCCCGGGAGCGGGTCATCGCGAAGGAAATGGCGCAGGGAGCGAGCCGGGAAGACGCCGAGGACGAGGCGGACGAGCCCTACCACTACACGAGCGAACGGATCATCTACGTCCCGGAGGAGGCCCGCTGGGGTCGGCTGTCCGGAGCGGTGGACGACGTAGCCACGAGCTATCTCCAGCCCGCGCTAGACGCGCTGGAAGGGCACAAGGGCAACGAAAAGCTTCAGGGCCTCTTCGGGCAGGTCAACTTCAACCGGATTGGAGGGGGCGGCGGCACCGGCACATCGGCGGCCAAGCTCGCGGACAAGCGGCTCTCCGCGCTCATCGGCCACTTTGGGAGCCTGCGGCTGCGCGGTGAGGAGCTTGAGTTCCCGGACGTCATCGGCGCCGCGTACGAGTACCTGCTGAAGGACTTCGCGGACTCTGCGGGTTCCAAAGGCGGCGAGTTCTACACCCCGCGCGCTGTGGTACGGATGATGGTCGAGCTGGCCGAACCGGAGGCCGGGCATCATGTGTACGACCCCTGCGTTGGATCCGGCGGAATGCTCATCCACGCCAAGGAGTACATCGAGGAACACGGCGGCGACCCCGAGAACCTGTCGCTGGCCGGGCAGGACGCCAACAACGGTTCCTGGGTCATGGCCACGATGAACATGTTGTTCCACGGCGCCAAGGACTTCGACCTGAAGACCGGCGACACTCTCGCCAACCCGCTGCACGCCGACAAGTCGTACGACGTGGTGCTCAGCAACCCGCCCTTCTCCATGGACTACAGCGCCGATGACCTGCCCGACATCGAGGGCCGGATGAAGTACGGCCAGACCTCGGAAAAGGGCAAGGCCGACCTGATGTTCCTCCAGCACATGCTGTACATGGTGGAAGGGCGGGGCGGCTCCGTCTTCACCGTGATGCCGCACGGCGTGCTGTTCCGCAGTGGTGCGGAGGGCGACATCCGGGCGCAGCTGATCGAGGACGACCTGTTGGAGGCCGTGATCGGCCTGCCGTCGAACATCTTCTACGGCACCGGCATCCCCGCCTGCGTCTTGGTGCTGCGCGCAAGGGGCCAGAAGAAGAAAGACCGACAGGGCCGGGTCCTCTTCATCAACGCCGATCGTGAGTACCACTCGGAGCGAGCACAGAACGTGCTGCTGCCGGAGCACGTGGAGAAGATCGTCTCCACGTTCCGGGAGAAGGTGGGCGATGGCCAGGGCGTTCCGCGGTTCGCCCGTTGGGTGGAGCGGGAGGAGCTGGAAAAGAACGGCTACAACCTCAACATCCGCCGCTACGTCGACAACACCCCGCCGCCGGAGCCGCAGGACGTGCGGGCGCACCTGACGGGCGGGGTGCCGAGGTCCGAGATCGAGGCCGAGGAGAAGGCGAAGCTGCTGGAGGCGTACCGGGTCGGGATCAGCGACCTGTTCGCGGAGCGGCCGTCGGACCCCGCGTACGTCGACTTCCTGCCCGAGGACAAGCGGCCGGACGCCGAGCGGCTGAGCGTGCTGGCCGAGGGGCGAGAGCGGGAGTTGTGGGACGCGTTCGACAAGTGGTGGGCTGCGGAAACAGAGCAGATCGCGTCGCTGGCCCCCTACGAGGGCGACGACCGCACGGAGTTCGAGAAGCGCTCCCAGCTCGCGCGACTGCGCGCCGATCTGATCACGTCGTTCCGAGAACTGCTCCTCAGCGTAGGCCTGTTGGACCGGTATGCGCTCGCGGGAGCGGTCGCCGGATGGTGGCAGGACGCCAGGAACGAGCTGAAGGCCCTGGCCGGCAACGGCTTCAGGGGGGTTGTCGAGGGATGGGTCGACACGGTCGAGACGCACCTTGAGCCGGAACCGAACCCGTGGACGGGCGGCGCGCGCAAGCGCTCGGGCGCGGAGCGGCGGCAGGCGTACGGCCACAAGGTCGTCGCCCTGATCGCCCCGGATTTCCTGCGCGAACTGGCCGAGTCGGACAAGGCCAAGGCGGACCTGGACGCGAAGGTGAAGGCGGCCGAGGAGGCGGAGGCCGCGCGGGCTGCCGCTGCGGCGGGGGTCGCGGGGGAGGACGGCGAGGCTCCCGAGGCCCTTGACCCGGCGGTCGCGGAAGCGCTGCTCAGCGAGGCGGACCTAAAGGCGCTGAAGAAGAAGCGGACGGCGGCGGGCAAGGCGGTGAAGGCGCTGGAGGAGGCGTTCTACCCGCTGGACGGGATGGGGGGCGCGGCGAAGGCGGCGACCGCTGCGGCGAAGAAGGAGGCCGAGGCGGTGGAGTCTGCGGCTGCCACGTCCGCCGGTCAGACGGCGCTGGACGTGGCGGTCACTGATGCAGATGCCGACGCGGAGCGGCCCACGCCCGGACTGCACAAGCTGCGGGACGCGTTGAATGAGGCGGTTGCGCGGGAGATCGTGTTCGGAATTCTCCGGGATGACTTGGCGTCGAAGCTGGAAGGCCACGTGGCCCGTCGGAGGCGGGAGTTGATCGCCGTGTACATGGGCTGGGATCGAAAGTACCTGGTATCGCTGCGAGATATCGAGGCCAGGCGCGAGGCGGCGGCGAGGCAGCTGGACAAGTTCCTTGAGGAGCTGGGCTATGTCGGCTGAGGGTGCGGTCGTTTATCGCCGTCTGGATGATATCGCCCAAATTTCGGGTGGATTGGCGCTGGGTCGGTCCGTTTCGGAGCGGGAAGGCGTTGAGGTGCCCTATCTCCGTGTGGCTAACGTGCAAGATGGATACATTGATACGGCCGAAATGAAGACCGTACAGGTACTTCCGAGTGAGATTGAACGGTACCGTGTAAGGGAAGGGGACCTACTTCTCACTGAAGGCGGCGACCTCGACAAGCTTGGTCGAGGAGCTGTATGGGATAGTCGCATTCCCCTTTGTTTGCATCAGAATCATTTGTTTCGAGTCCGGAGCAATCGTGATGTGATGCTGCCCGAATACCTCTCTGCATACGTTTCTTCTAGTCACGGTAAGCAATATTTTCTCGGTGTGGCTAAACAGACAACGAACCTGGCGACGATTAACTCCTCGCAGCTTAAATCAATGCCCATCCCCTGTCCGGATGTAAATGCTCAAAGGGAAGTTATTAGAGTTCTGGAATCAGTCAGCGAGGCGGAGGCTGCCGTTGAGTCTGCAATTGCCAAGTTGCGTATCATGTTTGGTGAAGTTGCATCCTCGGTTATTCCTAAATTCTTGGGGAGTGGGGAGTCTCCTCGGGATCGTTGGATTCCGGTCAGAGAGGCGGGATCCGTACGTATGGGCAAGCAGTTGTCTCCAGCTGCACGAAGCGCGCCAGGTCAGTACCCGTATCTTCGGGTTGCTAACGTTCTGGATGGCCGGATTGATTATTCGGACGTAAAAACTATGGGATTTACGGACGGGGAGCGGCGAGTCTACAGTCTGGAGCCCGGAGATATTCTCTTGAATGAGGGTCAAAGTCTGGAGCTTGTGGGGCGCAGTGCGATCTATGGTCGAGCTTCGGGCGAGTTCTGTTTTCAGAACACACTCATTCAGTTTCGTGCGAATGATGGTATTCTCCCGCAGTATGCGCAAGCAGTTTTTGAGAACTGGTTGGCCGTGGGGAAATTTGCGCAGATCGCCAAGCGGACCACCAGTATTGCGCATCTCGGTGGGGAGCGATTTGGCGCGCTTGAATTCCCGCTGGTGGCTATTGATGAACAGCGGCGCGTTGTCAAATTGCTTGAAGGCTGGAAGCGAAGAGTCAGTGATGAGAAGTGTGCGCTGGATAAGCTGCGAGCATTGAAGCGTGGAATTGTGGATGACTTGATCTGCGGGAAAACTCCGGCCGACGTGTAGGAGTCGGGGTTTTTCGTCATCTGGCGTGAGCGAGGTTCACCCAGGTCGCCCCAGGGTGGAAGGGAGAGCCGAGTGCCTGTCAGGAAGCCGTCGACCGAGCGGCAGCGGCGTCTCGGTGCCGAGTTGCGTAGGATGCGTGAACACATCGGGATGACGATCAACGAGGCCGCCACCCTGCACCGCACCGATCGGACAACGGTCAGCAACACCGAGTCTGCGCGGTCAGGCGTCAGCGGCGACCGGGTGAGGGTATGGGCGGCCAACTACCGTTGTCCGGATAGCCGATACGTGAATGCGCTGGAGGCGATGACTCGGGAGCGCGGGTCCAATTGGTGGGACGAGTATCGAGACTCTCTGCCTGCGAGCCTCCTGGATATCGCTGAGATGGAGCATCACGCCTCGAAGCTGCGGTCAGCCCAGATCATGCACGTCCCTGGGGTGCTCCAGCAGCCCGACTACATGCGCGGCATCTTCGCGGAAGCGGTTCCCGCCATGGACCCCGCAGACCTGGACCGGCACATCGAGTTCCGCGTCAGGCGTGCCGCCCTGCTCGACCGTTCCGATCCGCCACCGTGTGAGTTCCTCATCCACGAGTCCGCGTTGAGGATGCGGTTCGGCGATCGCAACGTGCTGCGGAGGCAGCTTGAGTGCCTGCTGGAGCAGTCCGATCGACCCAACATCACCCTACGTATCGTGCCGTTCGACGCCGGCGGATTCGCGAACGCAGGTAGCTCGACCCTGTACGCGTGTGGCCCCGTTCCTGCGCTGGACACCGTTCAGATTGATGTACCCACAGGTGTGACCTTCCTGCATGCGGAGACCTACCTTGTGAACTACCGTGTGGTTCTTGACCGTATGCGTGAACGCGCCATCGAGCCGGAAGCCTCAGTTGGGTTCATCCGGCAAGTGGCGAAAGGGATCTGAAGGTTGGGAAGCGGTGGAACTTCAGTGGCGCAAGGCGTCCTTCTCGGCGGACACGGGGAGTTGCGTCGAGCTGGCTGAGCAGGGCGGGGAAATCCTGCTGCGTGAGAGTGACGATCCTGAGGTGGTCGTCCGAACCACTCGGGCGAAGCTTCGGGCGTTCCTGGCGGGTGCCAAAGCTGGAGAGTTCGACGACTTTGCGTGAGTGAGGCTGCTCGGGCATATGCCACTCCACTTCGTACGCGCAACATGTTGTCTTAGCCAACAGGTGACCCGTACTCTGGGTGTTGTTCGGCTAACTCGGCGTGAAGAGTCGGTTGGCTGACGCAAAGTGCCCCGGCGGTGTGCGACCACCCCGGGGCATGGCCAACGCCTCAGAGGAGCGTCAACGTGTTCCACCGTATCCGTACTGCCCTGCCACCAACACTCGTGCACGTGGTCCTGTCCTTCCTGGCGCACGTTCGGCGCCCCTCCAGCCCGCCCGGGTCCGTGAACGCGCCCGCCCACGTGCACGCGCCACCCACCGTAACCAGCCCTCAACCCCCGTACGGGCAAAGGCTTCTCCGCCTCGGCCACCCCTCCCGCCCCCACTCCCCCGACCCCGAACGCCGCCTCCGCCGCACCGCCATGCGGCTCGCGCTCGACGGGCTGGTGGTCGCGGCCGGGGCCGGGCAGGTGTACAGCACCGGGAGCCTGGTGTTCGCGACGACCAAGGCGGCGGCCTGATGGGGGGCCCGCAGGACGTACGCGTCAGCCGGGTGCCGAGCAAGCCCGTGCGGCGGGAAGCGGACGGGTCGCTCGCGATCGACCTCTGGCTGCGCCGGGACGGGTCCTTCGAGGCCGATGCCGCGCTGCGGCTGACGCCCGCCGAGGCCGAGACCCTGCACGCCCAGCTCTGTTACGCCCTCGATGACGCCACCGCCGCTCTGATCAGCCCCGCCTCCGAGCTGCCGGACTGCCGCAAGGGCGTACTCACCACACGCCGCCCGGCCTGACCGGCGACAGCCGAGTGCCGCACCAGGTCCCGCAGCCCGGGCTGCGGGACCTGGCCCGCGTGCCCACTCCGCCCCTGGCGCACAATGGACCTTCGAACGGGTTCACCAGTACGTCGGTCGGTACGCGGGGAGGCACGGGGGATGGCTACCGAAGTGGTCGAGGGGACGACCGAGCAGGTCGAGGCGGAGTGGCCGCTGCTGGCGCACCTCAAGGCCATGGGGTGGCAGCACATCCAGGGCGCCCGGCTGAGGGACGAGGGCGAGCGCGACGACTTCAGGGAAGTGCTGCTGGAGCGCAGGCTGCGGGCTGCCGTGCGCCGGTACTCCTCGTGGATGACCGACGACACGCACACCGACCCCGCCGTACGCTCGCTGCGTGCTGCCGCCCGGCACGTATCCGCGCAGTCCCTGCCACAAGCCAACCGCGACGCGACCGATCTCCTCCTCTCCGGAGTCCTCCAGGCCGGCCCGGACGACCGGGACGTCAAGACGCGGTTCGTCGACTGGTCGTCCGAGGCGCTGGAGGGCAGCCGCGAGGAGCGTCTCGCCCGGAACGACTACGTTGTCGTCGACCAGCTGCGGGTGTGCGACGCGGACGGTAAACCGGCCGTGCTGGACCTCGTGCTCTTCGTCAACGGCATCCCGCTCGTCGTGATCGAGTGCAAGTCGCCCGACGTCCGGGACCCGCTGGGAAGTGCCATCCGTGACCTGCGGGCCTACACCGGGCGTCCGCTGGACGACGACACCCGCAGTGGCGCGGGCGCGCTGCGAGGCGTCCCGCACCTGTTCGCACCGGTACAGCTGCTGGTCGCCGCCGACGGAACGAACGCCGCGCTCGGTACGTACTCCTCCTCCGAGGAGCACTACGCCTTGTGGCGCAGCATCAGCTCCGACTACGAGAGGCCGGCCCACCTTCAGCAGGAGCTGCGCGCCTGGGGACTCCTCGGTGCGAAGGGCGAGCCCACGCTTCAGCAGCAACTGACTGCGATCGTCCTGCGGCCCGGGAACCTGCTCAACATCGTCCGGCACTATGTGTTCGAGAAGCCGCTCGGTGACGACAAGAGCGCAGGAGCGAAGACGCGAGGGCGTGCCGTCGTGGGGCCCCGAACGGCGAAGGTGGTCTGCCGGCACCAGCAGTACCGGGCCACGGAGAAGATCGTCGAGCGCCTGCGTACGCGGAGTAGCATCGCCGTCACCGGTGGGGATCTCGACCGGCGCGGTGGGGTCGTCTGGCACACCCAGGGTGCGGGTAAGAGCTTCACGATGCAGTTCCTCGCCCGGCGGCTCCACGCGAGCTCGGACCCCGCCCTGAACGGCATCACGATCGTCGCCGTCACGGACCGCATCGACCTCCAGCGGCAGTTGCGCAAGGCTGTGGCGCTCAGTGAGTCCGAGGTGCGTGAGGCGACGTCCCGGACGGACCTGGAGAAGCTGTTGGGCCGGGCCGGACGGCCCGGCGGGCGGGCGGTGGTCTTCGTGACCATTCAGAAGTTCCTCGGCGACTTGGTCTCGGGCAAGGGTGGATCGGGCGACACGGCGGGCGGCGAGGAGCGCTCGCTCGACGGGGAGTTCGAGGCGGACCGGGCGAAGACCGCGGCGGGTGTCAGCGCACAGGAGGTCGCCGATCCCGTACCGGACGAGGAGACCCTGAAGAAGGCCGCCCGGATTTTCCCTGAGTGCAGTGACTCGGAGCGGGTCCTCGTCCTGGTGGACGAGGCCCACCGGTCACACACCTCCGTCCTGCACGCCTGCCTGCGCAAGGCTCTGCCCAACGCGGCGCGCATCGGTTTCACCGGTACCCCGCTCATGGCGGGCAGACGCGACGACACAGGCCGCATTTTCGGCCTGGAGCCGAGTACCACCCCGGGCGGGGACCCGGAGTTCCTCGACACCTACCGCATGACCGAGGCGGAACGCGACAAGGTCGTCGTGCCGGTGCGCTACTCGGGCCGGGTCACCAAGGCCGAGGTCCGTGACAGGGAGCAGCTGGACGAATGCTTCGAGGACCTGATCGAACCGCTGGAAGAGGCCGAGCGGGCCAGGGTGCGCGCGAAGTACGCCACTCCGTCCAAGCGGGCCGTGGCCGAGTCGCCGCCGCTGATCTGGCGCAAGGCCGCCGACATGCTGGAGCACTATGTGACCGGCCCGCTCACGGGCGGGTTCAAGGCCCAGGTCGCGGTGGTCAGCCGCAAGGCCGCGGTCCTCTACCGCAACGCGTTCCAGGAGGCCCGAACCGAACTGCTGCTGCGTGTAGCAGAGTTCGACGCGAGTGGGCGGCGGGAGTCGCTGCGGGGGAGGGCACCGGAGTCCTACACTCGCGAGGAATCGCTCCTCCTTCGCGCATGGCAGTTCCAGGAACTCCTGCGGCGCATCGACTTCGTCCCCGTGATCTCCGCCGGTTCGGAGCAGAAGTCCGGAAGGTGGACCGACTGGACCGACGAGAAGAAGCAGCGCGACCACATCGACCGGTTCCTCCGGCCCTTCCCCCAGCTGCCTCCCGACAACCCCTGGGCGTACACCCCGCCCGTCGAGCCGAACCCGGTGCCCGCCGGCTCCATCGGCGGGATGAACCCGTGGAGCGATCTGGTCTGGGGCAACGAGGCGGCCGACCCGCCGCCGATCGCCATTCTCATCGTGAAGTCCATGCTCCTCACCGGCTTCGACGCCCCCATCGAGCAGGCGCTCTACCTGGACCGGCCGATCCGCGACGCCGAACTTCTCCAGGCGATCGCGAGGGTCAACCGCCCCGCGCGGCGCAAGACCGAGGGACTCGTCGTCGACTACTACGGCGTGCTGAACAACCTCGCCATCACCCTGGCCGCCTACCGGGGCAACCCGCGTGCCAGGGAATCGCTGCGTGACATGGCCGACGAGCTGCCGGAGCTTGACCGGACGGCCGGGGAGTTCCGTACGTTTCTGGAGTCGGAGGGGATTGACCCGGCTGGTCTCGCGTCGCGGGCGGCGCTCGCGGAGGCCGTGCTCGCGCTCTCCGATCCCGTGCTGCGGGCGAGCTTCGACAGCCTGCTCGGTGAGTTCCTGGCAGCGGTGAACCGGGTCCTGCCGCACCAGGACGCCCTGGACTACGTCCCGGACGCGAGAGCGTGGAGCGTGCTCCAGATGCGCGTACGCCGCCACTACCGTGACGACACCGGCGGCGGCTTCACGATGCGCGGCTACGGGCGCAAGGTGCGGGCGCTGATCGCCGACCACCTGGAGGCGCAGGAGGTGGACGAAGCCGTTGCGCCGGTGTCCATCCTCGCCCCGGACTTCGACGAGGTGGTCGGGAGGCTCCCGGTGCGCGAAGCGGCGGCCGAACAGATCCAAGGGCTGCGCTACCACCTGGAGGAGCGGCAGGCGGTCGAGGACCGGCCGGTGTACCGGCAGCTGTCGGCGGAGCTGGAGCGGGTACTGGCGGAGTTCGCAGGCCGCTGGGACGACATCCTCCGGGAGCTCGGCCCTTTGGTCGAGCGGGCACGTCAGGCCGAGCAGGCCGATCCGGCTGTCGCCGACCTGCCCCCTATGGAGCGGAAGCTCCACGAGCTACTCCGGGAGAAACTGGAGGCGAGCGAACTGCTCGACAATCCGGAGCCGCAGGAACTGCGCAGGGTCGTGGCCGAGGTGTACGACGAGATCACCAGCCGGGTGATCCTGGCGTCCTTCGGCGGGCAGGCGGCTCATGTGGCTCACCTGGAGGGGTGCCTTCACACACGGCTCCGCGGGGCGGGGTACCGGGGGAAGGGCGCGGTACGTGACGAAGTGAGCCGGATCGCATCCACGCTCGCGGGCTACGCCGCGCAGCACCTGGAGGCATTCCGGGCCGAGGTGCGGAGAGAATAGTCCGTATGTCCCCCCTGCCGTCCGCATCCGCCTCGCCCTCCAGTGAGCGCACGCTCACCGAGGGCGGAGCCTTGGTCGTCGACGGGCGGGAGCTGAGGGTACGGATCAGCGTCCGTCGGCGGCGGCTGGGTCTGACGGTCGAGCGGGACCGGTCGCTCACGCTCCATGTGCCCAAGGGGTGCGAGGTGGGGCGGGCCGAGGACTTCGTACGCTCCAGCGCAGGGTGGATCGATGCCAAGACGCGCCTCAGCGAGGAGCGCCGCCAGCTCCATCCCACCCGCTCGCTCAAGGACGGCGAGATCCATCGCTATCTGGGGCGGGATTACCGGCTCCTCGTCGTCGACGACGCGTCGGCCGGGACCGGGGATCCCGCTGTCCGTCTGGTCGCCGGGCGGCTCCGACTGGACCGCACGGCCGCAGCTGATCCGGAGCCCGCCCGCAGGGCACTTGCCGACTGGTACAGCCGTGCGGGGCAACGCTGGATGCGAGGGCGTCTCCAGCCCTGGGCGGCCCGGATGGATGTGCCCGAGCCTGCCGTAAGGGTGCGGGATCTGGGGAACCGGTGGGGAAGTTACCGGGCCGGGGCGGGAGGCGGCGACGAAGGGCTGATCTCCCTGCACTGGGCGGTCTTCCAGCTGCCGATCCACCTCGTGGACTACGTGGTCGCGCACGAGTTGGCCCACGTGCGGGTGGCTGGCCACGGCCCCGAGTACTGGCGGCTGCTGGGCCGGGCTTTGCCCGAGTGCCGTCGGCTCAAGGCGGAGCTGGACGAGTTGGGGCGGCGGGTATGGATGGGCGACCTCGGTGCCTGAGGGTTAGTGGGCCAGCCGAGGCTCCTTGGCAGTGCCGGCCGCCGCCGCGTGTCCCGTCGAGCTCTCGCGCGGGTGGATGCGGGGTCAGTCGGCGTGCCGGTAGGTGGACGGCGCGTCGTCCTCCTCGTCGGAGTCCATCCAGGTGGGCGACAGACGTCGGCGCCCTTCCTCTGCACCGTGCGGATCCCGGCGTCCACGCACTTGTCGGCGGGCTCGGCCGCCGTCACGATCTGCGGGCCGAGCCGCGCTCCTTGCTGTTCGCGTAGACGAGGACGCTCTCGTCTCCGTTACGCAGCGGTGCGCGGCCGCGACGGGCGCGCGGCTATGGCGCACCGGGACGGCGGATTCGCTTCCTGCCGCGGGCCCGGTCCTCCCCGCAGATCCGCAGGCCCTCCGGGGTCGCGCAGGGCAGGTGGCCGTTGACCCGCATGACCTCCTCGCCGTAGTTGTCGAGGTAGTCAAGGAAGCCGGCCGCGAGGGAGTTCGCGGGAGGCGACCCGTAGGTGTAGGCGTACTCGATCTCCCGGTACGGATAGCTGCTGGTGGCGATCGTCCCGACGGACGGGGAGGTGCCGTCGATGGACACCTGGTGCGTCCCGCGCGGTACCTCGCCGGAGCGCATCTCGGTGTAGCCGATGGCGCCGTCGAGCGCGGCGACCTCGGACAGGACCCGGTCCGTGCCGTCGAGTTCGCACCGGGTCACGGGAGCCTTCGGATAGTCCTTGGTGACGCAGTCGCGAGACGACGCGGCAAGCTCGCTGCCGCCGAGGACGCGCCGCTGGAACACCTCCCTGGTGCCCGAGTTGGCGTCCCGGCTGACCAGCAGGATCTCCAGGTCGGGCCCGCCCTCGATCTCCTTCCAGTTGCGGATCCCGCCGCTGTAGATCCGTCTGATCTCGTCGAGGGGCAGATCGCGCACCGGGACGGTGTCGTTGACGACCAGGGAGTAGAGCGAGACCGCGACCCGCCTGCCGTGCAGCTCGCGGAAGCCGGGCGGCTTCGGGCCGTCCGACAGGGCGATGAGGGAGGGGGAGCCGGCCGCCCCGGGCTTCGACCCCTCGGCTTCGAGCGCGCGCAGCCCGGCGTTGCTGCCGTGGGTGTCGACGACGATGGCGGAGCCCTCGCACTCCTGCTCGTACTTCTTCCTCAGCTCCTCCACGACCGGGCGGAAGGCCGTGGAGCCCGTGACGGTGAGGGTGCCCCTGGCGCAGCCCATCGGGGGCGGGGTGCCGTCCCGTACGACGATGATGCCGGCGAGCACGACGACGCAGACGGTGAGTGCGACGGTGATGATCCTTGACACCCGGCCGAACAGCGGGGGCTTCTCGTCGGGACGCGCGGCCGTGTTCCGGACGACCACACCGTCCCGGATGCCGCCGGAGACGCTGATCGGTCCGCCCACGTCGGACCCGGTGAGGAGCACCAGCAGCTTGAAGTGCTCGTTGCGGTTGAGCGGGACGCGGGGCAGCCGGATGAGGGAGCCGCTGTACTGGACGGCGTCGGCCGGGGTGAAGTGGTCCATCAGATGGCCGGCGCCCGGCGAATGCGTCACCGCGATGCCCCGGACGGTGCGGCCGGTGAACTCGGCGGTGAGGCCGGGCAGATCGCCGCGCCGGGTGTAGTCGTCGTCCGCGATCGACTGCGAGCCGTCGTTCTCGATGCGCAGCAGGACGAGGGTCGCGTCCGCCATGCCCGGGGTGTCGTCGAAGAGGCCGACCCGCAGATTGGCCCGGCCGTGGCTGATGCCGCTCCCGATGGGCGTGTCCATCTGCACGCGGTAGCCGATGCGCTTGCGGCGCGGGACACGGCGTTCGTACCAGAGCACTCCCGCTGAGGTCAGGACGCCGAGGGCGGCGGTGAGCACCGCGACGACGTTCTCGGGGCTGAGCCACTCCATGCTCCTCGCGCTCCCTCGTGAAGTGCGGCGCGGCGCGGCGCGGTGCGGTGCGCGTGTCCGCGTCACCGTACGACCAGGGGAGAGGGGATGGGGCCGGGTGCGCGGGGCCTTCGGGTGAAGTTCGCTCTGCGTTCAACAAGGCTGCACAAAAAGGAAGTTGGGGATTTCAAACCGGAAGGACGAGTTCTGGTCTAGACCTTGACAGGTCCAGACCATCGACGCTTGAGTGGCTCCAACCCCCCATGGCGGCGCACGCTCGGGCGAGCGCCGCGCCGAAGGAGTGATCGCGTGTTCAAACGTGTCATGAGCCTGATCGCCGCGCTGGGAGCGGTCATCGCCACGCTCGTCATTCTTCCCGCCACCACGGCCGCGGCCGCTGCCTGCGCCCCGGCGTGGAACGCCTCATCGGTCTACTGGGGCGGTGACTCCGCCTCCTACAACGGCCGCAACTGGTCCGCGAAGTGGTGGACCCAGAACGAGCGTCCCGGCACGGTGGACGTCTGGGCCGACCAGGGCAGCTGCGGCGGCGGTACGGACCCGGGCCAGCCCTCGGGCTTCGTCGTCAGCGAGGCGCAGTTCAACCAGATGTTCCCGGGCCGGAACTCGTTCTACACCTACAGCGGCCTCACCGCGGCCCTGAGCGCCTACCCCGGCTTCGCCAAGACCGGCAGCGACACGGTCAAGAAGCAGGAGGCGGCCGCCTTCCTCGCCAACGTGAGCCACGAGACCGGTGGCCTGGTGCACATCGTCGAGCAGAACACGGCCAACTACCCGCACTACTGCGACGGCAGCCGGCCGTACGGATGCCCGGCGGGCCAGGCCGCCTACTACGGCCGCGGCCCGATCCAGCTGAGCTGGAACTTCAACTACAAGGCCGCCGGTGACGCGCTCGGCATCGACCTGCTCGGCAACCCCTGGCAGGTCGAGCAGAACGCCGCGGTCGCCTGGAAGACCGGCCTCTGGTACTGGAACACGCAGTCCGGCCCCGGCACGATGACGGCGCACAACGCCATGGTCAACGGCGCCGGATTCGGCCAGACCATCTGGGCCATCAACGGCAGCATCGAGTGCAACGGGGGCAACCCCGCCCAGGTGCAGAGCCGGGTCGACAAGTACAGGGCGTTCGCCCAGATCCTCGGCACGACTCCCGGCTCGAACCTGAGCTGCTGAGCCCTGCCCCGTCCCGGGGTCCGGGGGCGTGTCCGGAAGTCGCCGGACACGCCCCCGATTCGCTTTCCGGGAACGGCGGTTGGCAGGATCACGCACCATGGACACGGACAGCGCCGACACCCCGCCCACCGGCACCGGGCCCCACCTCGCCCTGATCGACGACCTGCTCGTCCTGCCGTACCCGGAGGGGGAGGAGAGCGAGGACAGCGGCGTGCGCAGCAGCGGCCCGGGCCATCACCTGCTGATCCTGCGGGCGAGCCGGGACTTCTGGGACGACGGGTCTCCGGAACTCGTCGAACCGGCGGAGCAGGAGATCGAGGCCGACTTCAGCGTCCTGGCCACCGCCCTGAGCGATCGGTGGGGGGAGCCGGAGACGGTCGACCTCTGGCCCTTCCTGGACGAGGACCCGCGCGGCGAGGACCCGCGCGGCGAGGACGGCCACGGCACCGGACCCGCTCCGGAGCCGATGGGACAGCTCTGCAACCTGGCGGGCAGCATGCAGGTCTGGCGCGTCCCCGGAGGCACCCGGTGGCTCGGTCTCGCCGTGGGCCAGGCCGATCCGGAGTTCCCCATCTGGCTGCTGGCTGCCGTCGGGGAGGCGGCGGTGCTCCCCGCATGAGACCCGGACGCGGAACCGTCCGTAGCCCGGTGTGGAACCGTCCCCACCCCGACGCGGAACCGTCCGTACCCCGACGCGAGACCGTCCCCACCGGGAGCGCTTCCGGGCGGGCGCGCCGACCGCGACGGAGGGCGCCGGGCCGGGCTCAGAGCATCGCGGGCTTGACCGACATGAGCAGGTGCTGGTGCGTGGGGGTCCCGGTGTCCGCCGCGCCTGTGATCATGGCCCGTTGGCCCGGACCCATCAGCCGCATCCGGACCGTCGCGTCGTCGAAGGACGACAGCGCGTCCAGCAGATACGAGGGGTTGAAGGCGACCGTCATTCCGACGGCGCCCTCCAGCGTCGCGGGCAGCCGCTGCGACGCCACGTCGTCCTCGAAGCCGGCCTGCAGCAGCACCGAGCCGTCCGGTCCCGGGGTGAAGGCCATCTGCAGGGGGCTGCCCCCGTCCGCGACCACCGAGACCCGTCGGACGGCCTCCACCAGCCGGTCGCGGTCGAGCACGGCCTCGACGGGGTCCGACAGCGCGAACAGCTTGTCGTGGCGCGGCAGCCGGCCGTCCAGAAGGCGCACCGTGGTCCGCGTCCCGGCGTACTCGAAGCCGACCGAGCCCGCGTCGACGGCCACACTGACCCGGCCCGCGCCGCCGAGCGACCGGGCGATCTCGGTCAGCCGCCGCGCGGACACCAGGACGTCGGCCGTGACGTCCGGCGCCTTCGCGCCGAACGGCAGGGTGCGCACCGCGAAGCGGTACCGGTCGGTCGCCGCGAGCGTCATCGTGGATCCGTCGAGCCCGAGTCCGACCCCGGTCAGTGCCGGCAGGGTGTCGTCCCGGCCGGCGGCCACCGCCACATGGCCGACCGCCGAGGCGAACTCGCGGGCGTCGACCGTGCCGCGCACCTCGGGCAGCGGAGGGAGGGCGGGGTAGTCGTCGCGCGGCAGGACGGACAGGCCGAAGCGGGAACCACCACCGGCGACCGTGAAGCGCGAACCCTCGACCGCGCACTCGACCGGCCCCTCGGGAAGCACCTTGCAGATGTCGAGGAGCCGTCGCCCCATGACGAGCACCTGGCCGGCCCGGAGCGTGTCCGCGACCGTCTCGACACGGGTGGAGGCCTCGAAGTCCAGCCCGGAGACGCTGAGTCCGCCCGCCGCGGCATCGAGGAGCAGGCCTCCCAGCACGGGCACGGGGGACCGGGCGGGCAGCACCCGGGCGGCCCGGGACACGGCATCGGTCAACGCTCCGCGCTCGATGCGGAATTCCACGGCAGGGGCCTCTCGTCCGGCGTACTCCACGGTCGAGAACCACGCTAGGCGGCACCACTGACAGTCGCCGCAGGCCGACGACAGCGACCACCCCCGTGAGCCGCTGCCGCCGTGTCGTCCGGACGCCCCCCGACGCCCTCCGACCCCCGGCGGCCCGGCGCGCCCCGACGTCCCCCGACGTCCTCCGAGCGCCCCGGATCACCCTCGGGACTCTAGGCGCGCGGGGCCCGGGGCGGGGAGGTTCACATCGCACCGTGTGGCCGGGAACGGGTATCAAACCGCACAGCCGTCCCGGTACTCTGCACTCCGGTTTCGGGGTACGAACGTTTCGGACTACGAACGGGGGACACGTGGGTGCGCTCGAACGGGCCGACGACGTACTGCTGATGTACCGGCTGGCACGCACCGGCGGGTCGGCCGAGCTGTTGCGCGGACTCGCCCTGCGGGCCGAGGGCTGGGCCGGGATCCTCGACCCGGACGGCACGGTCCTGCGGGCGGTGGCCGGGAACACGCGGTGGTCCGGGCACGAGGCGACCGGGCTGGCCTCGCGGGCGGCGCGGGAGATGACGGCCCGGCGTGCGGGCTCGTACTCCCTCGACACCGACGACAGCGCCGCACTGCTGCTGCCCCTGGCAGGAGCGTCCGGTGACCACGGAGCGGTCCTGGCCCTGCTGGCACCGAAACCTCTCCTCCCCGGTCTGTCCACGCTGCTGGCCGACGCGGTGATGCCCGTGGCCCTGTCCTGGGCGTCGGAGAGCGTCGAACGCAAACGGCGCCGGGTGGACCTCGCGGAGTCCCGGGGGCGCGAGGCCGTGCTCCACCTCCTGATGACGGGACAGCTGTCGATAGCCCGCCAGGTGGCGGGCGCCCTGCTGCCGAAGCTCCCCGATCCAGTGCGCGTCCTCGTCGTGGAGTGCTCGGGCGGACAGCGGGACGAGGTGGCCCGGATCTGCGCCGAGGCGTCCGGCGGCCGGACCTGGATCGTGCGCTGCCCGGTCTACGCCCGCCATCTGATCCTGATCACGCCGGCCGCCGAGGAGGACGGGCCCGGGGGAGCGGAGGGCACCCGCACGCTCGACCTGGCGGTGGCCGGGCTCGTGGACGACTGCGTCGTCGGCGTCAGCGACACGGTGCGGCTCGCCGACACGGCGACCGCCTACCGGCAGGCGTTCCACGCCCTCGCCGTCGCCCGTGGAACACCTGGCCGGCACGCCCGCTTCGGTGCGGGGCAGGAACCCGCGCTGCTCGTCGGCGCCGTCGGGGCACGCTGGGCCGACGCCCTGCTCGCGCCGCTGCTCACGCACCTGCCGCGTCGCCCGCAGGATCCGGGGAGCCAGGAACTGGCGGCGACCGTCGCGTCGTGGCTGGCGTTCTCGTCCCACGCCACCCATCACCTGAAGATCCACCGCAACACGCTGGCCGCGCGGCTGAAGCTGATCGGTGAGGTCCTCGGACTGGACCTGAACCGGGTCGCCGACCAGGCCGCCGTCGACCTCGCCCTGCGCATCCGGGCCACTCCCACGCTGCACCGCCCCGGGGCCGGGGACGGCGAAGCGCCGCCGGAGGACCTCGACACGGTCCTGCGGGCCCCGGGTGTCCGTGACTGGGCCGCCGCACAGCTGCGGCTGCTCGGACAGGCCGGGCCCATGGGCGAGGAGACCCTGCGGACATGGCTGCGCTGCGAAGCCCAACTGAGCCTGTCCGCGACCGAACTGGGCATATCCGTGCCGGGCGCGCGCAAGCGTCTCAACCGGCTCGAAGCCCTGCTGCACAGATCACTGCTCCAGACCCCGAGCGCACGGTACGACCTGTGGCTCGCGTTCCGGGCAGCGGACCTGGCGGCCTGAGCCCGGTGCCGGTGGGGGTGTTGGCGTCCGGGTCGGGCGGCGGGCCGCCTCAACTCCCCTTCGTGTACGTCAGGCTCTCGCCGGTGTCCGTGATCTCCCGGCGCAGCGAGCCGTCGGGCAGCAGCGTCAGGACGGTCGGACGGCCCGGGGTGCAGGACGACATCGGCTGTCCGGACGTGACCTCGGACGGTCCGATGTGCACAGGGGCGTCCGGTGCGGGTTCGCTCTCCAACTCCGCCTGGAAGACGCAGTGGTAGGAGCCGCCGCCGTCGAGCGGACCCTCGGCGGTGAGCGACAGCACGGTGTCGCCCGCCCCGCCCTGCCGGATGACGAGCCGGCGGGTGGACGAGGCCGAGCCGCTGCCGATGGTCCCGGTCCAGGTGCCGAGATACCCGGAGGGGACGCCGCCGTCCGCACCCTTGCCGTCCGCGGAGGAACCGGACGAGGCGGCCCCGCCGGAACCTGACGCCGAACCGGACGAGGACACCGTCCCCGTGGGCGATGCCGAGGTGTCGCCGTCGCCTCCCCGCATGAAGGTGTAGACCCCCCATCCCACGCCGGCGGCGACGAGCACCGCGACCGCGCCGAGCGCCAGGACGGGACCAGCCCCGCGGCGGCGCGCCGGCGCGGCCGGGGTGGGGTGGGCCGGGGGCGCGGCGTACGGCGGATGCTGCGGGTTGTGTCCGTGGCCCTGGAACGGCTGCCCGGGGTAGCCGTAGGAGGGTCCCGTCGGCCGGGCCGGCAGGTGGCCCGGCGGGCCGACCAGGGTGGGGAGCCCCTGCGCGCCGCCCGGCGGTCGCGGGTGAGTGTGCGGGAGTGGGCCGGGTGCCGGAGGGAACTGTCCGGGGAGGCCGGAGGGTTCCGGAGACGGTCCGGCGCCTCCCGGAGCTGTCGCAGGGGGTCCGGCCGGGGGTCCGGCAGGGGGCGGGACCTCGTCCAGCGCCGGGACCTCGTCCTCCCGCGAAACCTGAGCCTCCTCCGGGACTTCGCTCTTCTCCCGGACCTCGTCCTCCTCCAGGACTTCGCCCTTGTCCGGGCCCTCGTCCTCCTCCGGGTCCTCGGAGTCCAGCAAACCCACCGCGTGCCGCCCCAGTTGGGCGATCAGCGCACCTGGAAGCCAGGGCTCCGCCGTGTCCGTGGCGCCCATGCGTTCCAGAACCGCGTCCGTCGAGGGCCGGGCGGAGGGATCCTTGGCCAGGCATTCCCGGATGATGCCGACCAGGCCCTCCGGCACGCCGGTGAGGTCGGGGTCCTCCTGCGCGATCCGGAACAGCAGGGCGTGCGCGGCCCCTTCGTCCGAGGGGCCGAAGGGCAGCCTGCCGGTCGCCGCGTACGCGAGCACGGAGCCGAGGCAGAACACGTCGCACGCCGTCGTCAGCCGTTCGCCCCGCACCTGCTCGGGCGCCATGAATCCAGGGGAACCGATCATCGAACCCGTGCGGGTGAGACCGCCCTCCGCCGTTGTCTCCAGGGCCCGGGCGATGCCGAAGTCGATGACGCGGGGTCCGTCGATCGTCATCAGGACGTTGGACGGCTTCAGGTCGCGGTGGATGAGCCCGGCGGCGTGGATGTCCCGGAGCGCCCCGGCGAGTCCGGCGCCGAGGGCGCGGACGGAGCGTTCGGGCAGCGGCCCGTAGGCCCCCGAGTCGGACACCGCCGCACCGGGACGCCCCGAGACGACGCGGTGCAGCGAGGGGCCGGCGACGTAACCGGTCGCGAGCCACGGCACGGCGGCGTCGAGCCCGGCGTCCAGGACCGGCGCGGTCCAGGCGCCGCCGACGCGACGCGCGGCCTGCACCTCGGCGCGGAAACGGTCGCGGAACTGCTGCTGGGCGGCGAGTTCGGGGCGGACCAGCTTGATCGCCACGGTACGGCCCCGGTCCGAGCGGGCCAGGAACACCTGGCCCATCCCGCCGGAGCCGAGTCGGCCCAACAGGCGGTAGGTGCCGACGCGTTGCGGGTCGCCGGGTCCCAGCTTCTCCATGGTGCGCTTCCTCCCCCGTGCGGTCATGGCGGACCGGGGTCGAGAATAGCGGCGCGCGCACCCCCGCCGCCGTCGTCACCCCCCGGCGGGCTCCGGCGGCTCCACGGGCCGGGAGGCCAGGGCGTCCATCGCCTCGGACAGGCGTTCCAGCGTCGCCGCCGTCCGTGCGAACTCCTCCTCGCCGAGCTCCGCGGCCAGCCGCGCCGCGAACTCGGCGTGACCGGGGTCGATCCGGCTCACCGCCGCCCGTCCGGCGGTCGTCGGGCGGAGCAGCTTGGCACGCCGGTGCGCGGGGTTCGCGACGTACTCGGCGAGGCCGTGGTCCACCAGCAGGTCGGCGATCCGCTGCACGCTCTGACGGGTGATGCCCATCGACCGGGCGACTCCCGAGACGGGGAGGGGCTCCGCCAGGACGGCGCCGAGCACCTGCCAGCGGGCCGCGGTGAGTCCGGCCGGTCCGGCCAGTTCCTCCGCGACGGCCAGGAACCTGCCGTTGAGCCGGAACACCCCGATCGCCGTCCGGCTGAAGATGCCGGGATTCCCGTCGCTCTTCCCGCTCATCCTTCGAGCACCTCGTACGCACTCGGGTCCGAGTCGTGGAAGAGCCGGTGGAAGGCGTCGAGCTTCTCCGGTCCGTACACCCCGAGCAGGCCGAGGATCTCCCGGGCGAAGGCGACCGGTTCCGTCGGTCCGGCCGTGATCAGGGCGCCGCGTGCGGCGTCGGCGGGATCCGTCACCGCGTCGGCCTCCACGTAGTGCGCGCCGCCCGCGTAGCCGGTGGCCGCGAGGTAGAAGGAGACGGCGCTGGTGTGGAACCGGTCGTCCAGCAGGCCCTCGCGGGCGAGTCCCGCGGTCGCCCCGCAGATGGCGGCCACGGGCACGCCCGCGTCCAGGAAGGTGCGTGCCGCCCGGGCGAACGGGGCCAGCGTCCCGCCGGTGTCCCAGAGCGACGCGCCGGTGAGGAGGAGCAGCCCGCTGTCCCCGGGGCTCAGCTCGCCGAGCGCGAGGTCGGGCTGGACGCGCAGTCCGCCCATGGTCGTGACGGTTCCGGTGGTGAGGCCGACCGTCCTCACGGTGTGGCCGTGCCGGGTGAGGTGGGCCGTGGCGAAGCCCGGCTCCCAGTCGGCGAACGTGTCGTAGACGGCGAGGTGGACGGTCGTGCCGGTCATGGTGACCTCCGGTGGCTGAACGGAAGACCTATATGACAGAAGGCTGTCATGATGACAGTAAGCTGTCAATGTCGTGAGTGGCCGGGCCCGGGAACCCGACACCCTGCCGAGCCGTGCGGCCCAGGCCGTACAGAGTGGCCATGGATGACGGCGGCCGCGAGCGCATACGCTCGCGACATGAGCTCCGATGCCCCTCGCGCCCCGTACGTCGACCCCGCAGCGGGCGCGGCCGTGAAGGCCGCCGACCGCGCGCACGTGTTCCACTCCTGGTCCGCCCAGGCACTGATCGATCCGCTCGCCGTCGCCGGTGCCGAGGGGACGCACTTCTGGGACTACGAAGGCAACCGCTACCTCGACTTCACCAGCGGTCTCGTCTTCACCAACATCGGTTACCAGCACCCCAAGGTCGTCGCCGCGATCCAGGAGCAGGCCGGCAAGCTCGTCACGTTCGCACCGGCCTTCGCCGTCGAGGCGCGCTCCGAGGCCGCCCGGCTGATCGCCGAGCGCACCCCCGGTGACCTGGACAAGATCTTCTTCACCAACGGCGGGGCCGAGGCCGTCGAGAACGCCGTCCGCATGGCCCGCGTGCACACCGGGCGCCCGAAGGTGCTCTCCGCCTACCGCTCCTACCACGGCGCCACCGCCACCGCGATCAACCTCACCGGCGACCCGCGCCGCTGGGCCTCCGACAACGGCTCGGCGGGCGTCGTCCGCTTCTGGGCGCCGTTCCTCTACCGCTCCCCGTTCCACGCGCAGACCGAGGCCGAGGAGTGCGCCCGCGCGCTCCAGCACCTCGAGGACACCCTGGCCTTCGAGGGCCCGGGGACCGTCGCGGCGGTGATCCTGGAGACGATTCCCGGCACGGCGGGCATCATGACCCCGCCGCCCGGCTATCTCGCGGGCGTCCGCGAGATCTGCGACCGGTACGGGATCGTCTTCGTCCTGGACGAGGTGATGGCCGGCTTCGGACGCACCGGGAAGTGGTTCGCCGCCGACCACTACGACGTCGTGCCGGACCTGATGACCTTCGCGAAGGGGGTCAACTCCGGTTACGTGCCCCTCGGCGGGGTCGCCATCAACGCCGAGATCGCCGCCACCTTCGAGACCCGTCCCTACCCCGGCGGACTCACCTACTCCGGCCACCCGCTGGCCTGCGCCGCAGCGGTCGCCACGATCAAGGTCATGGAGGAGGAGCGGATCGTCGAGAGCGCCGCGCACCTGGGCGAGCACGTGCTGGGCCCGGGGCTGCGGGAGCTCGCCGAGCGCCACCCGTCGGTCGGCGAGGTGCGGGGGCTCGGCGCGTTCTGGGCCCTGGAGCTGGTCCGCGACCGGGAGACCCGCGAACCCCTCGTCCCGTACAACGCCACCGGCGAGGCGAACGCCCCGATGGCGGCCTTCGGCGCGGCCTGCCGGAAGAGCGGCCTCTGGCCCTTCATCAACATGAACCGCACCCACGTCGTGCCCGCCTGCAACATCACCGAGGCCGAGGCGAAGGAGGGCCTGTCCCTCCTGGACGCCGCCCTCTCGGTGGCCGACGAGCACACCGTGTAGAGGACACCGGAACGACGCCCTCCCCCGTGCCCGGAAGCGGACACGGGCCCTGGCTTAAGGTGACCCAAGCCGAGATCGGGAGGGGGCGTCGTGCCTGCGAGTGGAGGTGTGACCCGCAGTACTCTGCGCCAGCAGATCGCCGACGCGCTGCGTGACGAGGTCCTCGCGGGGCGTATGCAGCCGAGGGTGGAATTCACCGTCAAGCAGATCGCCGAGCAGTACGGGGTGTCCGCGACCCCCGTGCGCGAAGCGCTCTTCGACCTCTCCGCGCAGGGGCTCCTCGAATCCGACCAGCACCGGGGTTTCCGGGTCCGCGAGTTCACCGTCGCCGACTACCGGGCGATGGTGGAGGCGCGCGCCCTGGTGATAGACGGGGTGTTCCGGGCGATCTTCGACGGGGCGAGCCCGGCGGCCACGGTGCTCGCCGTGCACCGGCCCGCCCTCGTCTCCGTACGCCGCCGGGCCGAGGAGGCCACGCGGGCCGCGCGCAGCGGCGACCTGGACATCCTCATCGGCTACGACCTGCGGTTCTGGCGGGAGCTCGGCGTCGTCATCGGCAACAGCTACATCAACGAGTTCCTGCAGCGCCTCAGGATGCAGGCGTGGGTCTTCGCCGTCCCGTACCTCCGGGGGGACGCCGATGTGTGCGACTGGCTGTGGAACGGCCATCAGGAGCTGGTGGAGGCCGTCGCGGCCGCCGACGGGCCCGCGGTACGCGCGGCGCTGGACGCCTACTACGCCCACGGACGCAACTGGGCCGACCGGCTCGCCGCCGGCAACCCCCCGCACCCGGACCACCGTGGCTGAGCACGTCACCCGCGGCCCCCGCGCCGGGGCCATGGCGGCCCGCAGCCGGAGCGGCCGGGCCGCCGCGGCCGGCCGTGGCGCGGACGCGACGGTCCGGGCCGTGCCGCCGCCCCGGACCCTGTGCGTGAGGTCCCGGTCGCATTACGCTGTCCCGACCATCGCACGAACCCGTTGGAGAGCGAGACTTCGTGGCCTGTGACCTGTGGCTGGTCCCCCTCGTCGATGTGCTGTGCCACAGCCCCGACAACCCGTTCGCCGAAGAGATCGCCGTCTACGACAAGGCGCTGAACGAGGCGGGCCTGCCGCCCGTGCCGGTCTACGCCTACATGCCCGGCCTCACCGGGGACGTCGCCCCGGTCGCCGGCTTCGACTACGACGCCCTGCACTTCCTGCGCCGGGCCTATCTGCTGCAGCTGAGCGGCCTCGCGGTCACGCCTGTCGACGAACTGGGCGGTGACTACGAGCAGTTGCTGGAGATGTTCGAGCAGAGTGCGCAGGAGTCGCACCTGGTCTGGCACTACGACCACGCCGGGGCCTACGTCCCGCTGGACTTCCCGCACCCGCTGTCCAACGACCAGCTGCTGGAAGGCGGTGGCCCGCTGGGTTCGGCCCACGGGCTGCTGAGGGAGCTGGAATTCGTCGGCCCGGCCCTCGGCATCGACCCGGCCAACCCGCCGGCCGCCCCGCTGCCGCCCGCCGGCCCGACCGAGCTGGAGGAGCCGGCCGCCCCGGCGCCGTACGACGACAGCCCGTTCGCCCGGGAGCGGCACGTATGGCTGGGCCTGCACGCCGCGGCCACCCGCAGCCTCGCGCAGGGTTCGATGATCATCTTCAGCTGACCCCGGGCCTCCGGTCCGGAGCCGCCCCGCTCAGCGGGGCGGCTCCGGGGGGCGCTGACGCGGCATGTTGGGACGGGCCACCGACGGCATGGTGAGGCGGCTCGGAGGTGCCCCCTGTTCGGGGCGGCCGGCGGTCCCGCCCGACACCAGCGACTGCATGCCCATGGGCGCGGGTCCGGCCCGGAACTCCACCATCCAGTCCGCCGTCTCCATGCGTCCCAGCTCGGTGATGTCCTCCGAGAACCGGCGCAGCACGCTCAGGCACCGCTCCGCGGCCTCGCTGGCCGTGCCCTCGGTCGGCCCGAGCACCTCCCGGACGCACTCCGAGGCCCAGTCGAACTGCAGGACCTGGAGGCGGCGCTGCACGGCCTGGGCCGTCGCCAGATTCCTTATCCAGCCGGAGGTCAGTCCGAAGTACCGGTCGCAGGCCATGCAGGCGGCCCCCAGCAGCAGGGACAGATAGCCCCAGCCGGCCGAGCCGTGCAGTTCGCCGGTCAGGTCGAGCAGGGGCAGGGCCGCGCCCGCGACCACCCCCACCGCGGTGCCCACGCGCAGGAGCCTCGCCGTGCGCCGCTTGCGGACCCTGTCCCGCAGATACCAGTCGGCGGTCTCCAGGGCGCCGGCCTCGACCCAGCGGTAGAGCTCGTCGAGCCGCTCGGCCGGGTCGCCCCAGTCGCCCGTGGGGAACGCGCGGCCGGTCAGGTCCCGGGGGCCCGGGCTGCGGCGCATCGTGGACCGATCGGTTCCGGTACTCGCGCCGGATCCAGCGCCGGACTCCTTGCGGGGCTGCCCGTCGGGCTGCATCTCCGGCTGACTCACCGGGGCACTCCTCTGCACTCTGCGTTCGGCGCGTAACGACGCGGATCGGCACGGTTGTCGGTCACGGGAGGGACGGATCTCCGGCATATGACCGGGCCCCACCCGTGTAACTCTGCGTTACCTACGATGTGCGTGTGCGTACGGATACGCGTCCTCTTCCTACCGCCGAATGGTGGGGCATGGGGTCGAAATCGCGGGATTCCCGCGTGCGCACGGCCTCTGGTCAGGTATAGGAGCACCGCGAACCCTTTTCCGGACTCACTCGAAAGAGTTGCTCCCCGGCGGGTGGGGCGCGGTGTCCGGTGAGCACGTAGGCTCGGCGTACCGAAACAATCCGTCGTCGAAGTGCCAGGAGTGACCGTGATTCCCGGTGGTGGCCAGCCCAACATGCAGCAGCTGCTCCAGCAGGCCCAGAAGATGCAGCAGGAACTCGCAGCGGCCCAGGAGGAGCTCGCGAGGACCGAGGTCGAGGGTCAGGCGGGCGGCGGCCTCGTGAAGGCCACCGTGACGGGCTCCGGCGAGCTCCGCGCGCTGGTCATCGACCCCGGCGCGGTGGACCCCGAGGACACCGAGACGCTGGCCGACCTGGTGGTCGCCGCGGTCCAGGCGGCGAACGAGAACGCCCAGCAGCTCCAGCAGCAGAAGCTGGGCCCGCTGGCCCAGGGCCTGGGCGGCGGGGCCATGCCGGGGCTTCCGTTCTGACCCCGTGACCACCCGGACGTGCCGTCCACGACCGTCGACGGCACGAGCAGGAGAAAAGGAAAGGCGTTCCGTTGTACGAAGGCGTGGTTCAGGAACTCATCGACGAGCTGGGCAGGCTGCCCGGCGTCGGTCCCAAGAGCGCGCAGCGGATCGCCTTCCACATCCTGCAGGCCGAACCCACCGACGTACGCCGTCTGGCCCACGCCCTCCTCGAAGTGAAGGACAAGGTCCGCTTCTGTGAGGTCTGCGGCAACGTCGCCCAGCAGGAGCGGTGCGGCATCTGCCGCGACGAACGCCGCGACCGCTCGGTCATCTGCGTGGTCGAGGAGCCCAAGGACGTCGTGGCGATCGAGCGGACCCGTGAGTTCCGGGGCCGCTACCACGTGCTCGGCGGCGCGATCAGCCCCATCGAGGGCGTCGGACCCGACGATCTGCGCATCAGGGAACTCCTGGCCCGGCTCGCGGACGGCTCGATCACCGAGCTGATCCTGGCGACCGACCCCAACCTGGAGGGCGAGGCGACGGCGACGTACCTCGCCCGGATGGTCAAGCCGATGGGTCTGCGGGTGACACGGCTGGCGAGCGGACTGCCGGTGGGCGGCGACCTCGAGTACGCCGACGAGGTGACGCTCGGCCGTGCCTTCGAGGGGAGGCGGCTGCTCGATGTGTGACCCGACAGCTGATGGCGGCTTTATGTTCGGCGGCGCTATGTTCTACCCACCGTTCGCGACCGTGCTCACGGGAGGTCCCCTCGATGTCTGACGCCACGCTGAATTCCGTCACGCAGGACCCGGACGACTTCGCCGTCCAGATCGCGGACCAGATCAAGACGTTCATCGTCGCGGTCACCGAGGTGTCCAAGGCGGACGAGCCCGAGACGGCCGTCCCGGTCCTCCTCCTCCAGGTCTCGCAGCTCCTCCTGGCGGGCGGCAGGCTCGGGGCCTACCAGGACATCCTCCCGGACGAGCGCTACGAGCCCGATCTCGGACCCGAACCGGACGCCGACGGGCTGCGTGAGCGCTTCGCGGAGCTCCTGGAGCCCATCGACGTCTACTCCGAGGTCTTCGACCCGTACGAGCCCCGCAAGGCCCCGGTGCCGCACCGCATCTCCGACGACCTGGCCGACCTGGTCACCGACCTCGGCCACGGGCTGGCCCACTACGAGGCGGACCGCACGGCGGAGGCCATGTGGTGGTGGCAGTTCTCGTACTTCTCCAACTGGGGCTCGACCGCGTCGGCCGCCCTGCGCGCCCTCCAGTCCCTCATCGCGCACATCCGGCTCAACCAGCCGCTCCAGGAGCTCGACGGCCTGGACACCGACCAGGACCCCGGCGACGGCGACCTGGCGGAGGAGGCGGGCCGCGTGATGGCCGCGGAGATCGCCGGACCACTGGGCCTGCGGCCGGTTCTCTAGCCGTCCCGGAGGGCCCCGCCGGGCCGTCCTCCCGGAGCCCCGCGGGGCTCCGTCCACGCTGTGTCCTGGGCCACAAAGAGGCGTGCGGTCCGAAGAAGCAGGGCAGCAGCCCGCTACGAGCAGTTCGGAGCGACACGCCGGTCCGCGTGGTGGGCGGGACATCTCACCATCCGGTACCGACGGGTCGATTCCGGGCTGCTCGTTAAACTGAGCCGACCGCACCATTATTGAGCGAGGAGCGCACGTGGGCCTTGTCGTGCAGAAGTACGGAGGTTCCTCCGTAGCCGATGCCGAAGGCATCAAGCGCGTCGCCAAGCGAGTCGTGGACGCCAAGAAGAACGGCAACCAGGTGGTTGTCGTGGTGTCCGCGATGGGCGACACGACGGACGAGCTGATCGATCTCGCCGAGCAGGTTTCCCCGATGCCGGCCGGGCGTGAGTTCGACATGCTGCTGACCGCCGGGGAGCGGATCTCCATGGCCCTCCTGGCGATGGCGATCAAGAACCTGGGCCACGAGGCCCAGTCGTTCACGGGCAGCCAGGCCGGCGTCATCACCGACTCGGTCCACAACAAAGCGCGCATCATCGATGTGACGCCCGGCCGCATCCGGACCTCGATCGACGAGGGCAACATCGCCATCGTCGCCGGGTTCCAGGGGGTGAGCCAGGAGGGCAAGAACATCACGACCCTCGGCCGCGGCGGGTCCGACACGACCGCCGTCGCGCTGGCAGCCGCGCTGGACGCGGAGGTCTGTGAGATCTACACCGATGTGGACGGTGTCTTCACCGCCGACCCCCGGGTCGTGAAGAAGGCCCGGAAGATCGACTGGATCTCCTTCGAGGACATGCTGGAGCTGGCGGCGTCCGGCTCCAAGGTGCTGCTGCACCGCTGCGTCGAGTACGCCCGCCGTTACAACATTCCGATCCACGTCCGCTCGTCCTTCTCGGGACTGCGCGGGACGTGGGTCAGCAACGAGCCGCAAGGGGACCAGCTGGTGGAGCACGCGATCATCTCGGGAGTCGCCCACGACGTCTCCGAGGCCAAGGTCACCGTCGTCGGTGTGCCCGACAAGCCGGGCGAGGCCGCCGCGATCTTCCGCGCCATCGCCGACGCCGAGATCAACATGGACATGGTGGTGCAGAACGTCTCGGCCGCCTCGACCGGCCTGACGGACATCACGTTCACACTGCCCAAGGCGGACGGCCGCAAGGCCATCGACGCCCTGGAGCGCTGCCGCGCCGGCATAGGGTTCGAGTCCCTGCGCTACGACGACCAGATCGCGAAGATCTCCCTCGTCGGCGCGGGCATGAAGACGAACCCCGGCGTGACCGCGGGCTTCTTCGAGGCGCTGTCCGACGTCGGCGTCAACATCGAGCTGATCTCGACATCCGAGATCCGTATCTCGGTGGTCACCCGGGTCGACGACGTCAACGAGGCCGTGCGCGCCGTGCACACCGCCTTCGGTCTCGACAGCGACTCGGACGAGGCCGTCGTCTACGGGGGCACCGGCCGATGACCGTACGCCGCCCTTCGCTCGCGGTCGTGGGAGCGACCGGGGCGATCGGCGGCGTCATGCTCCAGATCCTCTCGGAGCACGCGGACGTCTGGGGCGAGGTCAGGCTCGTCGCCTCCCCGCGCTCGGCCGGCGCCAAGCTGGTCGTGCGCGGCGAGGAGACCGAGGTCCGCGCCCTCTCCGAGGACGTGTTCGACGGGGTGGACGTGGCCCTGTTCCTGGTGCCGGACGAGGTGTCGGCCCGGTGGGCGCCGGTCGCAGCCGCCCGGGGCGCCGTGGTCGTGGACGACTCGGCGGCCTTCCGGACGGACGACGAGGTCCCCCTGGTCGTGCCCGAGATCAACCCCCATGCCGCGCGGCGCAGGCCCCGCGGCATCGTCGCGTCCCCGACCTGCACGACGCTGTCGCTGATCGTCGCGGTCGGCGCACTGCACGCCGAATTCGGGCTGCGGGAACTGATCGTCTCCTCCTACCAGGCTGTGAGCAGCGTGGGCCGGGACGGCGTCACCGCGCTGCGCGAACAGCTCGCGCTGGTGGCGGGCACGGAACTGGGCACGCGTCCCGGGGACGTGCGGCGGGCGGTGGGCGACGCCGAGAAGAGCCCCTTCGCCGCACCGGTGGCCCTGAACGTGGTCCCGTGGGCCGGTACCGACGCCGGGGACGGCTGGTCGTCCGAGGAACTGGCCATCCGTGACCAGTGCCGCAAGATTCTCGGCCTGCCCGGACTGAAGGTCACGGCGACGTGCGTGTACGTACCCGTCATCGCGACGCACTCCATGTCCGTGCACGCGCGCTTCGAGAACGAGGTCGCGGTGGACCGGGCGCACGAGGTCCTGGCGACCGCACCCGGTGTGGTGCTCTTCGACAGCCCGGCGGCCGGGGACTTCCCCACGCCCTCCGACGTGGTCGGCACCGACCCGACCTGGGTGGGCCGGGTGCGGCAGTCGATGGACGATCCGCGTGCCGTCGAGATGTTCATCTGCGGAGATAACCTCCGAAAAGGCGCGGCCCTGAACGTGGCCCAGATCGCCGAATCCGTGGCCGGAGAATTTCCCCGGACCTGATCGAACCTCTTTTGTAGGATCTGTGTGCGCCCTGTGGGTAAATCGCTGGTCTGAAGCTCTTGAGCTGGGGCGTTGTCGTATCCGACGATGATCTCCTCGGCATCTGCAACCGCTGGTCGGATGCGACGCGTCTACATCGTCACTTCTTGTGTGGCTGGATGCGTTTTCGGGGCATTTGGGGAAGAGCAGGTACGAATGAGGGCATGTCGCACAGCATCGAACGCGGTGCCGTTGGCGTACAACCCTGACGGGGGGATGGGTGTCCAACTGGCGTGGCAGAGGTTCTCGACATCACAGTGGTGGGCCCGTTGCGGGGCGCTTCGGTGCGCCCGCTCCGGCGGCCCCGCGCACCCGGCGGTATGCCGGTGATTGCGCCCATGCCCGCTGCGCGCTCCGCCCGGCTGCCTTCGCAGCGCGAGGGCGCTGAGGAGACGGTGGCGGCAGGAACGACGGTCGATCATCTGACCGAGACCTATCGCGCCCACTACCGTTCGCTGTTGGGCCTCGCCGCCCTCCTGCTGGACGACACCGCGTCCTGCGAGGACGTGGTGCAGGAGGCGTTCATCCGGGTGCACTCGGCGCGCAACCGTGTGCGCGAACCGGAGAAGACGCTCGCGTATCTCCGGCAGACCGTGGTCAACCTCTCCCGCTCCGCCCTGCGGCGACGCATCCTCGGGCTGAAGCTGCTCTCCAAGCCGATGCCCGACATGGCGAGCGCGGAGGAGGGCGCGTACGACCAGCTGGAGCGGGACGCCCTGATCAAGGCGATGAAGGGGCTGCAGCGCCGTCAGCGCGAGGTGCTGGTGCTGCGCTACTTCTCGGACATGACGGAGGCGCAGGTCGCCGAGACGCTGGGCATATCGCTCGGTTCGGTGAAGGCGTACGGCTCCCGGGGTATCGCCGCACTGCGCCTGGTGATGGAGGCGCAGGCATGAGCGGGCCCGAGCACAGGCACGACGATGACCGGACTGGAAACGGAATTGTGAACGACGGGCCGGACGACACCCCGCACAGCGAATCCGAGCGGGACGGTGAGCAGGCACAGGCCGACGAGGCCGGCGTCGACGGCGCCGAAGCGGCCCCAGGCACCGCAGCCGAAGGTGCTGCGCCGGATGGCGCCGGGGGCTGCGGCTTCGCCCCCGGTTGCCCGGAGGGCGGCGGGTTCGCGCCGGGCGGTGCTGAGGGTGGCGGTGCTGCGCCGGGCGGTGCGGACGGGGGTGGACTTCCCTCGGACGGCGGTGGGCTTCCCTCGGGTGGAGCCGGCACCCTGACCGAGCTGTTCGGGGGTATGACCGGTGCCGGTATCGGTGCCGGCATCGGTACCGGCGGCGGTGCGGTTTCCGGCGGCGCTCGCGACGGCGTTTACGACGAAGCCCATGAGGCCGCCCACGACGGTCGGGACATGGGCGAGGCCGAGTTGCGGCTCCTGCTGCGTGGCGCTGTCCAGGGACTCGAACCCTCGACCGGCACTCTCGACCACCTGCAGCGGGCGGTGCCTGCCCGGCGGGCCAGGCGGCGTCAGGCCCTGGTGGGCGCGGCGGCCGCGGCACTGCTGATCGGTACGGCGGTTCCCGCTTTCGTCCACGTGGCGAACTCCGAGGGTTCGGCCACCGCCAGCCCGGCCATAGCCGGTCATGGGCAGCAGGCGCAGGGCGGCAGCGGCGAGGACGCGGGCAGCAAGTCCGACGGCCCGCAGTCGACCGGTCCCCAGGACTCCCATACCGAGGGGGGCGGGGGCGAACACGGCAACTCCGCGGAACCTTCCGAGGGATCCGGCCCCGACGTCGAGGGAGCCGGAACCGCGGGTCTCGGCGACACTCCGGGTGACAACGCCGCCGCCACCGCCTGCGACCCCGGTCAGCTCGGCGTCGCCTCGGCCGAGGCGGGCGCCGCCGGCGCCAACGGCACCGTCTACGGGGCGTTCAAGATCTCCAACGTGTCCGGCAGTTCCTGCTCGGTCACCACCAACGGCACCGTCGGCTTCCAGGCGGCAGGCGCCGCGGATCCGATGAAGATCAACGTCGTCCAGCACATCGCGGGGGACCCCGCGTCAGGGCTGCCCGACCCCTCGCTGGAGCCTGGGACGGTGGTCCTGAAGCCCGCGATGGCGTACGAGGTGCGCTTCGCATGGGTGCCTTCGGACACCTGCCCGACCACCGGTGGTTCGCCCAGTCCCACGCCCACGGACGGCGCCGGTGGCGGCGGTGACAGCACCGGCACCACCGCCGGGTCGGCGGAGACCGGGACGCAGTTCGGCAGTGCGGACGAGGGGCCGGCGGACGGCAGCATCGCGGTCACGCACACCCCGGAGGCCGGTGCGCCGACCGCCGAGACCACGATCTCCAACGCCTGCGCCGGCACGATCTACCGGACGGGCGTCCTGGGCGCCTCGTAACAACCCGATACGGGCACCCTCGACACGAGCAGCGCCCCCGACACGAGCATCCCGTGACGATCCGCGGCCCGCTGAGAACCCGCCAGGTTCCGGCGGGCCCGGTCGTTCGTGCTCGACGTCCGGAATTGGGCGGTGGGGCCTGTGGGCCCGTACCCGGGCGGGCATGTACGGGGGGCGTGTACGGGGGGCCGGTGGATCGGTCGCGTACCTGTGTGGGGCATGCGCGCGCTCGGCGTTGTTCGCGTACCTGTGCGTGGCGCGCACGGCGGTCGGGCGCGTGCTACCCGGGCGGGCAAGCGAGGGTCAGGGCAGCCGGGGCGCCGCGCACCCCGCGTGGGGTACGCGCACCTCGGTCGTGCACCCGCCCGCTCTCAGCACGTGCCCTGTGCCGGGCCTTGTTCGGCCCTGTCAGTCGGCGTCGGCGGCGAGGCCGAGTTCCACGTCCCGCGCCGCTTCGGCCTCGCGGCGCATGAGCCGGAACCACATGAAGAGCACGAAGCCCCCGAACACGAACCATTCGCCGGTGTAGCCGAGGTTCTGGAAGGCCTTCAGGTCGAGCCCGCTGCCCTGCGCCGCCGCGGCGGGCACCGGCTTCATGCCGCCGCTCGCCCCACCCGCCCCGGCTGCACCACCCGACCCGGCCGGCTCACTCGAATCGGGTTCCGGCAACGTGACCCAGGCGTCGTACACGTCGTACGGGACGAGGTTCACCAGGGACGCGGCGCTGATCATGCCGAGCTGCCCCTCGGGCAGCCCACCCGTCAGGTTCACGCCCTTGGTGCCGCTGTTCTCGGAGGCCTGCAGATCACCGGTCACAGTGACCCGCCCGGAGGGAGCCGCCGGGACCCTGGCGCTGCCCGGCGAACCGGGCAGCCAGCCCCGGACGACCGGCAGCGCCTTGCCGCTGTCGGTACGCAGCAGATCCAGCACATAGAAGCCACCGCGGTCGTCCAGCTCGCGCCCGGGCACGAGGAACTGGTCCCCGTACGTCCCCGTGGCCACGGCCGGGCGCCCGGAGGTCTCCGTGCTCACCGGCAGCAGCTCGTCGAGCGGTTTCGCGGCGCGGGTACCCGGATCCGGTCGGTCCTCGGCCTCCTCATGGGTCTGGACGCGATCCTCGAATCGGCCGAGCTGCCAGGTGCCCATGAACACGCAGAACGGTATGGCCAGCACGACGAAGAGGTTGATCCCCCACCATCGCGGGGTCAGCAGGAACCGGTACACCCCTCCACGGTACGGTCCCCGGCGCCGGGCGCCCGGAGCGGGGTGCACCATTTATCCGGACCTTACGCCTTCGGCCCCCGGTCCTCCCCGGCCCGGCCCGCCGCCGCTGCTCCCAGGTGCCGCAGCGTGAAGTCCAGCTCCAGCCTGACCTGTTTGATGCGTTCCTCCACGACGAGCGAGCCGTGGCCCGCGTCGTAGCGGTACACCTCGTGGACGGCGCCGCGGGCCGCGAGACGGTCGACGTAGTTCTCCACCTGCCGGATCGGACAGCGCGGGTCGTTGACGCCGGCCGAGATGTAGACGGGCGCGCGCACGGCGTCGACGTACGTCAGGGGGGACGAGGCCTCGAAGCGTTCGGGCACCTCCTCCGGGGTGCCGCCCAGAAGGGTGCGGTCCATCGCCTTCAGTGCCTCCATCTCGTCGTGATACGCGGTGACGTAGTCGGCGACCGGAACCGCGGCCAGTCCGAGTGCCCAGACGTCCGGCTGCGTGCCGAGGCCGAGCAGGGTCAGATAGCCACCCCACGAACCACCGGCCAGCACCAGCCGCTCGGGATCCGCGAGCCCGGAGTCCACCGCCCACTCCCGGACCGCGGCGATGTCCTCGAGCTCGATCAGCCCGACGCGGTGCTTGAGCGCGTCCGTCCAGGCGCGGCCGTATCCGGTCGAGCCGCGGTAGTTGACCCGTACGACGGCGAAGCCGTGGTCCACCCACGCGGCGGGACCCGAGGCGAAGGCGTCGCTGTCGTGCCAGGTCGGGCCGCCGTGTATCTCGAAGACCGTGGGGAACGGCCCGTCACCGACGGACGGCGTCTGGACCAGGGCATGGATGCGGCCCCCGGGGCCTTCGACCCAGGCGTCGCGCACGGGAACCGACGCGGGCGCCTTCGCCCCGGGCGGGTCGAGGACGACCGAGCCCGACGTGGAGCGCACGGCCGGCGGCTGCTCCGCGGACGACCACAGGTACTCCACCGTGCCGTCCGGCCGCGCGGTGGCGCCCGACACCGTGCCCGCGGGGGTCTCGACCCTGACCGCGTCGACGGTCCCCGGCTCGTGGCGCCACAGCTCGCTGCGGGCCTCGAAGCTGTGCTCGATCAGCAGGGCCGAGCCGTCCGGATACCACTCGGCCCCCACGTCACCCGGCAGATCGATCGGCAGGTCGGTCTGCGTCCCGGCGACCGGGTCCCAGATCATCGGCTCCCAGCGCCCGCGCCGCTGGTGTCCGACCAGCAGCCGGGTGTCACCGGCCACCGGGGCGAAGCCCAGCACCGCCAGGCCCAGTTCCTTCGTACCGCCCTCGGTGTCGTCCAGCTCGGCGACCGTCGAGCCGTCGGGGCGCACCACCCGCAGCGCGGAGTGCATCGCATCGCCGTGCTCCGTGTGCTCCAGGGCGATCAGGTCCCCGTCGTGGGAGAGATCGCCGACACCTGCGGACTCCCGGTGCCGGTAGATCACGACAGGCTCGGCGCCGGGGCGCACCAGGTGCACGGTCGTGCCGTCCTCGTCGGTCGAGCGGCCGACGACCGCCGTCCCGTCCCGCCCTATCGCCAGTCCGGCCGGGTAGGAGGCTTCGAGGCCCGGCGCCGCCACCTCGTCCGCGCCGCCGTCGAAGGGCTGGCGCATCCACACGCCGAACTCGTCGCCGTCGGTGTCGGCGAACCACCAGACGTCCCGGCCGTCCGGCGTCAGCACGCCGTCCGTCGTCCCGTTGGGCCGGTCGGTGACCTGCCGCTGCTTCCCCGTCGCCCGATCCCAGGCGTACAGCTCGTACGTGCCGGTCGCGTTCGACACGAAGAGCGCGCGGTCGGGGGCGTCTTCGGCCCAGTCGGGCAGGGAGACCCGGGCGGCGCGGAAGCGCTGCTCCCACTGCGGAGGCTCCTTCTCCCGCTCGGGCACGGACGCGAGGTTCTGTGTGTCGCTCATGCCCCCATCCAACCCGATGTGCCGCGGTACCGGGCGGCCTGTGGATAACCGTTCGCACGCATCCCGCCCTGTGGGTAACTTCCGCGGTATGTACGCACCGACACCGGACGACTGGTACGAGACCAACCGCGCGCGCTGGGACGAACGCGTGCCCATCCACGCCGCCGGTGAGTTCTACGGCCTGGACGCCTTCCTGGCCGGCCGGGACGCCCTGCGCGCGTTCGAGGTCGAGGAGGTGGGGGACGTGACCGGCCGGACACTCCTGCACCTGCAGTGCCACATCGGAGTGGACACGCTGTCCTGGGCCCGCCACGGCGCGGCGCAGGTCGTCGGCCTCGACTTCTCCGAGCCCGCGGTCGAGACCGCCCGCGGCCTGGCCCGGTCACTGGAGCTGACGCCGGAGCGCGCGGCCTTCGTCGCCGCAGACGTGTACGACGCGGCGCAGGCGGTTCCGGACTCCGCGTACGACATCGTCTACACCGGGTTCGGAGCCCTGAACTGGCTTCCGGATCTGAGACGGTGGGCGGAGACCGCGGCGTCGCTGGTCGCTCCCGGTGGATTCCTCTACGTCGCGGAGTTCCATCCGCTGACGGAGTGCCTGGACGACGAGACCGGATCGAGGATCACGTACGACTACTTCAGCGGTGATCCCTGGGTGGACGAGTCACCCGGCACCTACGCGGATCGCCACGCCACGACCGTCCACAACCGCAGCGTCGAGTGGCAGCATCCGGTGGGGGAGGTGGTCTCGACCCTCGCGGAGGCCGGGCTGCGCATCGAGTTCCTCCACGAGCACGACGCGTCGCTCTTCCCCAGGTATCCGGTCCTGGAGCGGCACAGGGACGGGTACTACCGTTTCCCGGCCGGCCGGCCCCGCATCCCGATGGTGTATTCGGTCAAGGCCTCGCGGCCGATCGACCGCTGAGACCGGCGTTCCCGGCCGATTGTCAGTGGCGGGCGTCACACTCGGACGCATGACAGACATGGCCGACACAGCCGGTACGACGTCGGGAGCCGCAGGGCTGCGCGCCTCGGTGGAGGCGTACTGGGCGGCGGCGGACGCCCGCGACTGGGAGGCGTTCGCGGCAACCCTCTCCGACGACGTGGTGTACGACCTGCCGCAGACCCGCGAGCGCGTTCTCGGCAGGGACCGCTACGTCCGGTTCAACCGGGAGTATCCGGGGGACTGGCGCGTCCGTATCGAGCGGATCGTCGCCGACGGGGAGGGGCGGCAGGCCGCCGCCCGGACCTGTTTCGCCGTGGCGGGGGAGGAGATATCCGCCGTCCACTTCTTCGCCTTCGACGCAGTGGGACGGATCAACGAGGTGACGGACTTCTGGCCCGAGCCGTACGAGCCGCCCGCGGGCCGGGAGCATCTCGTCGAGCGTTACTGAGCCCGACGGGCAGGTGCCGGGCAGGTGCGTGCCCGCAGCCGCCGCGCGGTGGTGCCACCGGGCACTGTCCGGTGGCACCACCGCGGGACAGCCGCGCTCACGCGCGCTAAGCCACGGAGCGGAAGGCCGGCAGGTAGCCGTTGGACTGCCCGATCGCCTTCGGGTGGTACGAGTTGGTGATGGGGATCGACACGCTGTGGATCCAGGCGTCTCCCGAGCAGAGTTCGTGCCCGGTGAACTCGTCCACCACGCTGGAGAAGGTGAACCCCGCGTCGGCCGCCCGCTTGGCGAGCACCCCGTTCAGCACGTCCGACGCGTTGTTGATCGACCCGCGCTCGGTCTCCGTCAGCCCGGCGATGCAACTGCCCGAGAGCTTGTAGAAGCGCGGGTAGCCGAGGACGACCACGTGAGCCTGGGGGGCACGCGAACGGATGCCCGCGTAGAGCGAGTCGAGAGCACCCGGCAGCGAGTTCTGCATCTGTGAGACCGCTGTGTTCACACGGTTCACGCAGGTGGCCTCGCTCTGCAGGACGCACGTCTGCATGACGTCCGCGAAACCGACGTCGTTGCCCCCGGCCGTGACGCTGACGAGCGTGGTCGACGACGTCAGCGCGCTCAGCTGACCGCTCGCCACGGACGCCGTCGTCGCACCCGAGCAGGCGACGAACTTGAAGGAGGAGGGGTTGTTGGCGTTCGACCAGAGGTACGGGTACGCGTTGGTGCTGCGCATGCAGTTGCCGCTCTCCGACGTGTAGCTGCCGGCGCCCACTCCGGAGGAGTAGGAGTCACCGAGAGCTACGTAGTCGGCTCCTGCGGCGGATGCGGGTGCCGCGATGCCGAGTGCGGCAGCGGCGGCGATCGCGAGAGTGAAGACGGAGGCCCGGAAGGTTCGTACTGACATGGCTGCCAGCCCTTCGAAATGTGGGGGACGAGGGGGGAGTTCGTGGGGCGAGCATGTTTTTAGCAGCTCCCGGTACCCGTCGGTAAGTGGCCTCGCTGGAAGTCGTCTGATATGCCCGAATGATCGTTCGGTGGGCGATGCTCCGCGCGTAGATAAACCTTCGAATGGCCCTCGAAATGGTGAAGGCCTGGGGCGTTTCGCGACTCTCCGTGACCCTCGCGCGTCATCCTTCACCCGCCCGCGGCACCCGATATCCGCCACCTGCCCGCGTCACCCGATATCCCCGATATCCGCCCTCCGCTACTGGGCCCCCGCACGACCGCGGCCGCCAGGAGTCCTGGCGGCCGCGGTGACGGGAACGGGTACGGACTACAGCGTGCGCTCCAGCCGGTCCGCCATCAGCCTGCTGAAGCGGGAGGGGTCGCTCAGCTCGCCGCCGTCCGAGAGGAGGGCCAGCCCGTGGACGAGTTCGGCCGTCTCGGCCAGCTCGGTCGAGGCGTCCGGGTCCTCGCCCCTCGCGTCGTGAGCCTTCTTCAGCCCGCTGATCAGCCCGTGGGACGGGTTGAGCTCCAGGATCCGCTTCGTGCGCGGCACTTCCTGGCCCATGGCGCGGTACATGTTCTCCAGGGCCGGAGTGGCGTCGTGCGTGTCCGAGACGATGCAGGCCGGGGACACGGTGAGGCGCGAGGAGAGGCGCACCTCCTTCAGGGTGTCGCCCAGCTGCTCCGTCATCCAGGTGAGGAGCCCGGCGTACTCCTGCTGCCGCTTCTCGCGCTCGGCCTCGATCTCCTCCTTCTCCTCGTCGCTGTCCAGGTCGACTTCGCCCTTGGCGATGGACTGCAACTGCTTGCCGTCGAACTCCGGCACGGACTGGACCCAGACCTCGTCGACCGGGTCGGTCAGCAGGAGGACCTCGAAGCCCTTGGCGCGGAACGCCTCCATGTGAGGTGAGCTCTCCATGGCGGAGCGCGACTCACCCGTCATGTAGAAGATCTGCTCCTGCCCCTCCTTCATCCGCTCCACGTAGGAGCGCAGGGTGGTCTGCTCCTCCTCGTCCCGGGTGGAGGCGAAGGAGGCGATCTCCAGGATCGCGTCCCGGTTCTCGAAGTCCTGGAACAGGCCCTCCTTGAGGACCCGGCCGAATTCCTTCCAGAACGTCGTGTACTTCTCAGGTGTCTTGGACCGCATGTCCTTGACGGTCGAGAGCACCTTCTTGACGAGGCGACGCCGCATCATCTCGATCTGGCGGTCCTGCTGCAGGATTTCGCGCGAGACGTTGAGTGAGAGGTCCTGCGCGTCGACTACGCCCTTCACGAACCGCAGATACGTCGGCATGAGTGCTTCGCAGTCGTCCATGATGAATACGCGCTTCACATAGAGCTGCACACCCCGCTTGTGGTCCTGCATGAACAGGTCCTGCGGCGCGTGGGACGGGAGGAAGAGCAGGGCCTGGTACTCGAAGGTCCCCTCCGCCTGCATGCGGATGGTTTCGAGAGGGTCGGTCCAGTCGTGGCTGATGTGCTTGTAGAGCTCGCTGTACTCCTCGTCCGTCACGGAGTCCTTCGACCGGGCCCACAGGGCCTTCATCGAGTTGACGGTCTCCGTCGTGGGCTCGGCGTCCTCCTCGCCCGACACCGCCGCCATGCGGATGGGCCAGGTGATGAAGTCCGAGTAGCGCTTGACGATCTCCCTGAGCTTCCAGGGCGAGGTGTAGTCGAAGAGCTTGTCCTCGGTGTCCTCCGGCTTGAGCCGCAGCGTGACCGAGGTGCCCTGCGGGGCGTCGTCCACGGGCTCGACGGTGTACGTGCCCTCACCACCGGACTGCCAGCGCGTGCCGGTCTCCTCGCCCGCGCGCCGAGTGAGCAGAGTGACCTCGTCGGCGACCATGAAGCTCGAATAGAACCCCACGCCGAACTGTCCGATGAGTTCCTCGGACGCGGTGGCGTCCTTGGCGTCCTTCAGTTCCTGCAGGAATTTCGCCGTACCGGAATTCGCGATCGTCCCGATCAGCTGCACGACCTCGTCGTGCGACATTCCGATTCCGTTGTCGCGCACGGTGAGTGTGCGCTTCTCCGGATCCGCCTCGATGGCGATGTGGAGGTCGGACGAGTCGGCCCGGAGCGTGTCGTCGCGGAGAGTTTCCAGTCGCAGCTTGTCCAGCGCGTCCGAAGAATTGGAGATGAGCTCGCGGAGGAAGACGTCCTTGTTCGAATAGATCGAATGGATCATCATCTGCAGGAGCTGGCGCGCTTCTACCTGGAACTCGAATGTCTCGGCCGGCATGGGTGCGGGTTCCCTCTCTTGGTTAAATCATCTGAGTCGACACATATCGTAACCAGGCCTCGGCGAGCCCATGTGCGGCTTCCTTCCCGGCTGTTGGCTGTCCGGCCTGCGGGCGCCGCGCACGCGGAGGGCGGACACGGGCACCCGCAGCCGGAGCTCGTCACCCCGGACAGGCAGACTGGGTGCATGGGCGACGAGCGAGCCGTTTCCGGGACCACGCGGGACTCCGGGCTGCCACCGGTGATCACATGCCGGGAGCCCGGCACCTTCGCCCGGGGTGTGCTGGCCGAGCGCCATCCGGCACTCATCGAACAGGTGCGGGACGCCTTCCCCTACGGTCCCGGCCGGCACCGCGCCCTCGACGACCTGCGACACGAGATCATCCACGGTGTCGTCGAACCGCCCGGTCCCGCGAGTCCGGACCGGGGGTTCTGGCTGGACCAGGGGCGTGAGCACTTCGGGCGCCCGTGGTTCGACGCTCCGTTCCTCTGGGCGGAGAGCTACTTCTACCGCAGACTCCTGCAGGCGGTCGGTTACTTCGACGAGGGGCCGTGGCAGGGCGTCGACCCCTTCGCGCCGTTCAAGCGTGCCGAGCTGCACGGCGACACGGTGGACGAGGAGCTCAGGTCCCTCGACGACCTCACCGCCCTCCCCGCAGGTGAGCGGGCGGCAGCCCTCCTCCAGGCCTCGCTCTGGGGAAACCGTGCCGACCTGGGCTTCCGGCCTTCCGACGACGAGCCGTCCCTCGGCGAGCCGGACCACAGCCTGGTCGCCGACGCCACGGGGGAGCTGTGGTCGCTGATGCCCGCCGACGAACGGGGCACCGTCGCCGTCATCGCTGACAACACCGGGCGCGAGCTCATCCCCGACCTGATCCTCATCGACCACCTGCTCGAACACGGGCACGCGGACCGGGTGGTCCTCTATGTGAAGCCCCGTCCGTACTACGTCTCCGATGCGATGACGGCCGATGTCGTCGACTGCCTACGCCGTCTGAGCGGAGCCCCCGGTGAAGCCGGTGTGATCGGCAGGCGCGTCTGGGAGGCCATGGGAGCGGGCCGGCTCGACGTGCGTACCCACGCCTTCTTCTGCGCCCCGTTTCCGTACGAGCTGATGCCTGAGGACCTCAGGGCCGAGCTGGCCGCCGTCGGGCTGACGATCCTGAAGGGCGACCTCAACTACCGTCGGCTGGTGGGGGACCGGCACTGGCCCCCCACGACACCGTTCGCCGACGTCACCGGTTACTTCCCCAGCTCTGTCGCGGCGCTGCGGACGCTGAAGTCCGACGTCGTCGTGGGTCTGGACACGCCCGCTCTGGAACGCCTGGAGACATCCGGCCACGCATGGCGTACGAGCGGCACGCACGCTCTGGTCCAGGTGCGCGCCGGGCGGGGCGGCCCGCTCTAACGTGCTATGCCGAGCCGCGTGACGAGGTCGTGCCAGCCCTGTTCCACCTGTGCGAGCGGAATGCCGCGTTCGCAGGTCAGGTGGTGGACGAGGGGGGTGTCGATCGATGCGAGGAGCGAGTGGGCGAGCAGCTCCGGATTCCCGGCCACGCCCGTCTGCTGCACCAGCATGGCGACGTGGCTGAGGCGCAGCCGGTGGGCGGGGATGCCGAAGGTGCGCAACGGATCGGTGCGTGAGGCCAGGATGAGCTCGTGGTGATCGCGCTCGTGGCGCATGACGGCCGGTCCGAACGCGTGGAGCCGCTCGGCAGCCGGGGCGTCCGGCCCCATCGGGGGAGGCCCTGAGAGGAACGTCGCCTGGAGCAAGGACTCCCGGTGGTCGAGCAGCGCGATGAGCAGGCCGGTGCGGTCCTTGAAGCGGCGGAAGACGGTGCCCTTGCCGACTCCGGCCGCCGCGGCCACCGACTCCATGGTGAGGTCCGCGGCCCCGCACTCCGCCAGGAGCCGCGAAGCGGCCTCCAGCAGGAGGGCGCGATTGCGTGCCGCGTCCGCCCGGAGGTGCTCGGGTTCGCCCGCGGCCGCGAGCGTGAGGCTCGTGCGCGTCTCGCCGGGGTCGGGCGGCCCGGACAGCGGGGGCAGGGGGGCTGTCATGACGTCAAGGGTAGCGCCGCAGGACCAGAAGTGGACCGCGGTCCGCTTCTGGTGGTACAACTTTAAACGGACTACGGTCCGCTTATCTTTGCAGTCTCGGTCTCCCCAGGAGCTTCCCCCATGTCTGTACGCATTCTCGCTCTCGTCGGCAGCCTCCGCGCCGGCTCCCACAACCGTCAGCTCGCCGAGGCGGCGGCCAAGCACGCGCCCGAGGGCGTCGAGGTCGACCTCTACGAGGGCCTCGTGGACGTCCCCTTCTACAACGAGGACATCGACGTCGAGGGCGACGTGCCCGCCGCGGCCGCCCGGCTGCGCGAGGTGGCCGGCCAGGCCGACGCGTTCCTGCTGTTCTCGCCGGAGTACAACGGCACGATGCCGGCCGTCCTGAAGAACGCGATCGACTGGCTGTCGCGCCCCCACGGCGCCGGCGCCCTGACCGCCAAGCCGGTCGCCGTGGTCGGTACGGCCTACGGCCAGTTCGGTGGCGTGTGGGCCCAGGACGAGGCGCGCAAGGCCGCCGGTGTCGCCGGCGCGTCGGTCCTCGCGGACGTCAAGCTCTCCATCCCGGGCTCCGTGACCCGCTTCGCCGAGCTCCACCCGGCGGACGACGCCGAGGTCGTCGCCTCGCTGACCGAGGTTCTCGGCCAGATCGCCAAGAGCACCGCCGCCGCTGCCTGATCCATCCCTCGGCACGGAACCGCCGAGGACGCGGCTCCGGCCGCCAACGCCATGACCGGCTCGTGTGGGCCCGGTCCTGTTCCCCTCACAGAGGCGGGGACAGGGCCGGGCCCACACGTCGTCTGCGGCTCACCACCGCCCTCCGGGAAGTGGCTCTGCCGACGAGCTCGTGCACGATAGGCGTCACCGCAGGTCAGCGGCTTGCACCGGCGCGACACCCGAGCCGCTGACCTGCATTGATGCAGCAACAATCCTTATCGTGCACGAGGTCGTGAAGCGTGTCGCAGAACGCGTCGCCCGTGGCCTAATCCTCGGTCCACTTCCCGCTCGTGGCGATCGACTTCAGCTGCCGGATGGTCAGCGCGGGGGTGTGCCGCGTGGCCGCCGCGTGCTGGGAACCGGAGTTGATCGCGGACACCAGGACCCGGAAACCGTTCGTGCGGATGGTGTCGGCGGTCCACATCACGACGCCCGCTCCGCCCTTCTCGCCCGGGCCCTGGTGGGTGGCGACCTTCGTACCGTCCGGCAGGACCTCCGCCCCTGGTCCGAAGAGCTCGTTCTCCACGTCGCCCATGCCCGGCTGCACGTTGATCTGAACCAGGCTCGCGCCCTTGCCGTCGTTCACGACGACGTAGGCGTATCCGCCGTCATCGCGCTCGGACACCACCTTTGCGGAAGCGGGGAGAAGCGACTTGAGCTTCTTCAGGATCGCCGATGTGCTTTGCCCCTGAGCCGGTGGCTGCTGTACGGGCTCAGGGCGGGCCTTTCCCAGAGCGTTCATAACGGGCCGCCACTCGTCCGACAGGACGAGCGCCTTCAACTGGGCGACGGTGAGCGGAGGCGCGGGCCGCGAGACGGCGGCCCCCTTCTCCGCGGGTGCGTTCCACTCGCTGGCCTCGACCGTGTAACCGTCGGGGGTGACGAGATATGCGTGCCACCTCTTGGTGGCCACTCGTTGGTCCGGGTACTCGTAACCCCGCACCACCGTCAGGCGCGAACCGTTCGCCAGCGTCTCCTCCCGGCAGGAGTCGTAGGTGACGAAGACCTTGTCGGGGCATTCGAGCCCCTGCCGCGCCTGCGTACCGTCCGGATCGACGGCGCCGACGCCCACCTCGATCGCGGCCTTGCCCTTGCCGTCGTCGAGGACGAGGTGAGCCGACGGCCCGAACCGGTCGGCCGTGCCGCGCCCCTCCTTCCTGCTGACCTTGCCCTCCGGCAGCAATACCTCCAGCTTCTCGATCACCTGCTGTGCCGAGAGATGAGGCCCCTTGACGGGTACCGATTCCGCCGCAGGACCGGTGTTCCGCGCCGTCGGTTGTGCGGCCACGCCCGCGTTGCCGTCTGCCGAGCCGTTTCCGAACGTCCCTGTGGTGTACGACGCCCCGTATCCCACGGCGGCGAGTGCCGCGACGCTGCAGGTCACGGCTGCGATCCGTCTGCGTCGTAGCACCCGTCGGCCGCGCATGACACCACCGTCGACCAGCGCGCGCCCCTCCGCGGAGAAGTCCTCCCCGGTACGGCGCAGCGCGTCACCGAGCCCGCCTTCGAACGTATCCAGGTCTTCCGGTGTTCCAGACATGCCAATCACCACCATGTGTCTTCGGAGACAGTCGGACTGATCAATTCGCGGCAAACTCGTTGATGCTGCCGCCTAGTTGAGCCCTCAGCCGGGCGAGCGCCCGAGTGCTGCGGGTCCGGACGGCCGCCGAGCTCACGTTGAGGACATCTGCGGTCTCCGTGACGGACCGGTCCTCCCAATACCGCAGCACTACCACCGCCCGGTCCTTCGCCGGCAGCGACCGTAACGCGTCCAGGAGCAGGAGCCGCAGGGAGGCGTCTCCCTGTCCGACGGCCGCCGACACCTCGGGAATCTCGTCACTGGGCCGCTCTCCGGCCGAACGCCGCCGCTGGTGTGCCAGAAAGGTACGCACCAGAACCGTCTGCGCGTATGCCGCCGGATTGGCAAGCTTCGACGACCGGCCCCACGCCACGTACATCCGCCCGAGCGTCTCCTGCACGAGATCCTCGGCGAGGTGAGTGTCGCCACTGGTCAACAAGCACGCTGAGCGGAACAGATATCCCTTACGGGCAGCCGCGAAATCCCGGAAACCACTCTCCTGGGACCGTCTCATTCGCCGTCCTCCCCCTTGCCTTACGACTTACACCATCTAGATGCGGTGGGAGTGGCGTGATGTTTCATCCGAGCCGTTTCCTTTTTCCACGAGCACATGAGCAAGTGCTTCCGGCGGCCGTCCGGCCGCCGGAAGCCGATGCCTTCCGGTGCTCGACGACCGTGTGGAATCGCCACGGCGCGTAAAGCGACGACGCGGCCGGCGCGTGATCCGGGCGCGCATGCCGGGATGTCGGCAGCGGACCATGGCGCGGAACCGTACGAGCGGATCACATCGCGACGGGGCGAGGGCCGGGCTTGTGGTGGGGCGCAGTAGCCGCACGACTACCGGGACCGTCCGCCTCACTCGGCTCCCAAGACGTCCCCGGAAACCACTCAGGGGCCTGATCCACTTAGTGGATCAGGCCCCTGACCTGGTGTTTCAGCTGTCGGGGTGGCGGGATTTGAACCCACGACCTCTTCGTCCCGAACGAAGCGCGCTGCCAAGCTGCGCTACACCCCGATGTCCACCGATTGTCCCGGCGACATCGATTACTTTAGCCCACCGTCGCCCGGAGGCGAAATCCGGTATTGCGGCTCGGCCGCCGTTCTCAGTCCCGGGGCGTCAGAGTCAGCAGGGTCGCCTCGGGAGGGCAGGCGAAGCGGACGGGGGTGTAGCGGTTGGTGCCGCAGCCGGCCGACACGTGGAGGTAGGCGCGCCGCTCGCCGACGGTGTGGGCGGAGAGGCCCTTCACCCGGTCCGTGTCCAGGTCGCAGTTGGTGACCAGGGCTCCGTAGAAGGGGATGCAGAGCTGGCCGCCGTGGGTGTGCCCCGCCAGGATCAGGGGGTAGCCGTCCGCCGTGAAGGCGTCCAGGGTGCGCAGGTAGGGGGCGTGGACGACCCCGATCGAGAGGTCTGCGCCCGTCTCGGGGCCGCCGGCCACCTCGTCGTACCGGTCCCGCTTGATGTGCGGGTCGTCCAGGCCGGTGAAGGCGATCTCGAGGCCGTCGGCCTTGATCCGTCCCCGGGTGTTGGTCAGGTTCAGCCAGCCCGCGTCGTCGAAGGCGTCCCGCATCGGCTCCCACGGGTTGTGGACCACGTCGACCGCGGGGGCGTTGCCGTTGAGGCCGTGCTTGCCCTGCATCTTCTCGAGGAGGTAGAGCGCGGGGTTGCGGAGCTTCGGCCCGTAGTAGTCGTTGGATCCGAAGACGTAGACCCCGGGGAACTCCATCAGCGGGCCGAGCGCGTCGAGCAGCTCGGGCACGGCCTCCGGGTCGGAGAGGTTGTCGCCGGTGTTCACCACGAAGTCCGGCCGGAGGCCGGCGAGGGACTGCAGCCACGCGCGCTTCTTGCGCTGACCGCTCACCATGTGGACGTCGGAGACCTGGAGTACGCGCAACGGGCGTGCCCCGTGCGGGAGTACGGGAACCGCGATCCGGCGCAGCCGGAACGACCGCGCCTCGAATCCGGCGGCGTACACGAGACCGGCGGCGCCGATCGCAGCGCCGACTGCCGTTGCTTTCAGGGGTACTCCGTAGCGTGCGCGCATGTGCCCATCGTCGCAGACACGGAGGGGGCGGACGAAAAGAGGCGGGCGGCGGGTGCCCCGTACCTGTCACAATCGCCGCATGACCACGCTCAAGTCCAAGCTCAAGGAAGACCTCACCACGGCCATGAAGGCGCGTGACGAGCTCACCTCGTCCACCCTCCGGCTCACCCTCACCGCGATCACCAAGGAAGAGGTCAGCGGCAGGACGGCGCGCGAACTCTCCGACGACGAGGTGCAGAAGGTGATCGCCAAGGAGGCGAAGAAGCGGCGTGAGGCGGCCGAGGCCTTCGCGCAGGGTGGCCGGACCGAGCAGGCCGAGCGGGAGAAGGCGGAGGGCGAGCTGCTGGACGCCTACCTGCCCAAGCAGCTCACCGACGACGAGCTCGACGTCATCGTCGCGCAGGCCGTCCAGGAGGCGAAGAGCGCCGGTGCTGAGGGGCCGCGGGCCATGGGCGCCGTCATGAAGATCGTCAACCCGAAGGTGGCCGGGCTCGCCGACGGAGGCCGGGTGGCCGCCACGGTGAAGAGGCTGCTCGCGGGCTGAGAAGCCGAGGCGGATGCGCGACGCTCCCACCCGAGCAGTGCCGCCCGCACCCCAGCCGTGCCGCCCGCACGGCTCGCGGCATCCGGTGCGTGACGCGGCGCGGAGGCTCCAAGGCATGGCGCGGAGGCTCCACCGCATGAGGAAGGGGCACCCCCGAGCGGGGGTGCCCCTTCCTCATGCCCTGTTCAGGTGGATCACAGCAGGTCAGGGGCCGTTGTTGCCCCGCGGGCGGCCGTCGTTGTGCCCGCCGATTCCGGGCGGGAAGGTGATGCCGGCGAAGGGGTCGGGCTTGCCGTCGTCGTCACCGTCATTGCCGCGGCCCTTGTCCGGCCCCTTGTCCTTCTCCTTCTTCTCCTCGCCGCGGGGCAGCGCGACCGCATTGAAGGAGGGGGTCTCCGACGCTTCCAGCGCGCCGGTCATCGCGGTGCGCCAGATCGGTCCGGGCAGACAGCCACCGCAGACCTTGTCGTAGTACTGACCGCCGATGGTGATGTTGTACATCGGCACCTTCTTGGCACCGTCGGATCCGACCCACACCGCCGTGGAGAGGTTCGGGGTGTAGCCGACGAACCACGCGTCCCTGCGCTCCTCCGTCGTTCCGGTCTTTCCCGCGTTGTCGCGGTCCGACAGGCCGGCCAGGGTTCCCGTGCCGTCCTCGACCACACCCTTGAGCATGGCGTTGATCGTGTCCGCCGTCTTCTCGCTCATCGCGGACGTGCACGTGGACTTGGGTACCCGCACCTTCTTGCCGTTGGCGTCCTTGATGGACTCGATGGCGATCGGCGTGCAGTAGGTGCCCCGGTTGGCGAACGTGGCGTAGGTGGCGGCCATGGAGAGCGGCGTGCTCACCTCACTGCCGAGCGTGATCGCGGGCTCCTCCACGAGCTGCTTGCTGTCACCGCGCTCGTAGCCCACCTTCTTGGCCATGGTGACCGTCTCGCACAGTCCGGCCTTCTGCTCCAGCAGGGCGAAGTAGGTGTTGATGGACTTGCCGAGCGCGCTCGTCATGTCCCAGGTGCCCTTCTCCTCCTCCAGCTCGTTCTGGACGGACCAGTCGCCGCCGCCCTGAGCCCCGGAGCAGTTGGTGTACTTGTTCTTCGGGACGGCCATCTTCCAGTCCGTCGAGAAGGTCTGTGCCGGGCTGACACCCTTCTCCAGCGCCGCCGCGGCGGTGATCGGCTTGAAGGTCGAGCCGACCTGGAAGCCGTAGGTGCTCCCGCCCATCTTGTTGCTGACGGCCAGGTTGAGCACCGTCTCGTGCTTCTTCTGGTCCAGGCCGTACGGGCGCGACTGGCCCATCGACAGGATCTTGCCGGTGCCCGGCTGGACCTGCACCACCGAGGCCGCGATCTTGTCGGTCTTGTTGACCTTCAGGGTGGACGCCTCGTTGGCCGCTTCCTGGGCCCGGGGGGACAGCGTGGTCTTGATGGTCAGGCCACCGAGGTTCCACAGCTTGGTGCGTTCCTCGTCCGTCTTGCCGAAGGCGGGGTTGGTCAGGATCGTCTTGCGCACGTAGTCGCAGAAGAACCCGGACCCCTCCACGGCCGTGATGCAGCCGTTCTTGGGCTGCCTGACCTTCAGCTTGAGCGGGGCGGCGATGGCCTTGTCGGCCTCGTCCTGCGAGATGTTGCCGACCGCCGCCATGCGCTGCAGGACGGTGTTGCGACGCTTGGTCGCCTCTTCCGAGTCGTTGACCGGGTCGTAGCGGGTCGGCGACTGGACGAGACCGGCGAGCATCGCGGCCTCCTCCAGCGTCAGGTCCTTGGCGTGCTTGGAGAAGTAGCGCTGCGAGGCGGCCTCGATGCCGTAGGCCTGCTGCCCGAAGAACGTGATGTTGAGGTAGTTCTCCAGGATCTTCTTCTTGCCGAGCTCCTCCTCGACCTGGATCGCGTACTTCAGCTCACGCACCTTGCGGCCCAGGGTCTGCTGAGTGGCCTCGGCGACCTTGTCCGGGTCGTCGCCCGCCTCCTCGACGAAGACGTTCTTCACGTACTGCTGGGTGAGCGTCGACGCGCCCTGCGCGGCCCCGCCCTCCTGCACGTTGCGGTTCATCGCACGCAGGATGCCCTTGAGGTCGACCGCGCCGTGCTTGTAGAAGCGTGAGTCCTCGATCGCGACGATCGCGTCCTGCATGTACGGCGAGATGTCCTTGAGCGGGACGACCGTACGGTCACGCGAGTAGACGGTGGCGATCATGCCGCCCTGGTTGTCCAGGATCGTCGTCCGCTGGCTCAGCGGTGGGGTCTTGAGGTTCGAGGGGATCTCGTCGAATCCCTCGACCGTTCCCTTGGCTGCGAGCCCCAGTGCTCCGGCGGCCGGCAGAGCGATGCCTGCCAGTACGGCTCCGGAGAGTGCGGCGACACCTAGGAACTTGGCGGCCTGCTGGGTCGTCGTGAGACCCCCGCCTGAGCGCTTCTTTGGCATGGGGGCAGCCTAATCCGTAGTCGGCGGTGATCCGCAGGGGCAGGGGCTCCCCGGAGCGTTCGAGTACCAGACCGTGACATGCGGGTGTGGCCGGACCGTTCTCCCTGCTCACGGCCGGGCCCAGCGAGTGGCATCGGCGGCCTCGCGGGTGAACCGTGTTCGACGCGCGTCCTGCGGGCAGGACGGCACGGCAATGCGAGGCGCCCAGGTTGCCATTCGCCGGACACGCGCACAGGCGTTGGCCTAAGCTGCTCTCAACTGTCACAGCAGTCCGATTTTGTATCAACCCCCATGCGCGGCCCTTTACGGATTTCGGCCACGGCCGGAGGCGTTCCCGAATTCGCCTTGTGTGTCGCTGAATGTCCGTTGTGAATTGGGTATCCTGTCCCGATTCCTTCGGGATAGTCACGCATGTCCTTGCGTCACTCCCCTGGGTGATCTGCCGCGTACGCATAGTCCGTTCGGGCCATTCAAGATTGGGCCCGAAGGGGGTGTTGTGCTGTCGCCACCTTCCGTAACGTCCTCAACTGGCAGCGGTGAATATGCCGCTACCGCCGTGGGGGAGCCTCGATTCGGGAGAGGACGGCGCCGGCATGGGCTGGGTAACCGACTGGAGTGCGCAGGCAGCCTGCCGCACTACCGATCCGGATGAACTGTTCGTACAAGGGGCAGCGCAGAACAGGGCCAAGGCGGTGTGCACCGGTTGTCCGGTGCGGACCGAGTGCCTGGCCGACGCGCTGGACAATCGCGTCGAATTCGGCGTGTGGGGCGGGATGACGGAGCGGGAGCGACGCGCACTGCTGCGCCGGCGGCCCACCGTCACGTCCTGGCGCCGTCTGCTGGAGACCGCGCGCGGTGAATACGAGCGGTCCTCGGGCCTGCTCCCCGCAGCGGTGGGTCTGGACGACGGACTGCATGACGACGGCCTGCACGACGACGAACTGCACGAGACGTTCGCCGCTGTGGGGTAGCGCCGCGCGGGCTTCCCCCGGGGGAAGCCCGGCGAAGTCCCTATGCGGCTCCGGCCGGAGCGGAAGCGGCCGCGAGCCGTTCCCCGATGGCCCTGAGACCCGAGAGGTCGTGCACGTCACCGGGCAGTGCGGCCACCTCGGTCACCGGGACCTCGGGGTGGAGCGTTGTGAAGCGGTCACGCGTGTCCTGTTCGCGCGCGACGACCTGCATCCGCTCGGCGTGCAGCCGCAGCAGGCCCGCTGCCAGCTGCTCGACGGACACGTCCTCCGTGGCGGTGGCGTCGTGCCGGTCTGCTTCCGTGTGCGTGGACGACTCGGACGGGTCGGGCGACGTGCTGTCGTGCCGCACCGTCCCGGGAACGCGCCGCTCACGTTCGCGGGACGTCCCGTCGTGCTGCGTCGGCTCATGTCGGTGCGGCTCGTTGCCGGGCTCGGGGGAGAGCGGTGGCTCGGGGGCTTCGGGCGGGACCGCGGCCGCCGGGTCCGCCGTGTCACCAAGGCCAGCCTTCCCGGCCGTCTGATCCACAATGCCGGCGCTCTCAAGATTTTCTGCGGCGGCCAGCGCCCGCTCCGCGGAGAGCCGTGCGGCCTCGCTGCCGTGCACCCGGTTGAGAACCAGCCCGGCCAGCGGCATCTCCTCCGCAGCCAGGCGTTCCACGAAGTACGCGGCCTCACGCAGCGCGTCCCGCTCGGGAGTGGCGACCACGAGGAACGCCGTACCGGGCGCCTGGAGCAGTTTGTACGTGGCGTCGGCCCGGGTACGGAATCCGCCGAACATGGAGTCCATCGCCGCGACGAAGGTCTGTACGTCGCGCAGGAACTGCCCGCCGAGCAGCTTGCCGAGCGTCCCCGTCATCATCGACATCCCGACGTTGAGGAACTTCATCCCGGCCCGGCCGCCGATCTTCGCCGGGGCGATCAGCACTCGGATGAACTTGCCGTCCAGGAAGGAGCCGAGACGTTTCGGCGCGTCCAGGAAATCCAGCGCGGAACGGGACGGCGGGGTGTCGACGACGATCAGGTCCCACTCGTCGCGAGCCCTCAGCTGCCCCAGCTTCTCCATCGCCATGTACTCCTGCGTGCCCGCGAAGCCGGCCGACAGGGACTGGTAGAAGGGGTTCTCCAGGATGGCGCGGGCCCGCTCGGCATCCGTGTGCGCCTCGACCGTCTCGTCGAAGGTGCGCTTCATGTCGAGCATCATGGCGTGCAGTTCGCCCTCGCCGTCGATGCCCTCGACGCGGCGGGGGACGTTGTCCAGGCGGTCGATGCCCATCGACTGCGCGAGGCGGCGGGCAGGGTCGATCGTCAGGACGACGACCTTGCGGCCGCGCTCCGCCGCCCGCACACCGAGCGCCGCCGCGGTCGTGGTCTTGCCCACGCCCCCGGATCCGCAGCACACGACGATGCGGATGCCGGGATCGTCCAGGAGCGCGTCGGTGTCCAGCCCCGGTGCGGTGTCCGTGCCCGGCGTCATGACTCCGCCCCTTCTCCCGTTGCGCGCCGCCCGCCGGCTCCGGGCTTCTGCCCCGCCTCGTCCGCCGCCTCGTCGCCGACACCCTGTTTGCGGAACTCCTCGGCCAGCTCGTACAGCCCGGACAGGCTCACACCCTCGCCCATCAGCGGGAGCTCGGACATGGGCAGTCCGAGCCCGGCCAGCACCGCGCGCTGTTCGCGTTCCAGGCCGACCCGCTGGGCGTGCTCGGCCGCCTGCGCGATCAGAGGCCGCACGAGAGCCGCGGAACCGGTCACGCCCGCCCGGGTGAGCGTCTTCGCGATCTCCTTGCGCCGGCCGCCCGACGCGGTGCGCAGCGCGTCCTCGTCCAGCAGGTGCGGGCGCACCATGTTCACGACGATCCGGCCCACGGGCAGTTCCGCCGCTCGCAGCTCCGCGATGCCGTCCGCGGTCTCCTGGACCGGCATCTCCTCCAGGAGTGTCACGAGGTGGACCGCGGTCTCGGGGGACTTCAGGACCCTCATCACGGCCTGCGCCTGATTGTGTATCGGGCCGATCCGGGCGAGCCCGGCCACCTCGTCGTTCACGTTGAGGAAGCGGGTGATGCGCCCGGTGGGAGGGGCGTCCATGATCACGTGGTCGTAGACGAACCTGCCTTGCTTGTCCTTGCGCCGTACGGCTTCGCAGGCCTTGCCGGTCAGCAGGACGTCCCGGACGCCCGGCGCGATGGTGGTGGCGAAGTCGATCGCGCCGAGCTTCTTCAGCGCCCGCCCGGCGCTCCCCAGCTTGTAGAACATCTGGAGGTAGTCCAGGAGGGCGCGCTCGGCGTCGATGGCGAGGGCGTGGACCTCGCCGCCGCCGGGGGCCACCGCGATCCTGCGTTCCTCGTAGGGAAGGGCCTCGGACTCGAAGAGCTGGGCGATGCCCTGTCTGCCCTCGACCTCGACCAGGAGGGTGCGCCTGCCCTCGGTCGCGAGGGCGAGCGCGAGTGCGGCGGCGACCGTGGTCTTACCGGTCCCGCCCTTGCCGCTGACGACCTGGAACCTGCTCACGTCTTCGAGCCTAACCAGTCGGCGGGCAGGCTACGCACGAGGCCGCATGTGCCAGGCATTACAGTCGGCTCATGACCAAGTGGGAATACGCGACCGTGCCGCTTCTCGTGCACGCGACCAAGCAGATTCTGGACACCTGGGGCGAGGACGGCTGGGAGCTGGTCCAGGTCGTTCCCGGCCCGAACAACCCCGAGCAGCTCGTGGCCTACCTGAAGCGGGAGAAGGCCTAGTGGCCGGCGCCGTCGAGGCGAAGCTCGCCGAACTCGGCCTGGCCCTGCCCGACGTCGTACCGCCACTGGCCTCCTATCAGCCGGCGGTGCGGTCCGGGGTGTACGTCTACACCTCCGGCCAGCTCCCGATGGTGGACGGCAAGCTCGCGGTGACGGGCAAGGTCGGCGCCGAGGTGACGGCGGACGAGGCCAAGGAGCTCGCCAGGACCTGCGCGCTGAACGCACTGGCGGCCGTGAAGTCGGTCGCCGGTGACCTGGACCGGATCGCACGCGTCGTGAAGGTCGTCGGCTTCGTCGCCTCAGCCTCCGACTTCACCGGACAGCCGGGTGTGATCAACGGTGCGAGCGAACTGCTGGGCGCCGTCCTCGGCGACAAGGGTGTGCACGCCCGCAGCGCCGTCGGTGTGGCGGTGCTGCCGCTGGACGCGCCCGTCGAGGTCGAGATCCAGGTCGAGCTCGTCGACGCCTGATCCCTTCCACGTCCCTGATCCCGCCCGGTCCCGTGACCGGGCGGGATCACGCGTCCACGGGACCGCCGCGGTGTCCGGGACCCCTCGAACATCGGCGCGGTTCCGGATAGCCTCCGGCCATGTCCAACGGTCAGTGGTACCCACCGGAATGGCCCGCCCGCATCAGGGCCCTCGCCAGCGGCGAGCTGACGGCCGTCGCACCTCGGCGGGCGGCCACGGTCATGCTGCTCCGGGACGATCCGTCCGGCCCGGGTGCGGGGGCTCCGGCCGTCCACATGCTGCGCCGGCGCACCTCGATGGCTTTTGCGGGGGGCGCGTACGCCTATCCGGGTGGCGGGGTCGACCCGCGCGACGACGACCTGCTGGTGCGCTGGGCGGGGCCGTCCCTGGAGAGGTGGGCGGAACGCCTCGGCGTCGACACGGCCGCCGAGGCGCAGGCCGTCGTCTGTGCGGCGGTCCGGGAGACGTACGAGGAGGCGGGTGTCCTGCTGGCCGGGCAGACCGCCGACATCGTCGTCAGCGACACCACGGGTGCCGACTGGGAGGCCGACCGCGAGGCCCTCGTCGCCCGTGAGCTGTCCTTCGCCGGCTTCCTGGACCGCCGGGGCCTGGTGCTGCGCTCGGACCTGCTGGCGGCGTGGGCGCGCTGGATCACGCCTGCGTTCGAGCCGCGCCGGTACGACACCTGGTTCTTCGTGGCCGCGCTCCCGGAGGGGCAGCGCACCCGCAACGCCTCCACCGAGGCGGACCGCACGGTCTGGATCAGGCCCGGCGAGGCCGCTGACGGCTACGACCGGGGCGAACTGCTGATGATGCCGCCCACCGTGGCCACCCTGCGGGCGCTGAGACCGTACGGGACGGCCGGAGAGGCGCTGAAGGCGGCGGAATCCCAGGACCTCGCTCCCGTACTCGCGGAGGCCCGCATGGAGGGTGACGAGCTGGTGCTGACCTGGCCTGGGCACGAGGAGTTCACCAAGCACGTGCCGGCGGGCGACGGGCCGGCCCCCTCCTCATCTGCCGCCGCACCGGGCGGAGGACCCGTATGAGCGACGCGGCCGCGCTGCCGGGACAGCCCCGCGGCGGGGTTCTCTCCGGTCCCGCCACCACCCGCGCCGTCAACGTCCTGGCACCGAACCCCTCCGCGATGACCCTGGACGGGACGAACACCTGGATCGTCGCGGAACCGGACTCCGACCTCGCCGTCGTGATCGACCCGGGGCCGCTCGACGACGCACACCTCCGGGCCGTCATCGAGACGGCGGAGCGGGCGGGCCGGCGCGTGGGGCTCACTCTGCTCACGCACGGGCATCCCGACCACGCGGAGGGGGCCGCGCGTTTCGCCGAGCTCACCCGTACCAAGGTGCGGGCCCTGGACGTGGCGCTGCGGCTCGGCGACGAAGGGCTCGCGGCGGGCGACGTGATCACGACCGGCGGCCTCGAACTCCGGGTGGTGCCCACCCCTGGGCACACGTCGGACTCGCTGTCCTTCCACCTGCCGGCCGACGGGGCCGTGCTGACGGGCGACACGGTCCTCGGGCGCGGTACCACCGTCGTCGCCCACCCGGACGGGAGGCTCGGCGACTACCTGGACACCCTGCGGCGGCTGCGGTCGCTCACGGTCGACGACGGGGTGCACACGGTCCTCCCGGGGCACGGCCCCGTGCTGGAGGACGCCCAGGGTGCGGTCGAGTTCTATCTCGCGCACCGGGCCCACCGCCTGGCACAGGTCGAGACGGCCGTGGAGGCGGGGCACCGGACGCCCGCCGAGGTGGTGGCGGCGGTGTACGCGGATGTGGACCGTTCCCTGTGGCCCGCGGCCGAGCTGTCGGTACGGGCCCAGATGGAGTACCTGACGGAACACGGCCTGATCTGACCGGCGGGTTCGCACGGAGAAGGCCCCACCGGTGGTGGGGCCTTCTCTGCGGTCACGGGGGCTTCCCGCCCGGGTGTCCCTGGGGGCGGGCGTCCGGCCCGGAGGGCGCGCGGCGGTGGAGCGTCAGCGGGACCGCTTGGCCAGCCGCTCGACGTCGAGCAGGATCACGGCACGCGCTTCCAGGCGCAGCCAGCCGCGGCCCGCGAAGTCCGCGAGTGCCTTGTTGACCGTCTCGCGGGAGGCGCCGACCAGCTGGGCCAGCTCCTCCTGGGTGAGGTCGTGCACGACGTGGATGCCCTCCTCGGACTGCACGCCGAAGCGGCGCGACAGGTCGAGGAGCGCGCGGGCGACGCGGCCCGGCACGTCGGAGAAGACCAGGTCGGACATCTGGTCGTTGGTCTTGCGCAGCCGGCGGGCGACGGCGCGGAGCAGCGCGGTGGCCACCTCGGGGCGTGCGTTCAGCCAGGGCTGGAGGTCTCCGTGACCGAGGCCGAGGAGCTTGACCTCCGTGAGCGCGGTCGCGGTCGCCGTGCGCGGGCCCGGGTCGAAGAGCGAAAGCTCGCCGATCAGCTCGCCGGGGCCGAGGACGGCCAGCATGTTCTCCCGCCCGTCGGGGGAGGTGCGGTGAAGCTTCACCTTGCCCTCGGTGACCACGTACAGGCGGTCGCCCGGGTCGCCCTCGTGGAACAGCGCGTCGCCGCGTGCGAGGGTCACCTCACTCATCGAGGCGCGGAGCTCCGCGGCCTGCTCGTCATCGAGCGCCGCGAAAAGCGGGGCGCGCCGCAGAACGTCGTCCACGAGTTCTCTCCTTGTCGGCCTGTTCAGGGAAGCGTCGTTTCCATGATGCCGGACGGTAAAACCGTGCGATCGATCACAAACCAGTTTGACGCACGGGCGTGCCGGACCCTACGGCAGGGGGCCGATCGGGCGCGGATGCGCGGTGACCGGGGCGGATGTCGGCGCCGGGCTCTAGGCTGGCCGGGTGTCCGGAACGCCGGTGACAGCGCAGGCCAAGGGGGCTGATGGGGTGTCGGGAGACAAGAATTCCGCCGTGGGCGAACACGGTGCACGAAGTGGCGGAAATGCCGCAAAAGGCCGGATCGGTGCATCGGCTTCCAAGCCCGCTTCGGCTGCCAGGTCCGCTTCGGCGGCCAGGACCGCAGCGGCCGCCAAGCCTGCATCGGCGGCCAAGCCCGCGAAGCCGGAGTCGCATCTCGCGATGGTCCGCCGCGCCCGGCGGATGAACCGCGAGCTCGCCGAGGTCTATCCGTACGCCCACCCGGAGCTGGACTTCCGCAATCCCTTCGAGCTCCTGGTCGCCACGGTCCTCTCCGCCCAGACCACCGACCTGAGGGTCAACCAGACCACCCCCGCGCTCTTCGCCGCCTATCCGACCCCCGAGGACATGGCCGCCGCCGTCCCCGAGGAACTGGAGGCGGTCATCCGCCCGACCGGCTTCTTCAGGGCCAAGGCGCGCTCCCTGATGGGCCTGTCCGCCGCTCTGAGGGACGACTTCGGCGGCGAGGTGCCGGGCCGTCTCGCCGATCTGGTGAAGCTGCCAGGCGTCGGGCGCAAGACGGCCAACGTCGTCCTCGGCAACGCGTTCGGCGTGCCCGGCATCACGGTGGACACCCACTTCGGCCGGCTGGTCCGGCGATGGAAGTGGACCGAGCAGGAGGACCCGGAGAAGGTGGAGGCGGAGATCGCCGCGATCTTCCCGAAGAGCGAGTGGACGATGCTCTCGCACCGCGTGGTCTTCCACGGCCGCCGTATCTGCCATTCCCGCAAGCCGGCCTGCGGCGCCTGTCCCATCGCGTCGCTCTGCCCCGCCTACGGCGAGGGCGAGACGGACCCGGAGAAGGCGAGGAAGCTCCTGAAGTACGAGATGGGCGGCTACCCGGGCCAGCGCCTCAGCCCGCCCCCGGACTACCCGGGCACCCCCGCTCCGCCCCTGGGAGCCGGGTGAACTCTCCTCCGGCGGACCCACCGGCCGGGGGTGTGCGGAACGAATCGGCCGATGGCACGCGTTGGATCGACGGGGGTGCACATGACGCACGCACAAAAGACACGGGCCGCCGACGAGGCGGCCGCAGAGGAGACGGACACGGCCAGCGACGACGCGATCGCCGTCACCACGGACGGGCTGCCGGCCTGGCTCGACCCCGTCGCCCGCGCGGCGCGGACCGTTCGCGCCCGGCAGCTCAGCCGCTTCCTGCCGCCCGAGAGCGGCGCGGGGCGCCAGTCCGCGGTCCTGGTCCTCTTCGGCGAGGGCGAGCGCGGTCCCGAGCTGCTCCTGATGGAGAGATCCGGTTCCCTGCGCTCCCACGCCGGCCAGCCGTCCTTCCCCGGCGGCTCGCTCGACCCCGAGGACGGCGACCACACGACCACCGGACCGCTCCGGGCCGCACTGCGTGAGGCCGAGGAGGAGACGGGGCTCGATCCGGACGGCGTCCAGATCTTCGGAGTGCTTCCGCGGCTCTACATCCCGGTGAGCGGTTTCGTCGTCACGCCGGTCCTCGGGTGGTGGCGGACACCGAGCCCGGTGGCCGCCGTCGATCCGGCCGAGACGGCACGGGTCTTCACCGTGCCCGTGGCGGATCTCACGGATCCCGCGAACCGGGCGACGGCAGTCCACCCGAGCGGGCACCAGGGTCCGGCATTTCTGGTCGAATCCGCACTCGTATGGGGCTTCACAGCCGGTGTGATCGACAGGATTGTGCACTACGCGGGATGGGAACGCCCCTGGGACAGGACCAAGCAGGTGCCGCTCGACTGGCGCGCATGACAGGCTGACTCCCGTGCTGCGCGTTCCGGGCCTGGCCCGGACCCCGTCCAACCGGACGGGCCAGGTGACGAATCTGCGAGGCTATAGACGGTGAACGTGCTCGACATCCTGCTGCTCGTCGGCGCCGTGTGGTTCGCGGTCATCGGTTACCGCCAGGGTTTCGTCGTCGGCATCCTGTCCGTGATCGGGTTCCTGGGCGGTGGCCTCGCCGCCGTCTACCTGCTGCCGGTCATCTGGGACCAGGCGACCGACGGGTCCGAGGTCTCCTCCACGGCCGCCATCGTCGCGGTCGTGATCGTGATCGTGTGCGCCTCGGTGGGCCAGGCGTTCACCACCCACCTCGGCAGCCGGCTCCGGCGGTACATCACGTGGTCGCCGGCCCGGGCCCTGGACGCCACGGGCGGCTCCCTGGTCAACGTGGTGGCCATGCTGCTCGTCGCCTGGCTGATCGGCTCCGCCCTGGCGGGTACGTCCCTGCCGACGCTGGGCAAGGAGGTCCGCAGCTCATCGGTGCTGCTCGGGGTCTCCCGGGTGATGCCCACCCAGGCGTCCACCTGGTTCACCGACTTCTCCTCCGTCCTCGCGCAGAACGGCTTCCCGCAGGTCTTCAGCCCCTTCGCCAACGAGCCCATCACGGAGGTCGAGCCCCCGGACCCGGCGCTGGCCGGCAGCCAGGTCGCCGCACGCGCGAAGAAGTCCATCGTCAAGGTCGTCGGCATGGCGCCGGGCTGCGGCAAGGTCCTCGAAGGGACCGGCTTCGTGTTCTCCGACCGCCGGGTGATGACCAACGCGCACGTCGTCGGCGGCGTCGACGAGCCGACCGTGCAGATCGGTGGCGAGGGCCGGCTGTACGACGCCAAGGTCGTCCTCTACGACTGGCAGCGCGACATCGCCGTACTCGACGTCCCCGACCTCGATGCCGAGCCGCTGCGCTTCACCGGCACGGACGACGACGCGGAGAGCGGTGACAGCGCCATCGTCGCGGGCTTCCCGGAGAACGGCGCCTACGACGTGCGCTCCGCGCGCATCCGAGGCCGCATCGACGCCAACGGCCCCGACATCTACCACCGGGGCACCGTGCGGCGCGATGTGTACTCCCTGTTCGCGACCGTGCGCCAGGGGAACTCGGGCGGCCCGCTGCTCACCCCCGAGGGCAAGGTCTACGGAGTGGTGTTCGCCAAGTCGCTCGACGACCCGGACACGGGGTACGCGTTGACCGCCGACGAGATCCGCCAGGACATCGCCCTCGGCAAGGACTCGGCCCAGCAGGTCGACAGCCAGGGCTGCGCCCTCTGAGAGAGCCGCGTGCCCTCCCCGGGATCCGCGGAGGGCATGGTCGGTATGCGGCGGAAGCGGGTGCGCGCGCCGCAGGTGCGTCAGGGGCGGGGTGACCGGCCGACGGCGCGTGCGGAACGGTCTCCGGCCGGAACCCGTACCTGCCCGAGCGGATCGAGACCGCCGAGGAGGCGATCGCCGCGGGCAGTTACGCCCGCGTCCGGACGTAGCCCGGAACCGCGTGCGGACGTACCCGGAACCTGCGGAACCGCATGCGGACGTGATCCGGAGCCTCCACGGGCCTCCGCCGGTACGCCCTCGGGCCGAGCCCCGGACTCACGCTGAGGCCCCAGAAGCCGACGTCCTCGGAGCCGGTGGTCCTGAAACCGGTGGTCCTAGAACCGGTGTCCTTGCAGCCGGTGTTCCGGGATCCCGCGCGTGGTGTGCGTCATCGAGGTACGCCCGTCATCCGCGGGTATGACGGAGCCGCGCGGACACCCAGCGCGCCCGGCGCGTGAGAATGCGCGGGATTCCCAGTCGGAGATCGTGAAATTCACTCACATCGTGCACCCGGCTCCGGGAGCCGCCCCCCTCGTGAATGCTCGGACCGGCAGGAGCGGTCGAGCGGCGGTTGCGTGCTGCGTCACTGAAGTCGCGCGTCCAGCCCATACCCCGACGTCTGCCCGTGACCCATGGTCGGTAATCGCGTGCGAGTCAGCCAATTGGCTTATGCGGCAGGCAAGTGGCTGTTCGTCAGACACGCGTGCCCATCGGTCACCGGTCGGGCTCGGGGTCCTTGAGCCAGTTGACGAGTTCGGTCGAGAAGCCGACCGGATCCTCCTCGTGCGGGAAGTGCCCGAGACCGTCGAAAAGTCGCCACCTGTACGGTGCCTCGACGTACTCGCCCGATCCCGCGGAACTACGCGTCCGGATCGCGGGATCCAGCGAGCCGTGCAGGTGCAGTGTCGGTACCCGCACCGGGCGCTTCATCCGGCGGTTGAACTGCACACCGTCCGGACGAGCCAGGGAGCGGACCATCCAGCGGTACGGCTCGATCGAGCAGTGCGCCGTCGAGGGGATGCACATCGCCCGGCGGTACACGTCCAGGGTCTCGTCGCCGGGGAAGTCCGGGGTGCGCGGTCCCGACCAGTCCCGGATCATCTTCGCCACCAACGCGGCGTCGTCCGCCACGAGCTGACGCTCCGGCACCCAGGGCCGCTGAAAACCCCACACGTGCGACCCGGCCCGGGACTGGGCGAGATCGGAGAGCATCGAGGAACGCCAGCGGCGCGGGTGCGGCATCGACGACACGACGAGACGCCGCACCAGCTTGGGACGCATCACGGCCGCCGTCCAGGCGAGGTAACCGCCCATGTCGTGACCCACCAGCGCCGCGTCCGGCTCGCCGAGGGAGCGGATGACCCCGGTGACGTCGAGCGCCAGGTTCGCCGGGTCGTAGCCACGGGGCGTACGGTCGCTGCCGCCCACGCCCCGCAGGTCCATCGCCACCGCACGGTATCCGGCGTCGGCAAGCGCGGTCAGCTGATGGCGCCAGGTCCACCAGAACTGCGGGAAGCCGTGGAGCAGCAGCACCAGCGGCCCGTCACCGAGCTCGGCGATGTGGAAGCGCGCGCCGTTGGCCGCCACGTCGCGGTGGGTCCAGGGCCCTTCGATACGGACGGGGCCACCGGAACCGGCGGCCGCTCCCAACGGGCCAACCGGACCGGATGCGCTGAAATCGGGGTCGGTCATGTGGATGAGCGTGTCACAGCCGCAGGCTTGTCCAGCACCGGACGGCCTTCGATCGCCCGGTCGGCGAGCGAACTGCCCGGGGCCTGCTCGATCGCAACCGCGGTCACGGCGGGGCGGGGATGCGGCTTGACGCCCTGCAGCACCGCCGCGGTCTGCTTGGCCGAAGCGATGGACTTCTCCGGCGGCTTGACCTTCTTGAACTTGGCCAGCCCGAAGAGGGCGAGCAGCACGCCCAACAGGATGAACGCACCGCCCACGATCAGGAACGACCACGCGAGGCCGAGGCCGAGGTTGTGGATCCCGTAGGCCGCGGCGAAGCTCAGCACGGGAATCGCGAAGAGGATCAGCACGCCCGTGACGATGAACGCCACGCTGCCGATCACGCCGCGCTTGACGTCCTGGCGCACCTCGGCCTTGGCCAGCGCGATCTCGTCGTGCACCAGCGCGGACATCTCGGCCGTCGCCGAAGCGAACAGCTGGCCGATACTACGGTCGGTGCTGCCCGCGTAGTTGCCGGGGTCGCTCATCCCTGACTCCCTCTCCTTTTGCGTACATCCGATGTCAGATCATGCCGGACTGTCCGGCTCGCTGCTCGCTGCCCCCGCCCGTTCGGCAAGGCGGCGGTGCTCCGCGGCCTTCCGTTCGTGGAGCGCGGCCATGCGCAGGTGGTACGCGGGGTCGCCCTGCTCGTACACGTCGGGAACCCCTGATCCGTCCTCGTCGAGCTCCTCCGCGTCGTACAGGGCCCTGTATCTGCGTACCCGCAGTTTCAGCAGTACACCGGAGACTACGGCGGCAATCAGGGAACCGATGAGGACCGCCGCCTTGACCTCGTTGATCATGTCCTCGTCGCCGGCGAACGCCAGTTCCCCGATGAGCAGTGAGACGGTGAAACCGATACCGGCCAGAGTGGCGACCGCCAGGACGTCGGCCCAGGCCAGATCCGCGTTCAACCGGGCCCTGGTGAACCGGGTGACGAGCCAGGTGCCGCCGAAGACGCCCACGGTCTTGCCGACGACGAGACCGAGCACCACTCCGAGCGTTTCGGGCCGGGTGAACACGGCAGTGAGGGCATCACCCTTGAGGACGACACCGGCCGTGAAGAGCGCGAACAGCGGGACCGCGAGACCGGCGGACACGGGGCGGACCACGTGTTCGATGCGCTCTCCGGGGGACTGCGCCTCGCCCTCACGCCGGGTGCAGCGAAGCATGAGGCCCATGGCGACTCCGGCGATCGTGGCATGGACGCCGCTGTTGTACATCAGCCCCCAGATCACCAGCGCCAGCGGGAGGTAGACGTACCAGCCCCTCACCCCGGCCCGCAGCAGCAGATGGAAGACGGCGAGGCCGACGACCGCGCCACCGAGGGCGAGGAAGTCGATGTCCTCGGTGAAGAAGACCGCGATGATGAGGATGGCGAAGAGGTCGTCCACCACTGCGAGCGTCAGGAGGAAGGCGCGCAGTGCCGCCGGCAGCGAGGTGCCGATGACCGCGAGGACGGCGAGCGCGAACGCGATGTCCGTGGCGGTGGGTACGGCCCAGCCGGCGGTGGTCCCGCCACCGAGCGCGGCGGTCAGGGCGTAGACGGCTGCGGGGACCGCCATGCCGCACAGTGCCGCCGCGACGGGCAGGGCCGCTGCGCGGGGGTCGCGGAGTTCACCGGCGACCAGTTCCCTCTTGAGCTCGACGCCCGCTACGAAGAAGAAGACGGCGAGAAGCCCGTCGGCCGCCCAGTGGGCTACCGACAGGTGCAGGCCCAGGGACTCTGGGCCGAAGTGAAAATCGCTGACCGTCGTGTAGCCCGATCCGAAGGTGTTGGCCCAGATCAGCGCGGTGACGGCAGCGGCCAGGAGGATGACGCCGCCGACGGTCTCGGTGCGCAGCGCCTCGACGAGGTAGTTCCGCTCGGGCAGGGAGAGCCGGCCGAAGAGAGTGCCGCGGCGGTCGGTCGGTGGAGGGGGCGGGGCCACGAGAGGTACCTCCGGGTCGGATTACGGCAGTGACGGCATGGTGGATTCACATGCCGACCAGACTTCCCGGCGCCCCTGTGGAGATGTCATATGTAGTTGTCGCCGCACTCGCGGCCGCGCTTGTCGCTCTTCTGGCAGACGTGTGCGCGGTTCGGGTGCGGTTCGTGCACGTTCGGGTGATCGTAACGCGCGTGGCCCGGAACGACGCGCGTGCCTGGGGTGAGTGCGCCCTCGACGTGCGCGGCCGACGTGTGGCGAGAGCGCACGCGCGACACGCCACGTCGGTGGAACCACCACTTCACGGGGGTGATCGGAACGGTATCCGGGTCCGGCACCGTTCGCCCGAAAGCGTGCGGCGGTTCTCGCGTGTTCGTCGCCGTCTGTCGGGTTGAGGCCGTTGCCCGGTTGCGGCCACCGGCCTCCCCTGGCCCGTCCGTCCTGCCATGTCCCGCTCGGGCAGCACGAGGGGCACCCGGCAGCGCTCGGGTGCCCCTGGCAGCGGTATCAGCGGCGATCAGCGGATTCAACGGTGATGCGGTACGCCTGTACCGTTCCGCTCTTCCGCTCCTCCGCTGTTCTGTTCTGCGTCGGTCCCCGTTCAGTCCTCGGAGGACGCCGTGGGGAGCTGTGTCTGGATGAGCTCCATGACCGAGGAGTCGGTCAGCGTCGTGACGTCACCCAGTTCGCGGTTCTCGGCGACATCGCGCAGAAGCCGGCGCATGATCTTGCCGGACCGTGTCTTCGGCAGTTCGGCGACCGGCAGGACCCGCTTGGGCTTCGCGATCGGTCCGAGTGTGGCGCCGACGTGGTTGCGCAGTTCGGCGACCAGTTCCTCGGAGGCGGTGGCGGTGCCGCGCAGGATGACGAAGGCGACGATGGCCTGGCCGGTCGTTTCGTCGCTGGCGCCGACGACCGCCGCCTCGGCGACCGAGGGGTGCGAGACGAGGGCCGACTCGACCTCGGTGGTGGAGATGTTGTGTCCGGACACGAGCATGACGTCGTCGACCCGGCCGAGCAGCCAGATGTCTCCGTCGTCGTCCTTCTTGGCCCCGTCGCCCGCGAAGTACTTGCCTTCGAAGCGCGACCAGTAGGTGTCGATGAAGCGCTGGTCGTCGCCCCAGATGGTGCGGAGCATCGACGGCCACGGCTCGGTGAGGACGAGATAGCCGCCCCCGCCGTTCGGTACCTCGTTCGCCTCGTCGTCGACCACGGTGGCGGAGATACCGGGCAGGGCACGCTGCGCGGAGCCGGGCTTGGTCGCGGTCACGCCGGGGAGCGGCGAGATCATCATCGCGCCGGTCTCGGTCTGCCACCAGGTGTCCACGACGGGGCAGGTGTCGGCGCCGATGTGCTTGCGGTACCAGACCCACGCCTCGGGATTGATCGGCTCACCGACGGAACCCAGGACGCGAAGGGACGACAGATCGAACTTGGCGGGGATGTCGTCCCCCCACTTCATGAACGTACGGATCGCGGTCGGCGCGGTGTAGAGGATCGTCACGCCGTACTTCTGGACGATTTCCCAGAAGCGTCCCTGGTGGGGGGTGTCGGGCGTGCCTTCGTACATGACCTGGGTCGCACCGTTGGCGAGCGGCCCGTAGACGATGTACGAGTGTCCGGTCACCCAGCCGATGTCGGCGGTGCACCAGTACACGTCCGACTCCGGCTTCAGGTCGAAGACCGCGTTGTGCGTGTAGGCCGCCTGGGTCAGATAGCCGCCGGAGGTGTGCAGGATGCCCTTCGGCTTACCCGTGGTCCCCGAGGTGTACAGGATGAAGAGCGGATGCTCCGCGTCGAAGGCCTCGGGTGTGTGCTCGGCCGACTGCCGGCCGGTGATCTCGTGCCACCAGACGTCCCGGCCCTCGGTCCAGGCGGTGTCCTGCCCGGTGCGCCGGATCACGAGGACGTGCTCGACGCTGTCGATACGGGAGACTGCGGCGTCCACCGCGGGCTTGAGCGCGGAGGGCTTGCCGCGGCGGTAGCCGCCGTCGGCGGTGATGACGACCTTGGCGTCCGCGTCCTGGATGCGGGCGGCGATGGCGTCGGCGGAGAAACCGCCGAACACCACGGAGTGCGCGGCGCCGATGCGGGCGCAGGCCAGCATCGCGACGGCGGCCTCGGGGATCATCGGCAGATAGACGGCGACCCGGTCGCCCTTGCCCACACCGAGCTCGGTGAGCGCGTTGGCGGCGCGGGAGACCTCGTCCTTCAGCTCCGCGTACGTGATCGCGCGGCTGTCGCCGGGCTCGCCCTCGAAGTGGATGGCGACCCGGTCGCCGTTGCCCGCCTCGACGTGACGGTCCACGCAGTTGTAGGCGACATTGAGCTTGCCGTCCGCGAACCACTTCGCGAAGGGCGGATTGCTCCAGTCCAGTGTCTCGGTCGGCTCCGTGGCCCAGGTCAGGCGACGGGCCTGCTCGGCCCAGAAGCCCAGCCGGTCCGCATTGGCCTGCTCATACGCCTGTGCTGTCACGTTGGCGTTCGCGGCCAGATCGGCAGGCGGTGCGAACCGCCGCTCCTCCTTGAGCAGATTGGCCAGGCTTTCGTTGCTCACGACATCTCCCATTCCCAGGGTGTCCGTTGTGTCCCGGGGGACAGCTCATCAGGCTGCGGGCCAGGTGACAAGTGTCTGCCGAGAATTGGTTTAGACCTGTGCTTCGTGTATGGAGCCACAGGTCCCGCCTCCGCGTGCCTCAAGATGTGCGCCGCGGAAGCGGGACTACCAGGTCTCACGGACCGGATGTGCGAGCGGTTCAGGTACGGACCGCGGAGTCGGGTGCAAGGTCCAGGACGTCCGTACCGTCTTCCACCGCGCCCTCCGCCTCGGGATCGACCTTGGCGAAGACCTCGGCGGGTCCCGTCCCGGAGCTGACGCCCTCCGTCAGCAGGTAAGCCTGCGCCTCCCCGACATGGAAGTACATGCCGTGCAGCTGCAGGGATCCCGTCGCCAGTCTGCGGGCCACCGACTCGTGTGCCCGCAGATGGTCCAACTGCTGGACCACGTTGGTGAGGCAGAGCTGCTCCACCGCGTCGGCTGGCATCCTCCCCGCGATGCGAGCCCAGGAGTGGTGACGCGAACGCATTCTGTCCAGGCTCGGCATCCCGTGGCGCAACCAACGCCACAACGGTGTACGGGGCGATTCCGGGGCCGCCTCCAACAGGGCCTTCATCGCACCGCATCCCGAGTGGCCGCAGACGGTGATCGATTCCACCCCCAGCACGTCCACGGCGTACTCGATCGCGGCTGCCACCGAGTCGTCGTGGGCGGCGGCTTCGGGGGTGCCCGGCGGGGGCACGAGGTTTCCGACGTTCCGCACGGTGAAGAGGTCTCCGGGTCCGCTGGCAGTGATCATGCTGGTGACCAGGCGGGAGTCGGCGCAGGTGATGAAGAGCTGGGAGGGCCGCTGCCCCTCCGCCGCCAGTCGGGCCAGTTCCTCACGGACCAGGGGTGCGGTGTTGCGCTGGAAGGAGCTGAGGCCGCTGAGCAGCCTATGCGCGCCCCGTCGCTCGGCCGCGGGTGCCGGCGAGGTTGCCGGAGGGTCCTCCCGGACGACGGGCGACACCGTGACGGCGGGCGTGGGAAGGGTTTCCTGCGCACGGTCGTGACAGTGATGGTTGCGCCATGGTGTCCATGGCCGGCAGCAGGAGTGGGCCGCCGACGCGGGCTCGGCGATCCGGCCCCCGGAGCGTCCGGTGAATTCGATCCGCCCGCCCATCGCGGTCTGAGCCGTGTACCAGTCCTGGATGGTCTCGTAGGCCGCATGGTCCATGAAGAAGCCGTCCAGCTCGACCACGGCGTCGACGCCGTGCGGGAGTCGGCCCAGGGCCCGGCTCAGTCGTGGCACCGCGAGGAAGGTCAACTGTCCGCGGGCTGCCACGAGATAGCGGCCCTCCTGCTCCGACACCGTGATGCGTGTCCGGGCCAGCCGGTGGAGAGCGACCGCCACCGCCACGACGATGCCGATCGCCACCCCCTTGAGCACTCCGGCGAGGAGCACACCGGTAATGGTGGCTCCGTACACCAGGAACTCACGGTGCTTGTGCACCTTGCGGATATGGGCGAAGTTGACCATCTGGATGCCGACCACCATGACGAGCGCGGCGAGCGCGGCCAGAGGAATCCATTCGAGCGCCGAGACCAGCAGAGCGGCGGACAGCAGCACCCATACGCCGTGCAGCACGGTGGAAGCGCGGCTCTCCGCGCCTGCGCGCACGTTGGCGGAGCTGCGCACCGCGCCGCCGGAGATCGCCAGGCCTCCGACAAGTCCTGACAGCGTGTTGGCGATGCCCTGGGCCCGCAGCTCCCGGTCGAGATCCGAGCGCTCGACGGGCGGAAGCGGCGGTGTCGCCCCGTCCTTCGGCGCCGACATCGCACGGTCCGCCGACATCTTGTCCACGGAGACGGCGGCCAGCAGGGACTCCAGGCTCGCGACGAGCATGACGGTGAACACCGCGGTGGAAAGCGCGGCCACCGGGCCCTGCGGCACCTCGGGCAGGGCGTGCGAGCGCCACGACGGAAGGTCGACGCGGGCGATTTCCGGTGCCGCCGCAGCGGCTACGGCGGTTGCCACGGCCACGGCGGCGAGCGCGGCCGGAATCCTTCCCATCGTCGATCCGACGCGACCTGGGAGGCGTGGCCACACGACCAGGAGCAGGATCGTCAACGCTCCGATGAGAGGAGCGGCCGGCTCGGACTGCGCGAGGCGGGCCGGGAGCGCAAGCGCGTTGTCCAGCGCGGAGCTCTGGGGTCCACCGCCGAGCACGATGTGCACCTGGGCGAGGGCGATCGCCACCCCGATGCCCGCGAGCGTGCCGTGCACGATGGCGGGGCTGACGGCCAGAGCGCTGCGGGCGGCTCTCAGCGAGCCGAGCAGAATCTGCAGGAGGCCTGCGCCGACGGTGATCGCACAGGTGGTGCGCCACCCGTAGATCTGGATCAACTCGGCCGTGACGACGGTCAGTCCCGCCGACGGGCCACTGACCTGGAGGGGGGTTCCTCCGAGAGACCCGGCCACGATGCCGCCGATGGCCGCCGAGACCAGTCCGGCCGCCAAGGGGGCGTCCATGGCCACGGCCAGCCCGAGCGACATGGGCACGGCGATGAGGAAGACGGTGATCGATGCGGACAGGTCGGCACCGGAGACGCGGAAGCGCCCTCGGCCGGGTGGCGGACTGTGGGGCCTCTTGAAGCCCGATGCCCGGGAAAGGCGCGAGCTGCGGGATGAGTGGTCATTGCGGGTAGGGACGCAGGCAGACATGTTCCCGTCTCCTCCGGGGCAGCGCGGTCGCGGAATGTAAGTGACGGCGGCCGTGGATCACGGCGTGCGGCGGTGGGGTGAAGCGGCGGGATTTCTCAACTCTCAGTAAACGAATCGTAATGGAGAGTAAAGAGTGGTGTCCATGTTTTCGAGCAAATAGCCCATTTGGTCACTCGTTCAAGTGAATAAGCAGCTTTTCATTCGGCTTGTCGTACTTGTTTCCCCAGCTCTGCGTGTGAGGTTGGCCGCGCCGTGTCGGCGCTACGACGCGCGACCTCCTGCAAGGAAGAGGGTGGACGGATGATGGCCGCCACGAAGCGGATCGCCCTGGGTGCCGTGGTCACGGCGCTGATCGCCGGTCTGGCCGGCTGTTCGGGCTTCGGTACGGGAGCCGCTGGTCCCGGTGCCGGAAAGAAGCCGGCGGAGGGCAACTCGCCGGCTGCGGCGCCGAAGGCGGCGGTCACCCTCATCGGGGACGGTTCCACCGCTTTCACGGGAGCTCAGCCGAAGCTCCCCGCGATGAAGCGGCTGAAGGCTGGTCAGAAACCCCCGCAGTTCGTGGTGTTCTCCTGGGACGGCGCGGGCGAGGACAGTCAGAAGCTGTTCTCGCACTTCCGGGCCGTCTCCAGGAAGTACGACGCCAAGATGACGTACTTCCTCAGCGGCGTGTATCTCCTGCCGGAGGAGAAGAAGACGATCTACGACCCGCCTCAGCACTCGGCGGGCCGCTCCGACATCGGGTTCAATGATCCCGAGGGCATCCGCGACACCCTCAGGGAGCTCCGGGCCGCGTGGCTCGACGGCAATGAGATCGGCACGCACTTCAACGGGCACTTCTGTGGTCCGGACGGAGGTGTCGGCACCTGGTCCGTGGACGAGTGGAAGAGCGAGATCAGTCAGGCCAAGTCGTTCGTGAAGAGCTGGAAGACCAACGTCCCGGCCCTCAAGAACGAAGCACCCCTGCCGTTCGACTACGAGAAGGAGCTCGTCGGCGCCCGCACTCCGTGTCTGGAGGGGCAGAAGAACATGGTCGCGGCAGCGCGGACAATGGGCTTCCGTTACGACTCCAGCGGTATCGGAAACCAGGTCTGGCCTTCGAAGAAGGAAGGGCTCTGGGACCTCCCGCTGCAGCTCGTCCCCGTGCCGGGCAGAGCGTTCGAGACACTCTCGATGGACTACAACTTCATGTTCAACCAGTCCGGCACGACGCAGGGGGACCCCGCCAAGCACGCGTACTGGGGCAACCAGATGCGCGACGGTCTGCTTCAGGCGTTCGATCGCGCCTACAACGGAAACCGTGCCCCGCTGATCATCGGCAACCACTTCGAATCCTGGAACGGTGGCACGTACATGCGTGCGATCGAGGAGACGATCAAGACCGTGTGCACCCAGCGGGACGTGCAATGCGTCTCCTTCCGTCAACTCGCCGACTGGCTGGATGCGCAGGACTCCGCCACGCTCGCCAAGCTCGGGACGCTGAAGGTGGGCCAGGCGCCCAAGCCCGGCTGGTCGGCCTTCCTCGCAGACACCGCTCAGGTGGACACCTCGGAGAGCCCCGTGCCTGCCGGGCCGGATGGCCGGCCGGCCGGCACGGGTGCCGAGGGAGACACTGCACAGGACTGAACCATGCGGTTCTGTCCGTGGGTTCAGGCCGGCTGGGCAGCGCCCGCCACGGAGTGGTGCTCATGCAGGACGAAGGCGGGGTCGACCTGGGCAGCCAGGTCGGCGCCCGTCTTCTCGTTGCCCCAGCTCTCCGCGTTCTTCAGATGGAAGTGCACCATCTGCCGGGTGTAGCGCTCCCAGTCGCGCAGCTCGTACGAATCCTCCGCGGCGTTCTGCAGGGCCTGCAGGGCCATCCGGTTGTCCGCTTCGAGCAGGTCGAACGGTGCGGGCCGGCCCTTCTCCATCGTGCGTACCCAGTCGGAGTGGCCGACACCGACCAGCAGATCCTCGCCGACCTCCGCCCGCAGGAAGTCGAGGTCGTCCTGGCCCTGCACCTTGTTGCCGACCACCTTGAGCGCGACGCCGAAATCGCGCGCGTAGTCCTTGTACTGCCGGTAGACGGAGATGCCTTTCCGAGTCGGTTCGGCGACGAGGAAGGTCATGTCGAAACGCGTGAACATCCCCGACGCGAACGAGTCCGAACCTGCCGTCATGTCGACCACGACGTATTCGTCGGGACCGTCGACCAGGTGGTTGAGGCAGAGTTCGACCGCTCCGACCTTCGAGTGGTAGCAGGCCACTCCGAGGTCGGACTCGGTGAACGGCCCGGTGACCATCAGCCGGATGTCCCCGTCGTCGAGCGCGACCGTGCGGGCGCAGGCGTCGTACACGGGGTTGTCCTCGCGGACGCGGAGCAGCCGCGACCCCTGCCCGGGCGGCGTTGTCTTGATCATGGTCGCCGAGGAGGTGATGCGCGGGTTGCTCCCGCGCAGGTAGTCCTTGATGAGGGGGAGCTGGGAACCCATGGCGGGGAGTGCGGACGCCTCGTCCTCGTTCAGGCCGAGGGCAGTCCCGAGATGCTGGTTGATGTCGGCGTCCACAGCGACGACATGGGCTTCATTGGCGGCGAGGTGGCGGATGAAGAGCGAGGACAGCGTTGTCTTGCCGCTGCCGCCCTTCCCCACGAAAGCGATCTTCATGTTCACCTAGGGTAGCTGCTTGATTGCTCTTTGTGTCCAGGCTTCGTGAAGAAGGACACTCCGCGGCGGCAACCGGGCAGGGGGCGCGTAGCCTCCCTACTTATGAGTACGACTCCCTCGGACCCGCTCGCCGCCCTGGGCGCCCTGCCGGGTGTCACCGGCGCGGTGGACTCCGTTCGCAAGGCTGTGGACCGGGTCTACGGCCATCGAGTGATGCGGCGCCGCAGTAACGAGGTCACCGCGGAAGCGGCCCTGCGCGGAGCCCGGGGTTCAGCGGCCCTGGCGGGCGCCGACTGGAATCTCGAAGAGGTGCGCAGGCGTACCGATTTCAGCGGTGAGCCGGAGGCTCGCACCGTCGGAGCCGCCCTGCGGCTCACGGCGGAGGCTGGGCAAATGCTCTCCATCTGGCGGCAGTCGCCTCTCCGGGTGCTCGCACGGCTGCATCTCGTCGCAGCGGGTGGAGCCGCCCCCGACGACAGCGTCGGCCGGCCTCGGCTGTCGGGCGAGCCGGTGGAGGAGCCCGTGATCGAGGCGCCCCTTCCCGATGCGGACGAGGTGTCCGGAAGGCTTGAAGGGCTGTCGGAGCTGATCATCACCGGGAGCGCCGCGCCCGCTCTGGTGACTGCCGCGGTCGTGCACGGTGAGCTTCTGGCGCTGCGGCCCTTCGGCTCCCACAACGGTCTGGTGGCCCGGACCGCCGAGCGGATCGTGTTGATCGGTAGCGGGCTCGATCCGAAGTCGATCTGCCCCGCCGAGGTCGGTCACGCCGAACAGGGACGGGCGTCGTACGTGGCGGCGTTCGAGGGGTATCTCTCGGGGCGGCCCGAGGGTATGGCGGCCTGGATCGCCCATTGCGGACGATCCGTGGAGCTGGGGGTCCGGGAGTCCACCGCGGTGTGCGAAGCCCTTCAGCGGGGCGCGGCTTGAGGCTGACATGGCCCGCCGTGGGTGGGCCCTCGGGCGTCAACGGGTAAGAGTTGCGGCGGTACCGGTTCCGGTACCGCCGCTGGCACGTCCGCCGGGTTACCAAGCGTCCTCGAGATGTGCCCATCAGGTCGGGTTCTTTGCCCGTCACCTGGTGCGGCTGGCCCGTATTCGACGGGTCGACGTCGCGTGGGTGCTCGGCTTTCGTGCGCGGTCCGTGGGGCCGTTCGTGCGTGAATAGGTGATCCTCTCGGATGTCCCTGGTCTCGCGGGCCGGTAATCCCTTTCTACTCCAGGACCGGGTGCAGAGGAACCCCTGGGCGGACTTCTTTACTTTTGCTTTCAAACAGGGGTGAATCACGCATATCCGGGTGCGATCGGCGAAGGCGTTCCGGTAGTGCGCTCGGCTTCGTTTCGACTGCGCTCCGTCTTTCAGGTGGCGAGAGCGGCGGCGCGACGGCGGTTGGTGTACCAGACCAGACCCGCGGTCAGGGCTGCGGCGCCGACCGCGGCTGCGGCTACCAGAGCCGGGCGCGGCGGCATCGAGAAGGCGGGCAGGCGCTGTTTGAGGCGGACGGGGCGGTCGAAGACGAGAACCGGCCATTCCCTGAGGGCTGCCTCACGCCGCAGGGCCCGGTCCGGGTTGACGGCGTACGGGTGGCCGACCGCCTCGAGCATCGGTACATCCGTGACCGAATCGCTGTAGGCGTAGCAACGCGAGAGGTCGTAGCCCTCCGATTCGGCGAGAGCTCTGACGGCCTCCGCCTTCGTCGGCCCGTACGCGTAGTACTCGATTTCGCCGGTGAAGCAGCCGTCGTCGCCGACGACCATCCGGGTCGCTACGACACGGTCCGCCCCGAGCAGCTCCCCGATGGGCTCGACGACTTCGGCTCCCGAGCTTGAGACGATGACCACGTCGCGTCCGGCGGTGTGATGCTCCTCGATGAGGGTCGCCGCTTCGTCGTAGATGATCGGGTCGATCAGGTCGTGCAGGGTCTCGGCCACCAGATCCTTGACCTGCTGGACGTTCCATCCCTTGCAGAGCGCCGAGAGGTACTCGCGCATCCGCTCCATCTGGTCGTGGTCGGCGCCTCCGGCGAGGAACACGAACTGGATGTACGCGGTGCGCAGTACGGCGCGGCGGTTGATCAGCCCACCCTGGTAGAAGGACTTGCTGAAGGTCAGCGTCGATGACTTCGCAATGACCGTCTTGTCCAGGTCGAAGAAGGCTGCGGTGCGCGGCGAGAAGCAGTTTTCCACAAAGGTGAGCATAGGGGCCCGCCATTCGGTGTAAGCGGCGGCGGGTGGGTTTGCCTGAGAAGGCGCTCGGGTACACCATGGAAGTCACGGATCGTTCGCGACCGTGCTAACCCGGTCCGGCTCCTCCCCCCCCCGAGTCGGCCGTGGGGACGACCCCCGCTCTCCCCCCCGGCGGGGGTCGTCGCATGTCCGGACGCGTTTCCGGCCTCTCGATCCGGACTCCTTCCCCGTTGCCGCGTGTCTTGCGGCCGCTCATGGCAGGGGCTACATCGATGATGCGCGACTACGCAACGTAGTGGAAGAGCTGCGCTCCGAAAGTCCCCTGTACGAGCTACCGAGTTATTCACAATGCTGCGGGTGTCCACAGTTTCTGAGCAAGATCCACATCTTTTTCCGATGCGCTGCATGTTGTTTCCACCCGTGAAGACCGCGGGTGGAAGGAATCGCGCATCTCGGAAGCTACCGAGCCGCCGCGATTCCGCGCTGTAGGGACCGGAGAAGGGGGCGGAGATCGTGGCTGGATCTATCGCGGACGTGGCGTTGTCGAGCGTCGAAGGGGCGGCGGGTGGACCCATGATCGTGACGGGGGACGTCGATCTCCTGGACGACCTGCTCCGGCTGTGTGCTGCTGCCGGAGCGGTGCCCGAGGTGCATCACGGCCCACCGGGCGAGAAGGGCGAGTGGGAGCGCGCCCCGATGGTCCTGGTCGGAGATGACGCGGTGGCGCGATGCAGGGGCATGACCCGCAGGCGGGACGTCATGCTCGTCGGACGGGATCAGGACGACCCCGAGGTGTGGCGGCGAGCCGTGGAGATCGGGGCCGAGTACGTACTGCGGCTTCCGGATTCCGAGGGCTGGCTGGTCGACCAGATCGCCAATGCGGTGGAGGGCGTGGGGCGGGCGGCACTGACCGTAGGCGTGATGGGGGGCCGGGGCGGTTCCGGCGCGTCGACTCTGGCCTGCGCGCTGGCCGTCACGGCGGCCAGGTCCGGCCGCCGGACCATGTTGATCGACGGAGATCCGCTGGGCGGTGGTATCGATGTGCTGCTGGGGGGAGAGGAATCCAAGGGCTTGCGGTGGCCGGATTTCGCGCGTTCGAAAGGGCGCGTCGGTGGTGGCGCGCTGGAGGATTCACTGCCCGCGCTGCACGGCCTGCGTGTGCTCAGCTGGGACCGGGACAGCGAGGTGGCCATTCCACCGCAGGCCATGCGATCGGTCCTGGCCGCCGCACGCCGGCTCGGCGGAACGGTGGTGGTGGACCTTCCGCGGCGGGTGGATGAAAGTGTGGCGGAAGCCGTCGCGCAACTGGATGTCGGCCTCCTGGTGGTTCCCGGGGAGCTGAGAGCGGTGGCAGCGGCCCAGCGCGTGGCATCGGCGGTCGGAATGGTCCTGGAGGACCTGCGAGTCGTCGCCCGCGGTCCGTACGGTGCCGGGCTGGACGAACGCTGGGTGGCGCAGGCGCTGGGACTGCCGCTCGTGGGCGACATGCCGGTGGAGGCAGCGCTGCTCGCGGCCCAGGACAGCGGCATGCCCCCAGGCGGCGACGCCCGTGGAGCTCTGGCCCGCTTCTGTGCGGCCTTCTGGGAGGCGGCGGGCGCCTCTGAGGGCATCCCGGCAGGGCACTACCAGGGCGGCACAACATGACGGAGGCGCTTCTCGACGCGGTTCGTCAGCGGTTGGCGCGCAGCGGGGCGGAGCCCACTCCGGCCGGGGTCGCTGCCGCACTTCGGGAACAAGGCCGGCTCCTCGGGGACACTGAAGTACTCGGGGCAGCTGAGGAGTTGCGCGGTGAGCTCGTCGGTACGGGGGTCCTTGAGCGGCTCCTGGCAGACCCGTCGGTGACCGATGTGCTGGTGTCCGCGCCGGACAGGGTGTGGGTGGACCGCGGCGTCGGGCTCGAACTGACCCGCGTGACCTTTCGTGATGCGGCTGCGGTTCGGAGGCTGGCTCAGCGGCTTGCCGCGGTGGCCGGACGCCGCCTGGACGACGCCCGACCGTGGGTGGACGCGCGGTTGCCGGACGGGACGCGGATGCACGCGGTCCTGCCACCGGTTTCGGTCGGTTCCACGTGTCTGTCTCTGCGAGTGGTGCGGCCCAAGGCCTTCACCTTGGCGGAACTGGTCAGGGCGGGAACCGTCCCGCCCGGTGGTGACCGGCTGCTGAAGGCACTGGTGGAGGCCCGGGCGTCCTATCTGATCAGCGGTGGGACCGGCGCCGGGAAGACGACGTTGTTGTCGAGCCTGTTGGGGGCGGTCGGCGAGCACGAACGCATCGTGCTCGCCGAGGACTCCGCCGAATTGCGTCCCGACCACCCGCATGTGGTGCGTCTCGAGTCACGCCCCGCCAATCAGGAGGGAGCGGGCCAGGTGACGCTCAGGGATCTGGTGCGGCAGGCCTTGCGTATGCGCCCTGACCGGCTCGTGGTGGGCGAGGTGCGCGGCGCCGAGGTCACGGAGTTGCTGGCGGCCCTGAACACCGGGCACGAAGGCGGATGCGGCACGGTGCACGCGAACGCGGCTGAGCACGTTCCGGCGCGTCTGGAGGCCCTCGGGACGGCCGCTGGCCTTGACCGGGCCGCCCTGCACAGCCAACTGGCGGCGGCGCTCTCCGTCGTGCTCCATCTCGTCAGGGACGGCAGGGGGAGGCGTCGGCTGGCCGAGGTCCATGTACTCGAAAGGGACCGGGCCGGCCTTGTGATCACCGTGCCCGCACTGAGTTGGGGCCCGGACGGATTCATCCGGGAGCGCGGATGGACGCGTCTCGGTGCGCTGACCGGGGAGCAGTCGTGATCGCCGCGGGGGATGACCCGCTCATGAGCGGACTCGCGTGGGTGATGGCCGTGTGCGCGGGGGTGGCGGGCGGCTTGGCCGTGATCCGCGACCCGGGCGTACAGCGGGCGAGGGCGTTGTTCTCCAGGAAGCGGGTTGCCTGGCAGGACGCGAAGACGGCGTGTGCCGTGGTGCGCAGGTTCACCGAGCCGCGGCGCGAGTGGCTGTGCGCCCCTGTGGCGGCCGTCCTCGCTGTCGCGGGTGATTCGGTGCTGCCCCTGGTCGCAGGGGCCGTGGCGATTCCTCTGGTGCGGCGCTGGATGCGCCGCAGAGCCCGGCGGCGCGAACGCGAGCGAGCCGCCGACGCGGTGACGGCTCTCTGCGGAGCGGTGGTGGGCGAGCTACGGGCAGGGCGGGAACCCGGGCAGGCTCTGCTGGCTGCCGGGCGGAACGCCGGTGCGCTGGGCGTTGCCGAGTCCGCGGTACTGGCGGCTGCGCGGTTCGGGGGTGATGTGCCGGGGGCGCTGCGAAGGGCGTCGGCCGGTCCCGGTCTCGACGGGCTTGCGGGTGTCGCAGCCTGCTGGCGAGTAGCGGTGGACGGGGGAGCCGGCCTCGCCGCAGGCCTGGCACGCCTGGAGAGCGCGCTGCGGGCCGACCGGCGCCGACGCGAGCAACTGCGGGCTCAGTTGGCGGGCGCATGGTCGACGGTGATGGTCCTGGCTCTGCTTCCGGTGGTCGGTCTCGGACTGGGCGCGGCGCTCGGCGCGGATCCGCTGCACATCCTCTTGCACACGCCCGGGGGCTTGCTCTGCTTGGTGTCGGGTGGCCTGCTCGAAACCGCTGGGCTGTTCTGGGCGTCGCGGATCGTGACCGCGGGAGAAACGACGTGAACGGGTTTCCCGCTGCCGGCGGGGCGCTCGGAGCGGCGGGCGAAGCAGGAGCAGTGCTCGGGGCGGCTGCCTATCTGGCCCTTACGTTGGTTGAGGACCGGCACGCCCGGGTGATACGCGGGCGAGGGGCGATCCTGACCGCGTCCGCATCGCCGCGGAAGGTGCGAGGTCGGCTGAATCTGCGGAGCGCAGGATGGGATCCGGCCCGACGCTGGGTCGCACCGCTTGCGGCCTGGGCGACCGGGTGGGCTCTGGCCGGTGGCGCGACGGGCTGCGTGATCGGCGTGGTGGCGGCGTACGGCCTCTGGCGATGGCAGCGTCCATCGAGGCGCCGCGACGCCAGGGATGAGCGCGTCGAATCGGCTCGGATCGCTCGACAGCTGCCCCTTGCTGCAGACCTTCTGGCGTCCTGCATCTCCGCTGGAGCCGGGCCCCGACACGCGGCGGAAGCGGTGGGGGAATCCATGGGGGGTCCTTTCGGCGACCGGTTGGTCCGAACGGCGGCCGAGATCAGGCTCGGTGGCGACCCGGTCGAGGCGTGGGGTCGGTTGGGCGAGATACCGGGCGCCGCACCCTTGGCGCGTTGTCTGGAGCGGGCCGGCGCGACAGGGGCACCCGCTGCGGAGCCAGTAGCCCGACTTGCCGACGAGATGCGCGCGGAGCGGGCAAGTGCGGCCGTGGCACGTGCCCAGCGGGCGGGTGTTCTGATCACCGCTCCCGTTGGCCTCTGTTTCCTGCCCGCCTTTCTGGCGGTCGGCGTTGCGCCCGTGATCATCGGGCTCGCTACGGGCCTGCTGCACCGCAACTGAGCCAACGCGTTGAGCTGTTCAGGGCCAAGAAGAGCGAAGAACGAAGAACGAAGCGCAACAACGTCAGCGAAAAGCAACATCACCATGGGGGACGAGATGAGTAGGAACACCTTCGCGTGGGCGCTGAGTGCGGGCCGTCGCGCATGGGAGATCACGGTAGGCAGGCGTGCCCGGTCCGATGAGTCCGACCGAGGGATGACGACGTCCGAGTACGCGGTGGGGACCATCGCGGCCTGCGCGTTCGCGGCCGTGCTCTACAAGGTGGTGACCAGCGGAGCAGTGCTGTCGGCGCTGCAGTCACTGATCAAGGACGCGCTCGATGCGAAGTTCTGACGCATGGAAGGTCTCCAGGACGTTCAGGTCGGCGGCGAGAGCGAAGCAACGGCTCGGTGACCGGGGGGCGGTGACAGCGGAGGCCGCGATGGTGCTACCCGTGTTGGTGGCGTTCGTCATGGCGCTTGTCTGGGCGCTGGTTGCCGCGTCGGACCAGATCCGGTGTGTGGATGCCGCTCGGGCGGGTGCAAGGGCTGCGGCGAGATCCGAACCGGAGGCGGCTGTCCGGTCGGTGGCGAAGGAGTCGGCACCGGACAGGGCTCGGGTGGATGTGCGGCGGACCGGGGAGCTGTGGCGCGTCCGGGTGGAGGCGCCAACACCGGGTCCTGGGCAGCTGGCCCTGACGCTGAGTGCGGAGGCGGTCGCGCTGGCCGAGGACACGGTAGGGGTGGAGCGAAGTGGCGCGGGAGGGACGGAGATGTGAGGCCGACGACGGTCCATGGGACAGGTGCCGGGAGGAAATGCGGCGGCTTCAGAGCCGGCGATGAGGGGCTGGCGACCGTCTGGGTGGCCATGACGACGACGAGCCTCTGTGTGGTGTTCGCGGTGCTACTGGCTCTCGGTCAGGCCGTGTCCGCCCGGCACAGAGCCGGCGGCGCGGCGGATCTGGCCGCGTTGGCGGCGGCCGACCGTGCGCTGCACGGTCCGGATGAGGCGTGCGATGCGGCGCGTGAGGTCGCCGTGGCTCAGGAAGCGGAGCTGGTGCGATGCTCGGTGCTGGGCGAGATCGCCGACGTGACCGCCCGCGCGGGTTTCGGCCCGTACAGGCCGGAAGCCAGGTCGCGAGCAGGGCCTCCCGAGGCTGCGGCACCTACGGAACGCTCGTCGGCATCGGTGTCAGCCGACATTCCGGTCCGGGCCGGTTCCGGTTCACCCCACCGCAATCCTCGCTCCGGGTCTTCTGCTCCCGTCAGCCGACGTACGCGTCTTCCGCCCGGTCGGCCCGCCATGGATTCCCCAATCAGGCCGCGGGGTCCGCCCCCGGTGTCGCTTGCGGGTCCGCTGCTCCGGGGTCTGCCGCTTCGGGGTCCGGCGGTGCGGTCCTGAGCAGTTCTTTCAGGAGACGTACGGCCCCGCGCTTGTGCAGCGGCTCGTTACCGTTGCCGCATTTGGGCGACTGAATGCAGGAGGGGCAACCCGCCTCGCACTCGCAGGACGCGATGGCCTGCAACGTCGCCGTCAGCCAGGTGCGGGCCGTGTGGAACGCGCGCTCGGCGAAGCCCGCACCACCCGGATGGCCGTCGTAGACGAAAACCGTGGGGAGGAGAGTGTCCGGGTGCAGGGGGACGGAGACGCCGCCGATGTCCCAGCGGTCGCAGGTGGCGAAGAGCGGCAACATCCCGATGGAGGCGTGCTCAGCCGCGTGCAGGGCGCCTCCGAGGATTTCGGGGCTGATCCGGGCGGCATCGAGCTGGTCCTCGGTGACCGTCCACCACACGGCGCGGGTGCGCAGGGTCCGGGGCGGCAGATCGAGTTTGGTCTCGCCCATGACTTCGCCGGTCATCAGCCGCCGACGCAGGAAGGAGACGACCTGGTTGGTGACCTCCACCGAGCCGAAGCACAGCCGGCCGTCACCCCACGGGACCTCGGTATCGGTCTCCAGGACGGCGATGGCGGTGGTGTCCCGCGCGTTGGTCGAGTACGGCGGGGCGGCCTCCTCCACCAGAGCGACCGCGTCCTCCAGGTCGAGCTTCCGGACCAGGTACGTCCGGCCCTGATGGAGGTGGACGGCTCCCTCGTGAACGGCTGTGTGCGCGGCTGACTCGTCCACCGTTCCCAGAAGTCGCCCGGTGCCTTCCTCGACGATCTGGACCGGACGGCCGCCCCCGCCGCGGATGTCGGTGAGGTCCGCGGCGCGTTCGCGGCGGGTCCAGTGCCAGCCTGTCGTCCGCCTGCGCAGGAGCTTCGCGGCCTCCAGCTGGGGCAGCAGATCGGGCACGGCGGGGCCGAAGAGCGCGATGTCGGCTTCCGTGAGCGGCAGCTCGGCGGCGGCGGCACACAGGTGCGGCGCGAGTACGTACGGGTTGTCGGGGTCGAGGACCGTCGATTCCACGGGCTGCTGGAACAGTGCCTCAGGGTGGTGGACGAGGAACGTGTCCAGCGGGTCGTCCCGGGCGACGAGGACGGCGAGGGCCCCGTGCCCGGACCTTCCGGCTCGGCCGGCCTGCTGCCAGAGGGAGGCGCGCGTACCGGGGTAGCCCGCGATCACGACCGCGTCCAGGCCCGAGACGTCGATGCCGAGTTCGAGGGCGGTCGTGGCGGCGAGTCCGAGCAGCTCGCCCGAGTGCAGAGCGCGCTCCAGAGCGCGACGCTCCTCGGGCAGGTAACCGCCCCGGTAGGCGGCGACGCGCCCGGGCAGGGAACGATCCACCTCGGCCAGACGCTCCTTGGCGATGACGGAGATGAGCTCGGCGCCACGCCGTGAGCGTACGAAGGCGACGGAGCGGACGCCCTGGATGGTCAGGTCGGTCAGGAGGTCGGCGGTCTCGGCTGTGGCGGTACGGCGCACGGGGGCGCCCTTCTCACCGTGCAGGTCGGTCAGCGGGGGTTCCCAGAGGGCGAAGACCATCTCCCCCCGGGGGGAGGCGTCGTCCGCGACCTCCTTGACGGGCAGGCCCGTCAGGCGACCCGCGGCCACCGCGGGCTGTGCCGCGGTGGCGGAGGCGAGGAGGAAGACCGGATCGGAGCCGTAGCGGGCGCAGAGCCGGCGGAGGCGGCGCAGCACCTGGGCGACGTGGGACCCGAATACGCCCCGGTAGGTGTGGCACTCGTCGATGACGACGAAGCGGAGGGCGCGCAGGAAGGAGGCCCAGCGAGGGTGTGACGGGAGTATGCCCCGATGCAGCATGTCGGGGTTCGTCAGGACGTAGTTGGCGTACTGGCGAACCCACTCGCGTTCCTCGACCGGGGTGTCCCCGTCGTAGACCGCAGGACGGACCGCCGCGCCGAGGGGAGCCGCGAGCGCCTTGACGGCGCGGCGCTGATCGGCCGCGAGAGCTTTCGTGGGGGCGAGGTACAGGGCGGTCGTGCCTCGGCCGTTGGGGGCTTCGGAGCCGTCTACGAGGGCGCTCAGCACCGGCGCGAGGTAGGCGAGCGACTTGCCGGACGCGGTCCCGGTGGCGATCACGACGGACTCGCCGTCCAGGGCATGCTCGGCCGCGGTGGCCTGATGCGTCCACGGATGGTCGATTCCGGCCCGGCCGATCGCCGAGATCACTTCCGGCCGGATGCGATCCGGCCAGATGGCATGGGTTCCGGCACGTGGGGGCAAGTGCTCCGTATGAGTGATGCGCGTTGCCCGGCTCGCCCCTGCGGCGAGCCGGTCGAGAACCACCGACGGAGCGGGGCGCGAGCCCGCGTTCTCGGGTGGTCGACTGGGGCGGTGATTCTTGGCCATCGGCATCGAGTGTGTCACTGGCATGACGGACAATGGTCCCAAGGCGTCGTGCATGGCTGCTGGTAAGTGATTGAATGCCATCGCGGCTGGCGATCCGTCCCCTGACCTCCGTCGGGGAGACCGAGGGGCGACCGCTCGATAGCAAGGTGCTGGAGGATCCGTGGACCTGTCCCTGTCGACTCGCAATGTGTCCGGCCCTGGTGGCGACCGTACGGTCGTCGAGGTCGGTGGCGAGATTGATGTGTATACCGCGCCCAAGCTGCGCGAGCAGTTGGTCGAGTTGGTGAATGACGGCAGCTACCACCTGGTTGTCGACATGGAAGGCGTCGACTTTCTCGACTCCACCGGACTCGGCGTGCTCGTGGGCGGCTTGAAGCGTGTCCGGGCCCATGAGGGCTCGCTGCGTCTGGTGTGCAACCAGGAGCGCATTCTCAAGATCTTCCGGATCACAGGCCTGACCAAGGTGTTTCCCATTCACACCACGGTCGACGAGGCTGTCGCGGCGACCGACTAGAACGGTCGGCGTCGGCCGGCCCCACCGGGTCGGTCGGCATGCGGTGACAGACCGGCAGGCGGCAGCGTTCGGGCCGCCATGAGCAGGTGGTCGACCATGTGGTCGGCTGCCGGCTTCGTCGGTTCCCGGAGAGAATGAGAGCAGGGGTACCGGGCGTCAGGCCCGGGCCCCTGAGAAGCACGCCCGTACGTTCGAGGGGGATGGCATGCCAACCGTTGAACTCCGCTTCAGCGCTCAGCCCGAACACGTCAGGACGGCCCGCCTTGTGGCGGCTGCCGTGGCACGTAGGGCCGGTGTCGACGAGGCGGTGCTCGACGAGGTCAGACTTGCCGTCGGGGAGGCGTGCAGCCGCGCTGTCGGCCTCCATCGGAGTCATGACATCACCGCCCCGGTGACGGTCATCCTGACCGAGGAGGAGAAAGCGTTCTCCATCGAGGTCGGCGACGGACTGTCCAGCTCGGGTGGTGCGGCCACGGTCCCAGGTGCCTCCAGGGGTGGGGGCCCCGATGATGCGGAGGCTGACGCCGACAGCGAGGACGAGATGGGCCTTGCCGTCATCAGCGGGCTGGTCGACGACATGGAAGTGCTCTCGGGCGAGGAGGGCGGCGTGATCCGCATGACCTGGCCGACCACTCCCGCCCCGGTTCTTCCCTGAGCCCACTGTTCTCTCAGTCGAGTTTCCCTGCCTTCTCAGCCGAGCGGCCCCTTCAGCCGAGCGGCCCCTCCAGTCGAATGGTCTCTTGAGCTGAACGGCCTCTTCAGCTGAACGGTCTCGAACCGGCCGAGGGGGCTTGACCTGGTGGTGTTGTCTGCCCGCTCTCTTTCCTCGCGCGTGCGTTCTTCGCCCGCGCCGGAAGCGCAGCCGAGGCGGCATTCCCCTGCACCCGCCCCTCCTGATCGAAGCCTGGCCGACCTCGGCCGCCTCCCAGCCACACCTTGCGAAGGCCCCCGCCCCACCGCGCCACCGCGCCCCGCCCCCCCGAGGCCTGTAGCGCTGGCGGCCACCGGGATCGTGCTGCCGCTCTCGCCTGTGCAGGCGCCTGGTTGCCTGGTCCGTCCGCTCCGTGAGTCCGGCCCGCCCCTGCATGGTGGTCGAGGACCGTGTGACGTGACCTCGGATCGTGCGACGCCACACCTCCCGGCTTTCGGACGTCATGCTTGCGCTTGAACCAACCCCTCTGAGCAGGGGAATTCTCTGCTTTCTTGATCGGTGATCTCCGGAAATTCCGGGGCGTCACGCCCCAGTCCCATTACTGCATTCGGGTTCTTTTCCGGAGGAGATCATTTGTCATTGGGTGGACGAAAGTCGATTTCATTGACCACCCACTGTTTTGATCAGCCTCAGCTCCCTACAATCCGTCCACGTCTTGAGCGCTGAGCGTCAAGGAGGACGTATGGCGGAGTTCTTCAACACCCCAATGGCAGAACTGACGCACGTTTCCGTACCTTCCGGCCGGCCCACCTCACTCGCAGCAGCGGTGCTGACCCAGGACAACCGGCTGATCGTCGTGGTCATCGCGGTGGTGGCCCTCGCCGCGCTGGTCGTCGCCCAGCTGCTCGTACGCCAGGTCCTGGCGGCCGGTGAGGGCACCGAGCGCATGAAAGAGATCGCGGCGGCCGTCCAGGAGGGCGCCAACGCCTATCTCGCCCGGCAACTGCGAACCGTCGGTGTCTTCGCCATCGTCGTGTTCTTCCTGCTCATGCTGCTTCCGGCCGACAACTGGTCACAGCGTGTGGGGCGCTCACTGTTCTTCCTGGTGGGTGCGCTCTTTTCGGCGGCCACCGGTTACATCGGCATGCGGCTCGCCGTCCGCAGCAATGTGCGCGTGGCAGCCGCCGCGCGTGAGGCGACTCCCGCCGAAGGCGAACCGGACAAAGATCTGAACGCCGTCTCGCACAAGGCGATGAAGATCGCTTTCCGTACGGGCGGTGTGGTCGGAATGATCACGGTGGGTCTCGGCCTGCTCGGCGCGTCATGCGTGGTCCTCGTGTACGCCGCAGACGCGCCCAAGGTGCTGGAGGGCTTCGGTCTCGGTGCCGCGCTGATCGCGATGTTCATGAGGGTCGGGGGCGGGATCTTCACCAAGGCCGCCGACGTCGGCGCCGACCTCGTGGGCAAGGTGGAGCAGGGCATCCCCGAGGACGATCCGCGCAACGCCGCCACCATCGCCGACAACGTGGGCGACAACGTCGGGGACTGCGCGGGTATGGCGGCCGATCTGTTCGAGTCGTACGCGGTCACGCTCGTCGCCGCGCTCATCCTGGGCAAGGCGGCCTTTGGGGACGCGGGGCTCGCCTTTCCGCTGATCGTTCCGGCGATCGGTGTGATCACCGCGATGGTCGGGATCTTCGCCGTGGCCCCCAGGCGGGCGGACCGCAGTGGGATGAGCGCCATCAACCGCGGGTTCTTCGTCTCCGCCGTGATCTCCCTGGCCCTGGTGGCCGTGGCGGTCTTCGTCTACCTGCCGTCCTCGTACGCGGGCCTCGACGGGGTGACCGACACCGACATCACCTCGCACGGCGGTGACCCGCGTGTCTTCGCCCTCGTCGCGGTGGCCATCGGGATCGTGCTCGCCGCCCTGATCCAGCAGCTGACCGGCTACTTCACCGAGACCAGCCGGCGCCCTGTCCGGGACATCGGGAAATCCTCGCTGACCGGCCCGGCGACCGTCGTCCTGGCCGGCATCTCCATCGGCCTGGAGTCCGCCGTCTACACGGCGCTCCTGATCGGACTCGGGGTGTACGGGGCGTTCCTGCTCGGAGGCACGTCGATCATGCTGGCGCTCTTCGCGGTGGCCCTGGCCGGCACGGGTCTGCTCACCACCGTGGGCGTCATCGTCGCGATGGACACCTTCGGCCCGGTCTCGGACAACGCCCAGGGCATCGTCGAGATGTCGGGAGACGTCACGGGCGCGGGTGCCCAGGTCCTGACCGACCTCGACGCGGTGGGCAACACGACCAAGGCGATCACCAAGGGCATCGCCATCGCCACGGCCGTCCTGGCAGCGGCGGCGCTCTTCGGTTCCTACCGGGACGCCATCGCGACAGCGGTCGACGACGCGGGCGCAGGGGCCGGTGAGCTGGGGCTGAGTCTGGACATCTCGCAGCCGAACAACCTGGTGGGCCTGATCCTCGGGGCGGCGGTCGTCTTCCTCTTCTCCGGGTTGGCGATCAACGCGGTCTCCCGTTCGGCGGGAGCGGTGGTCTACGAGGTGCGGCGGCAGTTCCGTGAACACCCGGGAATCATGAACTTCACGGAGAAGCCGGAGTACGGCCGGGTGGTCGACATCTGCACCAAGGACGCGCTCCGTGAACTGGCCACGCCCGGTCTCCTCGCCGTCCTGGCCCCCATCGCGGTGGGGTTCACCCTGGGCGTGGGCGCTCTCGGGTCGTACCTCGCGGGGGCGATCGCCACGGGCACGCTCATGGCGGTCTTCCTCGCCAACTCCGGTGGCGCCTGGGACAACGCGAAGAAGCTCGTGGAGGACGGCCACCACGGCGGCAAGGGCAGCGAGGCCCACGCGGCGACGGTCATCGGGGACACGGTCGGCGACCCTTTCAAGGACACGGCGGGCCCGGCCATCAACCCGCTTCTCAAGGTGATGAACCTCGTCGCACTGCTCATCGCCCCGGCGGTGGTGCAGTTCAGTTACGGCGACGACGCGAGCCCGTGGATCCGGGCGCTCGTGGCCGTCATCGCGCTCGCCGTGATCGTCGGCGCGGTCTACGTCTCCAAGCGGCGGGGCATCACTGTGGGAGACGACGACGCACCCGGTGGAGACGGCGGGGGTGGCGGTGGGGAGGGACCGGCCAAATCCACCGATCCCGCTGCCGTTTCATGAGAATCGGGCGTCGCGGCGGGAGGCATTCCTGAGTGACGCCAGTTCAGTGGTGCGGCGGGCGATGCGAACTGACGTGTCGTCCGCCGTCGCCGTATGCGACGTGTGTTGTCGGCCCGGAGTGGATACAGGCGCATGTCCGACTCGGTGGGTGAGTTGTATCTCCCTCATTTCCCTTGGTGCAAATGGCTTCAAAAGAATACATATCGGATGCCCGGCGCCTGAATGTTGCCCACTTGGCGTGTAAGTTCCGGGGCCGAGAGCCTTGGAAGGGATCCATACCGGTGAACAAGAAGCTTGCAGTCGCACTGTCCGGCAGTGCGGTACTCGTGCTGGCACTGTCGGGTTGCAGCGACGACAGCGACAACAAGGTGAATGACTGGGCGAAGAAGGTCTGCGACCAGGTTCAGCCGCAGCTCCAGAAGATCGCCAACGCCAATGCGGCGATCCAGCAGCAGACGGCCGACAACAGCAAGCCCGTCGACGTCCAGAAGACGGACTCGGCCGCCTTCCAGCAGATCTCGCAGGCGTACAAGGCGCTCGGTTCAGCGGTTGAGTCGGCGGGCGCACCGCCCGTGGACGGTGGCGAGACCACGCAGAAGGAGGCCGTGAAGGAGCTCAACGCCTCCTCCGTGGCCTACGCGAACCTGAAGACGAAGGTCGACGCGCTCGACACGAAGGACCAGGCGAAGTTCGCCGACGGTCTCAAGGGCATCGCCGACGAGCTGAACAAGATCAGCACCAACGGTGACCAGGCGTTGAGGAAGCTGCAGTCCGGCGAGGTCGGTTCCGCGATGGCGAAGCAGAAGGGCTGCCAGAAGCCGACGGCCTCCGCCCCGCCCGCCTCGGCGCCGTCCGCTCCCGCGACGAAGCCCGCGTCGCCTTCGGCCTCGGCCTCGGCCACCAAGAAGGCCTGATCGCGAGGGGCTGACCGCGGAGGGCTGACCACGAGGGCAGTAGACCGTCTCGTCGGCGGTCGGCGGTCGGCGGTCGGCGGTCGGCGGTCGGCACCGGCGACCTGCTGCGACCAGTTGCGGGCCGCTGTGACCTGCGGCGGTTCCGGTCCGCCGTGGCATTCGACGGCAGAAACGGCCGCCCCGCCCCGCGCCTGACCCGCTCCCCGCCTGACTCGGAGGAAGCCCGCGCGACGTCCCGGTGGCCATTCATGGCCACCGGGCCGCTGCCGTTGTCGGCGGGAGCGGACACAATGGGCGGGTGAGTAAGACCAGCCTCCCCGCATCCGACCGCGCTCCCCGGCTCCGCGAAGCCCTGATCGCCGCCTCGTTCACCGCCGACGGCCTCCTCGAACAGCTCGGTGCGCCCGCGTACGCCGCGCTGGCGCGCAGTGAGACCGTCCCCGCGCTCCGGGCGACCCGTGACGACTCGCCGCTCGACACGCTGGTGCGGCTGTTCCTCCTGCAGCATTCCGTCCCGGCCGCCGCGGCAGCCGCCGCCCTGCCCCTGGAGGAGTGCGTCGAGGACGGCTGGGTGGTCCGCGAGGGCGACCAGGTCAGGGCGACGGTCGACGTACGCCCCTACGGCGGCCCCGAGGCCCAGGACTGGTTCATCGTCTCCGACCTGGGCTGCGCGGTCGGTGGGGCCGGGGGCATCGGCTCGCGTGAGGAAGGCGTCGTCCTGGGCGTCGGTGGTGCGTCCACCACGCTCGCCGGCATCACCGTCCGCAGGCCCGTGGCCTCCGCCCTCGACCTCGGCACGGGCTCCGGCATCCAGGCGCTGCACGCCGCCCAGCACGCCATCCGGGTCACCGCCACGGACGTCAACCCGCGCGCGCTGGACTTCACCCGTCTCACGCTCGCCCTGTCCGGTGCGGCCCCGGCCGAGTTGCTGGAGGGCTCCCTCTTCGAGCCGGTGGGCACGCAGACGTACGACCTGATCGTGTCCAATCCTCCGTTCGTCATCTCGCCCGGAGCCCGGCTGACGTACCGCGACGGGGGCATGGGCGGTGACGACCTGTGCAGCACGCTCGTGCGGCAGGCCGGGGACCGGCTGAACGAGGACGGTTACGCGCAGTTCCTCGCCAACTGGCAGCACGTGGACGGCGAGGAGTGGCAGGACCGGGTCCGTTCCTGGGTACCGGCGGGCTGCGATGCCTGGATCGTGCAGCGTGATGTCCAGGACGTCACGCAGTACGCCGAACTGTGGCTGCGCGACAGCGGCGATCACCGCACCGACCCCGCCGTGTACGCCCAGCGTTACGAGTCCTGGCTGGACGAGTTCGAGGCGCGTGGCACCAAGGCCGTGGGCTTCGGCTGGATCACGCTCCGCAAATCCGCGTCGGCGGCCGCCGGACATCCTTCCGTCGTGGTCGAGGAGTGGCCGCACGCGGTGGAGCAGCCCCTCGGGCCGGCCGTCGAGGCGCATTTCGCGCGGCAGGACTATCTCCGTGAGCACGACGACGCGGCGCTGCTCGCCGCGCACTTCACGCTGTCCGAGGAAGTCGTCCAGGAGCAGGTCGGGATGCCGGGAGCCGAGGACCCGGAGCATGTGGTGCTGCGTCAGAACCGCGGGATGCGGCGGGCGACCAAGGTCGATGCGGTGGGTGCCGGATTCGCCGGGGTCTGCGACGGCTCTCTGCCCGCCGGCCGGATCCTCGACGCCATCGCCCAGTTGATGGCCGAGGACCCGGTCCTGCTGCGTGACCGCACGCCGCAGGCGATCCGGCTCCTGGTCGAGGAGGGCTTCCTCGAACCTGTCCATGACGGCGCTCCGCTGCGCTGACCCGGACGCCGGCACCCTGTTTGCCGGGGGTGACCGCCGGGTTCCGCTGCGCTGATCCGGATGCCGTCGCTCCTGCTTGCCGGGGGTATCCGCCGGGTTCCGCTTCCGCACGCCCTGCCCCGCCCCGCCCCGCCCCGCCCCGCACGCCCGCCCCGCATGCCGGTAGGCCGGATGCCCGTACATCTCGACGCCCGTACGTACGCGCGGCATGCCGCACGCCCGGTCGGCGGGTCGGTAGGCCTGCCGGCCCGCACCGCCCCGCAGGTCCGCCCGTGCGGCCGGCACGCTCGGCGCTCCGGGATCCCGTTCAGACGGTTCCCCGGTGCGCTGCACGCCGTTCATGCGTGGTTCGTGCCGGTGACGCCCCGGGGTGGCAGCGTCCCCTCTGCCGGGGCGCCCGTGAGACTCGTCCGTGCGCCGGCAGCCGAGGGACGAACGTGAGGGGTACGGACATGGAGAGCACCGCAGCGTTCTTCGCCGGTACGGCCTTCGCCCTGTTCGGCACCGCCCTCCTCGTCTGGACGGGGGCGCGCACCATCCAGCGCGCGCCGGTGGCGCTCGGTGTGAGCCCCGTCGCCTCCACCGCACTCGCCACGCTCTTCGGCGTACTCTTCCTCGTCCTCGGCGTGTGGTGCTTCACCCGCATCTGATCCACTTCGCCGACCGGTCCGGCCCACCGCCGGACATCCGCCGGGCGCTCTTCCCGGCCGTGGCCCGAAAGCCCCGGGCGACGGCACCGCGATGAGCGGACCGGGCGGTCCGGGCGGCAGGAATGGCGGAAGTCGGGTTACCGTTCGAGTGGCCGTTGCGGGCTTTTGCCGTTTGACACGGGGGCGGGTTGTACCGTCACACTCCGCAGCGACAGCACCGCCGGCAGCGCAGAGCGCTGCCCGGATGCCCACGAGTGCCGACCGGAGAGAAGAGCGAAGTTGTCCCCGACCAGCGAGACCGCAGGCCGCCGACTCGTCATTGTCGAGTCGCCTGCCAAGGCGAAGACGATCAAGGGCTATCTCGGCCCCGGATACGTCGTCGAGGCGAGCGTCGGGCACATCCGCGACCTGCCGAACGGCGCCGCAGAGGTGCCGGACGAGTACACCGGTGAGGTCCGCCGCCTCGGCGTGGACGTCGAAAACGACTTCCAGCCGATCTACGTCGTCAATGCCGACAAGAAGGCCCAGGTCAGGAAGCTCAAGCAGCTCCTCGCCGAGTCCGACGAACTTTTCCTCGCCACCGATGAGGACCGCGAGGGCGAAGCCATCGCGTGGCACCTGCAGGAAGTCCTCAGGCCCAAGGTCCCGGTCCACCGGATGGTCTTCCACGAGATCACCAAGGACGCGATCCGGGCGGCCGTCGCCAATCCCCGCGAGCTCAACCAGCGGATGGTCGACGCCCAGGAGACCCGCCGAATCCTCGACCGCCTCTACGGCTACGAGGTCTCGCCGGTCCTGTGGAAGAAGGTCATGCCGAAGCTGTCGGCGGGCCGCGTCCAGTCCGTCGCCACCCGTCTCGTCGTCGAGCGGGAGCGCGAGCGCATCGCCTTCCGCTCCGCCGAGTACTGGGACCTGACAGGCACCTTCGCCACCGGCCGCACCGGTGACGCGTCCGACCCCTCGACACTCGTCGCCCGCCTCAGCGCGGTCGACGGGCGCCGTATCGCCCAGGGCCGCGACTTCGGCGCCGACGGGCAGCTCAAGCAGGGCTCCGCCCAGACGCTGCACCTGGACGAGGCGAACGCCCGCGCCCTGGCCGCGGCGCTCGCCGACAGCTCGTTCGCGGTCCGCTCGGTCGAGTCGAAGCCGTACCGCCGCTCGCCGTACGCGCCCTTCCGCACCACGACCCTCCAGCAGGAGGCGAGCCGGAAGCTGGGCTTCGGGGCCAAGGCCACGATGCAGGTGGCGCAGAAGCTGTACGAGAACGGCTTCATCACCTACATGCGTACGGACTCCACGACCCTCTCGGACACCGCGATCTCCGCGGCCCGGGCGCAGGTCACGCAGCTGTACGGGGCGAACTACCTCCCGGACAAGCCGCGCACCTACGCGGGCAAGGTCAAGAACGCGCAGGAGGCGCACGAGGCGATCCGTCCCTCGGGCGACCGCTTCCGCACGCCGGCCGAGACGGGTCTCACCGGAGACCAGTTCCGGCTCTACGAGCTGATCTGGAAGCGGACCGTCGCCTCCCAGATGAAGGACGCGGTCGGCAACTCCGTCACCGTCAAGATCGCGGGCCGGGCGAGCGACGGCCGTGAGGCCGAGTTCTCCGCGTCCGGCAAGACGATCACCTTCCACGGCTTCATGAAGGCGTACGTCGAAGGCGCGGACGACCCGAACGCCGAGCTGGACGACCGTGAGCGCCGTCTGCCGCAGGTCGCCGAGGGCGACGCCCTGACGGCGGACGAGGTCTCGGTCGACGGGCACGCCACCAAGCCGCCGGCCCGGTACACCGAAGCCTCGCTGGTCAAGGAGCTCGAAGAGCGCGAGATCGGCCGCCCGTCGACCTACGCCTCGATCATCGGGACCATCCTGGACCGCGGCTACGTCTTCAAGAAGGGCACGGCTCTGGTGCCGTCGTTCCTCTCGTTCGCCGTGGTCAACCTGCTGGAGAAGCACTTCGGCCGGCTCGTGGACTACGACTTCACCGCGCGCATGGAGGACGACCTCGACCGCATCGCGCGGGGCGAGGCCCAGTCCGTGCCGTGGCTGCGGCGCTTCTACTTCGGAGCCGGTGACGACACGGCCGGTGCCGGGGCGGCGTCCGACGCGGGCAACGGCGACGGGGACCACCTCGGGGGTCTGAAGGAACTCGTCACGGATCTCGGCGCGATCGACGCCCGCGAGATCTCCTCGTTCCCCGTCGGCAACGACATCAAGCTCCGTGTCGGCCGCTACGGGCCGTACATCGAGCGCGGCGAGAAGGACTCCGAGGGCCACCAGCGCGCCGACGTGCCCGAGGACCTGGCACCCGACGAGCTGTCCGTGGAGCTCGCGGAGGAGCTGCTGGCCAAGCCGAGCGGCGACTTCGAGCTCGGCGCGGACCCGGTCAGCGGCAACCAGATCATCGCGAAGGACGGCCGTTACGGGCCGTACGTCACCGAGGTGCTGCCCGAGGGCACCCCGAAGACCGGGAAGAACGCGGTGAAGCCGCGGACCGCCTCGCTCTTCAAGACGATGTCGCTCGATACGGTGACGCTGGCCGACGCGCTCAAGCTGATGTCGCTGCCCCGCGTCGTCGGTGAGGACGCCGAGGGCGTCGAGATCACCGCGCAGAACGGCCGCTACGGCCCGTACCTGAAGAAGGGCACGGACTCGCGCTCGCTGACGTCCGAGGACCAGCTCTTCGACATCACCCTCGACGAGGCCCTCGCGATCTACGCCCAGCCGAAGCAGCGCGGGCGGGCCGCCGCCAAGCCGCCGCTGAAGGAGCTGGGCACGGACCCGGTGAGCGGTGCTCCGGTCGTCGTGAAGGACGGCCGCTTCGGCGCGTACGTCACGGACGGCGAGACGAACGCGACGCTGCGGACCGACGACAGCGTCGAGGACATCACGCCGGAGCGCGGCTACGAGCTGCTGGCCGAGAAGCGGGCCAAGGGGCCCGCGAAGAAGAAGACGGCGAAGAAGGCCCCGGCGAAGAAGGCGACCGCCAAGAAGGCCACCACGGCCAAGAAGACGACCGCCACGAAGACGACCGCCACGAAGACGACGGCGGCGAAGAAGACGACCGCGGCCAAGAAGGCGCCCGCGAAGCGGGCGACCGCCTCGGCGCAGAAGGCGGCTCCGGCCTCGCAGGACGAGAGCTGACCTTTCGGCCACGGGCCGTGCACGAATGCCGGAGGGGCTGGGACGACCGGCCCCTCCGGCATTCGTGTGTGCGGTGACCGGCACACTCGCGGGCATATGTTCGGACCGGGCCCCCGGCGACCGCACCGCTGCCGATAGGCTGGGCGGATGACGCGAGCCGAGCAGCCACCGGTCGTGAGCCCCACCTCCGACACACTTGCCGCAGACTCACGCGAGCGCGCCGTACGAGCCCTGTTGCGCGTTCCCCCGCTCAGGCGGTTGTGGAGCGCCCAGGCCGTCGGCAGTATCGGCGATTCACTCGCCCTTCTCGTGCTCGTTGTGCTGTCGCTGCAGGCGGCGGTGGTCGAGGGCTCCTTCGGGGCCGGATACCGCGGGGCGGCCTTCGCCGTCGCCGCTGTGTTCGGCGCCCGGATTGTTTCCACCGTGCTCTTCGGAGCCGTACTCCTGGGGCCGCTGACGGCACTGACCTCGCCCGGCGGTCCCGTCGACCGCCGCTGGCTGATGATCGGGGCGGACGCGTTCCGGCTCGCCCTCCTGGTCGTTGCGCCCCTCTGGATCGACTGGATGCCGGACAAGGCACTCCTGATGATCCTCATCACCGTGTTCCTGACCGGTGCGGGTGAGCGGCTGTGGGCGGTGGCCAAGGAGAGCGCGGCCCCCGCGCTGCTTCCGGCCCCGCCGCCGGAGGGCGCCGCCGTGCGGCCGCTGCCCGACCACCTCGACGCGCTGCGCAGGCTGTCCCTGCGCACGAATTTCCTCGCCGTCCCGGCGGCCGCGGCGGTCCTCGTCGTCGCCTCGCTGATCGGTGAACTGCTGGGGACCGGCCTGGACTGGTTCTCCTTCCACCAGGCGGCCCTCGGTTCGTACGTCGCGGCGGGGCTGTTCTCCGCCTCGATCTCGACCCTGTACTTCCTGCACTTCCCGGGCACGCAGACGCCCCGGCCCCGGTCCCCGCTGGAGGGTCTGCGCCGTCCTGCCGCCGAATCGGGTTCGGACAAGGGACGCACCGGCAGCATCCCGCTGGTCGTCGCCGCGTCCGCCGCGGTCGCCGGGGCCATCTCGGCCGCCGCGTCCGTGTCCGTCCTGCACGCCGCGGACCTCGACGGCGGACCCGTCACCTTCGCGCTGCTGATCCTGGTCCTGACCGGTGGTACCGCGCTCGGTATCCGCAGCGCGCGGAAGGTGCTGCCCGCCCTGTCGCGACGCAGGCTGCTGGCGCTGGCCACCGCGGTCACGGGCGTGGCCCTCCTCGCCCTCGGCCTGGTGCCGGACACGGCGACCGGGATCCTGATCGCGCTCGCCGCCGGTTACGCCGCCGGTGTCGCCGCCCACGTCGGGCACGCGGTCATCGACCAGGAGACGGAGGCCTTCCGCCAGGCCAGGAACACCGAACACCTCCAGGCCGTCGTCCGGGTGCTGGTCGCGCTCGGCGCGGTGGGAGGCCCGCTGCTGGCCGCCGCCATCGGGCGCCACCGTCTGGGATCGGGCGACTTCGTCTTCGCGCACGGCGGAGCGGCGTTCGCGCTCATGCTCATCGGCGCGCTGCTGCTGCCCGTCGCGGTGATCGTCCTCGCCAAGACCGACGACCGGGCCGGGGTGCCGCTCCGCCGCGACCTGCGCGAGGCGCTGCGCGGCGGTGACCCGGCCGTCTCGCCCGCCGCCCACGGCTTCTTCCTCGTCCTCGAGGGGGGCGACGGGGCCGGCAAGTCCACCCAGGTGGAGGCGCTCGCCGACTGGATCCGGGCCAAGGGTCACGAGGTCGTCGTGACGCGCGAGCCGGGAGCCACCCCGATCGGCAAGCGCCTGCGCTCGATCCTGCTCGACGTGTCGTCGGCCGGACTGTCGAACCGGGCCGAGGCCCTGCTGTACGCCGCCGACCGCGCGGAGCACGTCGACTCCGTCGTCCGCCCGGCGCTGGAGCGCGGCGCGATCGTCATCTCCGACCGCTACATCGACTCGTCGGTCGCCTACCAGGGCGCCGGACGGGACCTCGCCCCGACCGAGATCGCCCGTATCTCGCGCTGGGCGACGAGCGGACTCGTACCGCATCTCACGGTGCTCCTGGACGTCGACCCGCAGACCGCGAGGGAACGGTTCACCGAGGCCCCCGACCGGCTGGAGTCCGAGCCGGCCGAGTTCCACGAGCGGGTGCGGTCCGGATTCCTGACCCTCGCCGCCGCCGACCCGGCCCGCTACCTGGTGGTGGACGCCGGGCAGGAGCCGGAGGCGATCACCACGGTCGTGCGCCACCGGCTCGACCGGCTCCTGCCGCTCTCCGAGGCCGAGATCAGGGCGCAGGAGGAGGCGCGCAGGGCGGCCGAGGAGGAGGCCCGGCGCAAGGCCGAGGAAGAGGCGGCCCGCAAGGCCGAGGAGGAGCGGCTGGAGCGCGAGCGGGAGGCCCAGCTCGCCAGGCTCCGCGCCGAGGAGGAGGAGCGCAGGCGCCGCGAGGAGGAAGAGGCCCGGCAGCGCGAGGCCGAACGCCAGGCGGAGGAGGCCCGGCAGCGCGCCGAGGAGGCCCGTCGCCGTGCGGAGGAGGAGCGGGCCCGGATCGAGGCGGAGGAGAGGGTGCGCGACGCCGAGCAGGAGCGGCTGCGCCTGCAGGCCCAGGAGGAGGCGCGGCTCCGCAAGGAGGCCGAGGAGCTTCGCCTGGAGAAGCAGCGCAGGGCCGAGGAAGCGCTCATCCGCTCCGAGGAGGCGCGTCGCCGTGCCGAGGACGAGGCCGCCGCACGGGCGGAGGAGGCCGCTGCCGCCGCCGCGAAGCGTTCCCGCGAGGAGGGGCGGTCCGGACCGGGTTCCTCCGTACCGGACAACGAGCTCACGGTGCCGACCCCGGTCGTGAACCCGAACGAGATCACCCAGCCGGTGCCGGTGGCACGGCCCGACGGTCCGTCGCGCGACGCGGACGAGACCACGGTCCTGCCGTCCGTGCGGGATGCGGAGGAGACCGCTGTCCTGCCGCCTGTGCGGGGCGAGAGGCCGTCGGACCGGGTGCCTCCGGGCGTCTTCCGTGACGAGCCCCGCGCCCGGCCGGCCGAGAGCGAGAACGAGCGCACCCGCGAGCTTCCCCAGGTCCCCGACGACGCGCGGGAGGGCCGGGCGGCGCAGGGCGGTTCCGCCCAGCGGAAGCGGCCGAAGCCCGACTGGGCCGAGGAGACGCCGCTCGACGATCTGCCGTCGCTGGCCGACGAACTGCTCGGCGGGCACGACGACGACGAGCGCGGCTCCGGCGGCCGTCCGCCACGTCGCTGACGGTCCGGAACCGGGCCCGTCGTACCGCCGGTCACCGGCGCTGCGGCGGGCCCGGCGGCTTTCCGGGGGGCTCGGGCGGCTCTCGGGCGGCCCTTTTTCTGGTGCGTGAGGGGTCCGGGCGGCGGAAGCGCCGGGACTGTCGGACCCTTCCCGCACAATGGGAGGCCGACGGGAAAGACGGCTTTCCCCGCCACATGCCATCGGAAGGGCGGTGACCATGACCGTATGGGACGACCTGGTCGGACAGGACCGGGTGCAGGAGCAGCTCGGTGCCGCCGCCCGGGACGCCGATGCACTGGTCACCGCGCAGTCCGGGGGCGGGGCGGTGCCGTCCGGCTCGAAGATGACCCATGCCTGGCTGTTCACCGGCCCGCCCGGATCCGGCCGGTCCACGGCGGCCCGGGCCTTCGCCGCCGCGCTCCAGTGCACCAGCCCCGACCGGGCACTGGGGGGAGCGCCGGGCTGCGGATTCTGCGACGGCTGCCACACCGCGCTGATCGGGACGCACGCGGACGTGGAGGTGATCCGCACGGATCTGCTCTCCATCGGCGTGAAGGAGACCCGTGAGCTGGTCCGCCGTGCCCAGCTGTCGCCGGCCGTGGGCCGCTGGCAGGTCATCGTCATGGAGGACGCCGACCGCCTGACGGAGGGCGCGGGGAACGTCCTGCTGAAGGCGGTGGAGGAACCCGCCCCCCGCACCGTGTGGCTGCTCTGCGCGCCGTCCCTCGAGGACGTGCTGCCCACGATCCGCTCCCGCTGCCGTCATCTGACACTGCGTACGCCGCCGGTGGACGCCGTCGCGGACGTGCTGATCAGGCGGGACGGCATCGACCCCGAACGGGCCGCTTCCGCCGCCCGCGTCACGCAGGGGCACATCGGCCGGGCCCGGCGCCTGGCCACGGACGAGCGGGCGCGGGCCCGCCGTGCGGCCGTGCTGAAGCTCCCGCTGCGCGTCCATGACGTCGGCGGCTGCCTCAAGGCGGCCCAGGAGCTGATCGACACGGCCACGGAGGACGCCAAGCAGGTCGCGGAGGAGGTCGACGTCAAGGAGACCGAGGACCTCAGGGCGGCGCTCGGCGGTGTCGCCGGAGGGCGTATGCCTCGCGGCACCGCGGGGGCGATGAAGGAGCTGGAGGACAAGCAGAAGCGCCGCAGGACGCGTACGCAGCGCGACAGCCTGGACCTCGCGCTCAGCGACATCACCGGCTTCTACCGCGATGTGCTGGCGCTTCAGCTGGGTTCCCGAACGGCCCTGGCGAACACGGACGTGCGGGAGGCGCTCGACCGGATCGCCGAGTCGTCCACGCCCGAGCGCACCCTGCGGCGGATCGAGGCCGTGATCGCCTGCCGCCGGGCCCTCGACCGTAACGTCGCCCCGCTTCTCGCCGTCGAGGCGATGGCCGTGGCGCTGCGGGCGGGCTGACCCGGCTGACCCGGCGGTCCCGCAGGCCGGCCCGGTGCCCGCGCAGGACGGGCGCGGTATGGGCGCGAGGTGTCCGCGAGGTGGCCTGACTGCTCGTCAAGACAGCTTCGGGATGAGCGAATTCACCCGTATGAGCTGGAAATCGATCGAGTCGTCACCCTGCCGCTACGCTCCTGGAATGGACACCAGGCGCCTGCTCCGTACGTTCGCCACCGCGCTCGGCACTGCCGGCGTGCTCGTCTCCGGTTGCAGCAGCGGCGGTTCGGCGCCGAGTGCCTCGGCGGCGGGTTCGGCCGCGACCAAGGAGCTCAAGCCGTACTACGCGCAGAAGCTGCGCTGGCGGGACTGCGGCGTGGAGGGCTTCCAGTGCGCCACGATGAAGGCCCCGCTGGACTACGGGAAGCCGGACGACGGGGACGTCAGGCTCGCCGTGTCCCGCAAGAAGGCCACCGGACCGGGCAAGCGGATCGGATCGCTCCTGGTGAACCCGGGCGGCCCGGGCGGCTCCGCCGTCGGATACCTCCAGGGGTACGCGGCCATCGGCTATCCCGCCCCCGTCCGCGCGCGGTACGACATGGTGGCCGTCGACCCGCGCGGAGTGGCCCGCAGCGAGCCCGTCGAATGCCTCACCGGCAAGGAGATGGACGCCTATACGCAGGTGGACCAGACCCCCGACGACCAGGGGGAGGTCAACCGGCTGAACCAGGCGTTCAAGAAGTTCGCCGAGGGCTGCGAGAAGCGCTCCGGCACGATCCTCCCGCACGTCTCGACGGTCGAGACGGCCCGCGACATGGACATCCTGCGCGCGCTGCTCGGTGACGAGAAGCTGCACTACGTCGGCGCCTCGTACGGCACCTTCCTCGGTGCGACCTACGCCGATCTGTTCCCCGCCCGGGTGGGCCGGCTGGTCCTGGACGGGGCGATGGACCCGTCGCTTCCCGCGGTGGAGATCAACCGGGACCAGACAGCGGGCTTCGAGACGGCCTTCCAGTCGTTCGCAGCGGACTGTGTGAAGCAGTCGGACTGTCCGCTCGGCACCACGTCCACGGCGGACGCGGCGACCGCGCTGAAGAAGCTCTTCGCCGATCTGGACGCCGAGCCGGTGCCGACCGGTGAGACCCGGAAGCTGAGCGAGTCGCTGGCGACGACCGGGGTGATCGCCGCGATGTACGACGAGGCCGCCTGGCCCCAGCTGCGGGAGGCCGTCGCCGGTGCGAAGCGCGGTGACGGGTCCGGCCTGCTCGCCCTCGCCGACAGCTACTACGAGCGGGAGCCGAGCGGTGAGTACGCCAACCTGATGTTCGCCAACGCCGCCGTCAACTGCCTCGACCTGGCGCCCGCCTTCTCGGGCCCCGAAGAGGTGGAGAAAGCGGTCCCGGCCTTCGAGAAGGCGTCCCCCGTCTTCGGCAGGGGCTTCGCCTGGGCCGCGCTGAACTGCGACGCCTGGCCAGTCGACCCCACCGGAACCCCGCACCGCACCGTGGCCGAGGGGGCGGCCCCGATCGTGGTGGTCGGCACCACCCGGGACCCCGCCACCCCGTACAAGTGGGCGAAGGCCCTCGCGGCCCAGCTGTCCTCCGGCGTCCTTCTCACCTACGAGGGCGACGGGCACACCGCGTACGGCCGTGGCAGCGACTGCATCGACACGGCGGTCAACAGGTACCTGCTGGACGGCACTCCCCCCAAGAACGGAAAGAAGTGCTCCTGACCTGCACTTATGTCCTCGGGGGCGGGCGGTACGGAGCACCCCCGGAAACTGTGTAGACTTGGCGTCGCTGCTGATCGCACCATGGTGCGACAGGGCGTGCCGCCTTAGCTCAGTTGGCCAGAGCAACGCACTCGTAATGCGTAGGTCTCGGGTTCGAATCCCGAAGGCGGCCCTGCCGAAGCCCCAGGACTCACTCGCCGTGACCTGGGGCTTCTGCTTTTCCCGGAGCAGTGGATCGGGATGCCGGCCAGGCGCGGGCGCGGACGTGCCTCTCGACGCGGACCCGTTTCGCAGCGAGAGGCACGTCCGCACCCACCGCCGCGCAGGCGCCGACGAGAGGGAGAACATGGCCGGGCACGCGGGGACGGCACCCGAGGCGGGCGCGCTGCCCGGCCCGCTCGTCGGGGTGGAGTGGCTCGTCGAGCGTCTGGCTCTCCCCTGGATGGTGGTCCTCGACGCGTCCGTGGGTGCGCACCGTGCCACCGGGCGGTGCGTCCCGGGGGCCCTGCGCTTCGACATCGACGGCGCGATGTCCGACCATGCCGTGCCGTTGCCGCACACGATGCCCGGAGCGGAGCAGTTCACCGCCGGGATGCGGGCCCTCGGCGTCGACGGCGGGGACACCGTGGTCGTCTACGACACCGCGGGGATCTACTCGGCCGCACGCGCCTGGTGGATGCTCAGGGCGATGGGCTTCGACCGGGTCGCGGTGCTCGACGGCGGCCTGCCCGCCTGGGAGGCCGCCGGGCTCCCGGTGGAGGACCGGGAGCCCGGGACCGCGAAGCTCGGGACCGCGGAGCGGGCCGGTGACTTCACCGCCCGCCCCCGCCTCGGGATGTTCGCCGGCGCCGAGGATGTCGCCGAGGCCCTGGGCGACGCCCGCTCGGCGGTGCTCGACGCGAGGTCCCGTGAGCGGTACGCGGGTTCGGCCCCGGAACCCAGGCCCGGCCTGCGCGGCGGCCATATGCCAGGGTCGGTGAACCTGCCGTTCGGCGAGATCCAGCGTGACGGCCTGATGCTGCCCGCCGACGAACTCCGCGCGGCGTTCGCGGCGTCGGCGGGGAGCCGGGGGCGGCTCGTCGTCAGCTGCGGATCGGGCGTCACCGCGTGTGTCCTGGCGCTCGGGGCCGAACTGGCGGGCTACCGCGAGGTGTCCGTGTACGACGGCTCGTGGGGCGAGTGGGGTCTGCCGTCGGACCGCCCGGTCGTGACGGGCCGGGTTCCCGCCGGCGACGACGGAGCCTGACCCCGGCCGAGCGGATCGGCGTCGCTCCGGCCGCCCGCGCCTCCGGGCCCCTTACGGAGGCCGCCCGGTCCGTACGTGCCCACGGTGGCCCGCAACCCCGGCTGTCCGCCCCGTGGTCGCCCCCGCCCGGCTCACTCGCGGGTGCCCGCGGACTCCACCGGCCGTGTGCGCATCGCCGCGAGGGCCGGCAGTACGGCGGAGACGACGGCCAGTGCGGCGCAGGCCGCCACTACCACGCCGACCGGAATCCACGGCACCACCACCGGGGAGTCCACGGCGAGGAGTGCCAGGGCCGTCCGTACGCCCAGCAGGTCGATCCCCGCCACGGCCGCGCCCAGCACTGCCCCCACCGCCACCACCAGCAGCGCCTCGACGGCCACCAGCCGGAGCACCTGGGGCTTCGTGGCTCCGGTGAGGCGCAGCACCGCGAAGTCACGGACCCGGTCGGACGTGGCCATGACCATCGTGTTCGCCAGCGCGATCCCGCTGTACAGCAGGGCGATTCCCAGGATGAGCAGCAGGCCCGCCCGGGTGTTTCCCCCGGCGGAGGGGTGGTGCGCCGCCACCCATGCCTCGCCCGTCAGTACCGGGGTGCCCGTGTCCCGTCCCGCCTCCTCCAGCAGGGTGCGTACGGCCGAACGGTCGGCGCCCGCACGGAGCCTGACGTCGACTCGGTCGACGGCGGCACCCGAGGCGTTGGCGGGTGTCACGTACACGCCGTTGCTCCCGGTGCCGACACGCATCACTGCCGCGATCCGGAGCGACACCTTGCGACCGTCGCCGAGCCAGACGCCGACGCGTCGCCCCACGGTCCGTGCCTCCCACTCCTCGTTGACGACGATGGAGCCGTCGTCGAGGTCGGCGAGCCGGCCCGACACGAGGGGGAGCCGGACCGTCGCCGCCAGGGCGGCCGGCTCAGCCGCCCTGGCCTCGGAGGAGATGAGCGCGGTGCCCTCCTCCAGGACGGTGACCCCCGTCGAGCGGGTCGCGCTCGTCACGGCGCCGGGCAGGTGCCGTACGCGCTCCACGAAGCGGGGGTCCAGAGGGCCGTCCCCGCCCGCCGTGAAGTCCGCGCCCGACAGGGCCGCCGAGGCCTCGGACGCCTTGCCCTCGTTGATGGTGGCCACGGTGCCCAGCAGCGAGGCGGCCAGCGCGACGGTGATCAGGACCGGTGCGGCGACCGCGGCGGTGCGGCGGACGCCGGTGGACGCGTTCTGCCGGGCCAGCAGCCCGGTCGCCCCGGGCAGCCGGGCGGGCAGCCAGGTGATCAGGCGTGTGAGCGGGCGGGACGCCAACGGCGCGAGCAGCGCGACACCGACGATGATCCACAGGGGCTGCAGGATGTACGTCTTCCGCTTCAGCAGGTCGCCGGGGTCGGTGAGCAGGGACCAGCCCAGCAGTCCGAGCCCGGTCAGCAGGACGGCGGAGCCCGCCAGCAGACGGCTCAGGGGCATGCTGCCCTCGTCCACGGAGGCCTCCCGCAACGCCTCGGCGGGCCGGATCCGTCCTGCCCGGTGCGAGGAGACGGCGACCCCGGCGAGTGCGACGACCAGACCGGTCCAGAAGGCGGTGTGCAGAGGCCAGGCCGTGTCACCGATCGCGAACCAGGCCGGTGCGAGCCCCTCGCCGACCAGCCGGGCCGCCAACCGTGGGGCGGCCGCCTCGCCCAGCACACAACCGGCCGCCGAGGCCAGGACGCCGACCACGAGCGCCTCGCCCACGACCGCGCGCCGGACCTGGCCCGGTGTGGCGCCGGCCGTGCGGAGCAACCCGAACTCCCTCCGGCGCTGGGCGACCGCGAAGGAGAAGGTGGAGGCGACGACGAAGACGGACACGAAACCGGTGATGCCGGCCGCGGTCCCGAGGAGTGCGTTGACCGCCGTCAGCGCCTCGTCGTCCCGGTCCGGGTCGGGATCGGCCCGGCGCCGCTCGTCCCCGGTGAGGACGCTCATCCCCGGGACCGCGCGGGTCAGCGCCCGTACGGCGGCCGGGGCGGCATGCACGGCCACCGCGTCGACCGCCGGGTGGATGCGGGTGGCCTCCGCGTCGGTGAAGAACACGGCCGACTCGAAGCCCGCGTCCGCGACGGTGCCGACGACGGTCCGGATCCCGTCACCGCCGGGTGTGCCGACGCGGACGCTGTCGCCGGTCCGGGCGCCCGCGCCCCCTGTGACGACGACTTCACCGGGCCCGGCGGGAGCGCGGCCGGAGGTGACGCGGTAGGGGGTGGCGGACGCGATGGACCAGGGATGGCCGACGGCCCGTCTCCCGGCCAGTTCCACGGGGAACGTACGGTCCCGGGCCGTGCGGCCCAGCCGGGCGAGGCCGGCGGCCAGACTCTCCGGCACCGGGCGGGGGTCCGTGAGGCGGGCCGTTCGCTCCCCGGCGGGAGTGGCGACCCTCAGGGTGTCCGAGGGCGCCACGACCACCGGTGTCCCGGCGAAGCGTTCCGGAGCACGCTCGGGCGCGCCGAACGTCGCTGCCAGGGTCTGCCCGGTCATGGCGATCAGCCCGACGCCCAGCGTGAGCGCGACGAAGGAGCCGATGAAGGTGACCCAGCGGGTCCGCATCGAACGCAGTGCGGCGCTCAGCACGGGACCACCGCCAGGGAGGTCATGCGCGCGGCGATCCGTTCCGCCCCCGGGGCGTGGAGCTCGTCGCGTACCGCTCCGTCGGCCAGGAAGACCACCCGGTCCGCGCAGGAGGCGGCCACCGGGTCGTGCGTCACCATGATCACCGTCTGGCCGTCGTCGGCCATCGACCGCAGCAGTTCCAGGACGCCCCGGCCCGTACGGGAGTCGAGCGCGCCGGTCGGCTCGTCGCCGAACAGGACCTCGGGCCGGGTCACCAGGGCGCGGGCCAGGGCGACGCGTTGCTGCTGTCCGCCGGACAGCTCGGCCGGCCGGTGCCGGGCCCGGGAGCCGAGGCCGACCCGCTCCAGCACCTCGCGCACCTCCGAGCGCCGGGGCCCGCGGCCCGCCAGCCGCAGGGGGAGGGCCACGTTCTGCTCGGCGGTGAGCGCGGGCAGCAGGTTGAAGGCCTGGAAGACGAAGCCGATCCGCTCGCGGCGCAGCAGCGTCAGCCTCCGCTCGCTCAGTTCCGTCAGGTCCGTGTCCCCGAGGAACACCCGGCCCGACGTGGGCCGGTCGAGGCCCGCGGTGCACTGGAGCAGGGTCGACTTCCCCGAACCGGACGGGCCCATGATCGCGGTGAAGGAGCCCCGGGGGACGGTGAGGCTGACCCCGTCCAAGGCCGTCACCGCGTCCCCGGCCCTCCCGAAGGACCGGGTGACGGTGTCGAGCCGGACGGCCGGCGGAGCTGCGGCATGTCGCTGATTCATGGTGGAGAGCCAACCGGCCCCGGGCGGCGGGCACATCGCAGCGAGGGGGAGTCGTCATGGTGGAGCAGGCTCCACCATGGGGCCCCCGCCGGCAGGGTGGTGGCGGGTGTCCCGCACTGTCTACCGTGCGGTCCATGAGCTCCCTCACCCTCCGGCGTGCCCTTGTCCGGCGTCGCTACCTGCTCGGCGGCTGGCCGTGGCGCGCGGCGCTGTACCTGCTGAGCAGCGTTCCGGCCGGACTGGTGCTCCTTGTGTCCGTCGTGCTGCTGGCCGCGACGGGCGCCGCCCTGACGCCCGTGCTCGTGGGCCTGCCGCTCCTGCTGATGCTGGCCCTCATCGGTGTACCGGTCGCCGCCGTGGAGCGGCGCAGGCTGCGGCTGGTCGATCCCGTGCGCCTCGGCGACCCGCACAGGGCCCCGGAACGCGCCGGGCTCGCCGCCTGGCTGCTCACCCGGCTGCGGGAGCCCGCCACCTGGCGGGAGTTCGGGTACGCCCTGCTGTTCGCCGGAGTCCTGTGGCCCCTGGAGGCGTTGCTCATCGGTGGCGTGCTGGCCGTCTGCGGCGGGCTGTCGGCGACGCCGCTCGTCATGGCCGCCGTCACCGGGGGCGAGGAGGTGCGCGTGCTGAAGCTGTACGTGGCCGACTCCTATCCGCAGGCGTTCGCCGTCGCCCTGCTCGGGGTGGCACTGCTGCCGTTGCTCGCGTATCCGCTCGGCTGGGCGGCCGTCGCGCGTGCGGCGCTCACCCGGGCGCTGCTGGGGTCGGAGCCCGGCGGACTCGACGCCCGTATCGAGGAGTTGGGGCGGTCCCGGATGCGGCTGGTCGACGCCTTCGAGGCCGAGCGGCGCCGGATCGAACGCGATCTGCACGACGGGGCGCAGCAGCGGCTGGTCGCCCTCTCGATGACGCTCGGCCTCGCCAGGCTGGAGAGCCCGGCCGAACCGCTCGGCGGTCTGCTCGCCAAGGCCCACGACGAGGCGGGGGCGGCGCTGGTGGAGATCAGGGAACTCATCCGTGGCATCCACCCCCGGGTCCTCACCGACCGGGGTCTGGCCGCCGCGGTCGAGGACGTCGCCGACCGCTCGGCCGTGCCCGTCGACGTGGACCTCCACCTGCCGCGGCGACTGCCGCAACCGGTGGAGACGGCCGTGTACTTCGCGGTCTGCGAGGCCCTGGCCAACGTGGCCAGGCACAGCGGGGCGACCCGGGCCCGGGTGACCGGCCGGGCGGACGGCGGACGGCTGACCGTCGAGGTGCGGGACGACGGGAACGGCGGAGCCGCGACCGGCGGTGGCACCGGGCTCCAGGGGGTCGCCGACCGCCTCTCCGTGCTCGGCGGGCGCCTGCTACTGTCCAGCCCGCCCGGGGGGCCGACCGTGCTGCGGCTCGACGTGCCCCGGGTCCCCGCCGACCCGGCCGAATGAGGATTCCATGCTGCGCATCGTGCTGGCCGAGGACAGCGTGCTCCTGCGGGAGGGGCTCGTGGGGCTGCTGGAGAGGTTCGGCCATCAGGTGGTCGCGGGCGTGGGCAGTGCCGGGGAACTCACCGCCGCCGTCGCCGAACACGTCCCGGACGTCGTGGTCACCGACGTACGGATGCCGCCCGGCTTCTCCGACGAGGGGCTCAGGGCGGCCGTCGCCCTGCGTGAGGCCCGGCCCCGGCTGCCGGTTCTGGTGCTCAGCCAGTACGTCCAGCGGGCCTACGCCGAAGAGCTCCTCGACTCCTGCGACGGTGTGGGCGTGGGCTATCTCCTCAAGGAACGCGTGGGCAGGGTCGAGGAGTTCGTCGACGCGCTCCAGCGGGTGTCCGAGGGCGGAACGGTCGTCGACCCCGAGGTGGTCCGCCAGCTCCTCAGACGCCGCCGCGACCCGCTGGAGCGCCTCACCGCACGTGAGCGGGAGGTGCTCGCCCTGATGGCGGAGGGGCGGTCGAACGCTTCGGTCGCCGAGGCGCTGACGGTCAGCGAGGGCACGGTCAGCAAGCACTTCGGGTCGATCCTCGCCAAGCTCGACCTCTCCCTCACCGACGCGACGAACCGCCGTGTCCTGGCGGTCCTCGCCTACCTGCGGGAATGACCCGCGCGGTCCGGCACGGCGGGTCAGCCGGCGAGCGTGGCGACCAGCGCCGCCGCTTCGCCCAGCACCGTCCGCTCATGCGCGGTGAGCCGGGGGTCCCGTCCGCGCAGGGCCGTCGCCCGCGCGAGCGCCCGGTCCGGTACGCCGCCGTCGCCGTCGAGCCGCCGCACCAGCGCTTCGAGGAGGTCGCGGACGGGTGCGCCGGCGGCGAACGACGGGTCCAGCGCCACCTGGGCCAGGATCAGACAGGACATGGCACGGTCCAGGGCGGGAGGCCCTTCGGCCGTCGTCAGCCAGTCGATCACCCGGGGACCGTCCGGGGCCAGGATCACGTTCTCGGGGTGCAGGTCCAGGTGCAGGATCCTGTCCCCGGGGTCGAGGGACAGCCGGGGCGGGATCGCGTGCAGTTCGCGCAGGAGCCGTGCCAGCAGTCCGGCCCCCTCCGCCGGGGTCGTCGCCCCCGCCAGCATGGACTCGGCCAGGGTCGGCCCGGTCAGCCGCTGGAGCACCAGGTCCGTCGGAAGGGAACCCTCGCGCGGCGGGCCGAGGCGCGGGACCGGGAAGCCCGACGCCGAGAGGTAGGACATCACGGCCAGCTCGCCCGCGGCGTCGATGCCGTCGCGGTAGCGGCGCAGGACCCAGGAGCCGTCGAGTGCGTACACGTCGGCGGTGCGTCCCGAGCCCAGGAGTGGGCCTATGTGCATGCGGGAAACCTACCCGCGCCGCCCCGCGCGGGGGAGTCACCAGCGCATGTGGACATCCTCGGCCCAGCCCAGGAGCTCCCGCACGGCGATGTCCTCGCCGTCGTCGGTCCGGATCCTCCCGGTGTAGTGGCCGAAGCGCTGGTCGGTGCGGTTGGCGATCAGGCCGGCGTCCGTGTGCACGGACCGGTTGTGGAACGGGACGAACGTCAGGTCCACCTGGCCGGACGAGGGCGTACGGATCGTCCAGGGAGCCAGCGGGTCGGAGATCGACCACCGCCAGTCCAGTTCCTCGCCGATCTTGGTGAGCCGGCCGTCGACGCAGAGGGCGTTCTCGGTGGAGCCGGTGCCCTTCGTCCAACGGCCGCCGAACTGGAGGCCGACCGTGTGCCCGTCAGCCAGGCCTGACGCGGCGGCCCAGTTCCAGTCGACCGTGCGCGGCCAGCGCCCGCGGCCGTGGTCCAGGACGGCCCAGGTGTCGTCGTGGGCCCCGCCGAAGACGAGGAGGTCCCTGCCGACGCGGACCCTCCCGGCGGCGGGGAGCGCCGTGTGCTTGGAGGTGTACTGGAAGCGCTGCCCGCTCCACGGGACGACGACCGAGAGCGACTCGTGCCCCTCCGGCCGCGCGACCAGGATGTCGACCTCCAGCGGCAGGCGTTCCGGCGTCAGGCAGCGGGCCCGCAGGCGGGTTCCGGCGTTCTCGTCGCGGATCTCGACCCGCACCTTGCCGCCCGTCGGCCGGGCGGGCCCGACCACCACGTCCCGGGAGCCGGGGGATCCGGCGATGGTGTCGGGCAGGCTGACGCCCCGTGCGGCGGGGACGATCGCGGAGCACTCGAACTCCCGCCCCCCGGGTCCGAACTCCAGGACGTAGACGCTGTTCAGCGCCAGGAAGTCGAGATCGCTGACGGTCAGCGCGACCAGGTGCGTGGGCGTCGTCACGCACCAGTGCTCCCACCGCTTCGTCCGGCCCCAGCCCCGCAGATTGGCGCGGTGCAGGGGCTTCCTGGACCAGCCCACCGCCGCCGGGTTCAGGCTGCCGTCGGGCAGGCACAGGTCGACGGGCTCGGTGATCTCGTGCTCGTGCGTCGCCATGGCCGGAGCCTATAGCGGTGCCCGGGCCCGTTCCCGTACGGACGGGGCGTGCCGAGCGCGGTCCGCGGGGCCCCGCGCGATGCGGGGAACAGGGCACGGGGAACCGGCCGGGAGGGTGCTGCCGACGCCCGCGGACCGTCCGGCCTGGGCCTCCCGCCGCGTCGGGGGCGCGGCAGCGTCCGGCGGAGGTCCCCGCCGGTGCGCGCGCCCGCGGCTGCGGGCGCGACCTGACCGGCACCGAGGCCAGGACTACTTGGCGTCCGAGTAGCGTCCGACGACCGCCGTGGTGAACGGGAATCTGACCGGCGTCTCACCGAACGCCACCCGCCCCGCCAGCTCCCCCGCCCCGCGGATCGCCTCCACCACCGCGGGGGCCTCCTCCTCCGGGCAGTGCACGATCACCTCGTCGTGCTGGAAGAACACCAGCTCGGCCCGCATCCCCTGCCCGGCCAGCGTCCGCCGCAAGGCGGCCAGCAGCAGGAGCGCCCAGTCCGCCGCGCTTCCCTGGACCACGAAGTTGCGGGTGAAGCGGCCCCGGGCGCGGGCGTTCGGCGAGGCGTAGCCCGGGGTGACGCCGTATCCGTCGGAGCTCTCTCCGGCGGGTGGCTCCTCGCTCTCCTGCGGGATGCCGGCTTCCCCGTCCTCGCCCGCTCCGGCGGCGGGCGGGCTCGTGCGGCCCAGCCAGGTGCGGACGAGCCGTCCCTCCTCGCCGGCCTTCGCCGCGTCGTCGACGTACGCCACTGCGTGCGGGAACCGTCGCCGCAGCGCCGCCAGGTTCTTCAGGCCGTCGCCGGAGGTCTGTCCGTACACGGCGCCGAGCAGGGCGATCTTGGCGTGGTCGCGGTCGCCGTGGAACGCCCGGTCGGACAGGGTCTTGTAGAGGTCGGCGTCGTGGCCCGCCACCTCCATGAGCCCCCGGTCGCGGGAGATCGCCGCCAGCACGCGCGGCTCCATCTGGTCGGCGTCCGCCACGACCAGCCGCCAGCCCTCGTCCGCGACGACGGCCTGGCGTATCACCTTGGGGATCTGCAGGGCGCCGCCGCCGTTGGTGGTCCAGCGGCCGCTGACCGTGCCCCCGGGCTGGTACTCGGGCCGGAAGCGCCCCTCGCGCACCCAGTCCTGGAGCCAGCTCCAGCCGTGGGCCGTCCAGACGCGGTACAGCTTCTTGTAGCGGATCAGCGGTTCCACCGCGGGATGGTCGAGCCCTTCCAGCTCCCAGCGCCGGGTCGACCGCACCTTGATCCCCGCTCCGGCGAAGGCCTTCACCACGTCCGCCGGGAGGTCGGGGCGCACCCGTCTGCCGAACGCCGCGGAGACCTCGTCCGCGGCCTCCGCCAGCCTGCGGGGCTCGCCCCCGCCCGCGTAACGCTCGCCGAGCAGGTCGTTCAGCACCTCGCGGTGCACGTCGGCCCGCCAGGGGAGGCCGGACCGGTTCATCTCGGCGGCGACCAGCATGCCCGCCGACTCGGCCGCCGTGAGCAGCCGCATCCTGTCCGGGTGTTCGGCCGCCTCGTGGCGGCGCAGCTGCTCGGCGTAGACCTCCAGCAGTGCCTCGAAGGGCAGGTCGGCGCCGGAGCGGGGCTCGAAGAGGGAGGACTGCGAACCCGGCTCGGCCGAGCGGGGCGGCGGATCGGGCGGCACCGGGGCGTTGCGCAGCCGGGCCCAGGCCGCCGGGGCTGAGCGGGGCTCGCCGAGTCTCCCCTCGTGGCCGAGCAGCAGCAGTTCGGCGGCCTCGATGTCGTAGCACCGGTCCACCCGGACACCCGCGGCGAGCAGCCGGGGGTAGACCGCCGCGGTCGAGCGCCAGACCCAGCGGGTCACCCCGGGGCGGGAGCGGACCGACTCCGCGAGGTCGGGCTCGGCCAGGACGGGCCCCGCGGGCAGGCCGTCGCGCGTCAGCGGCACGACGAGTGCGCCGCCCCCCTCCACGACGGCCAGAGCCCAACGTTCGGTCATGGGCCGAGTCTTGCACTCGCCACTGACAGCGCCCCCGGGCTCGCCGGGCCGCCCGGTGACCGGAACCGCCACGCCCTGGCGTCCCCCACGCCAGGCGGCGCCCCCGGCTCGGCGGGCGGGCGCGCCGGACTGCGGCGAGGATCGGAGGGAGGTGCGCGCCGCGCGTACCGGAGCGGCGAGGACGCGGAGGAGCCGGTATGGAAGCGATCGTGTACGAGGAGTTCGGCGGCCCCGAGGTGCTGCGCCGGGCCCGCATCGACGATGTCCACGCCGGCCCCGGCCAGATCCGGGTGGCGGTCAGGGCCGCCGGGGTCAATCCGGTCGACTACAAGATCCGCAACGGCTGGATGGAGGCGGCGTTCCCTACCCCGCTGCCCGCCGTACCGGGCAGCGAGTTCTCCGGAGTCGTCGACGAGGCCGGTGAGGGCGTGACGGAGTTCGCGGTCGGCGACGCCGTCCTCGGCCGGAGCGCGACCGGCGCGTACGCCGAGTACGTGCTGGCCGACGTGGGCGCCGTGGCCCGCAAGCCCGAGATACTGGGCTGGGCCGAGGCCGCCGCGCTGCCGGTCGCGACGGGGACCGCCGTCCGGGTGCTGGACGAACTCGCGGTGTCCGAGGGCGAGACCCTGCTGCTGCACGGGGCGTCCGGAGCGGTCGGTTCCGCCGCCGTCCAGCTGGCGGTCGCGCGGGGCGCCACGGTCGTCGGGACCGCGTCGCCGGCCAATCACGACTACCTGCGGGTGCTCGGCGCGGTTCCGGTGGCGTACGGGGAGGGGCTGGTGGAGCGGGTGCGGGAGGTCGCTCCCCAGGGCGTGGACGCGGTGTTCGACGTCGCCGGCAAGGGCGTGCTCGCCGACTCGGTGGAACTGCGCGGCGGGACCGCCGACAGGATCGTGACCATCGCGGACGCGGACGCGGCGCACCACGGGGTCGCGTTCTCCGCGGGCGGCGGGGAAGTCCCGGGGGAGAGCAGGCGGCTCGGCGAGTACGCGCAGGCGGCTGCGGTCGGGGGCCTGCGGATCCCCGTCGAGCGGACCTTCGCGCTCCGCGACGCGGCGAGGGCGCAGGAGCTGAGCGAGGCCGGGCACGTACGCGGCAAGCTGGTCCTCCTCCCCGGGGAGCACTGAGCGGCGCGCCGCCGCCTACGCTTGCCGTATGGAATCGGTGATCGACCGGGCGTGTGCCGCGGCCCTGTACTCGGAGGGCGACGCGGGGCTGGACACCGGTGCCTCCCTCCTCGCCGCCGACCCGTCCGCCGACGACGAGCTGCACCGCCGTGGCGAGGAGTTCGTCCGTCGCGCCTGGGCGCGGGGCTGGCAGCCCGCGGACGTCGTGCGGACCGTCCGGCGCGAGCTGGACGAGGACGGGGCGGCGCTGGCCGCCGGGCTGATCACGGCGGAGACGGCTGCCTACGGGCAGCTGCCCCCGCGCTGGGCCGAGCAGGTCGCCGCACTGCCCGCCCCCGCGCCCCGCAACAGGCCCGACCGCTTCACCTACGCCTCGGCGGTCCTGGAGCTCTACCGGCTGCTGCTGCGGCTGCCCGTCATCGAGCCGGCCGGCCCGCCGCCCGGGACGGCGGCCGACGCCTCGCACCGGCCGCCCGCCCACGGTGAGCCCCGCATGCTGACCAGGATCCGGGCGCTGCTCGCCAAGGCGGAGGCGACCGGCTTCCCGGAGGAGGCCGAGGCACTCACCACCAAGGCGCAGGAGCTGATGGCCCGCCACAGCATCGACGAGGCGCTCCTCGCCGCCCGCACCCACGACGCCGGGGCGCCGGGCGCCCGGCGGATCGGGGTCGACGCCCCGTACGAGAGTGCCAAGGCGGTCCTGCTCGACGCCGTCGCGTCGGCGAACCGCTGCCGTGCCGTGTGGAACAGCGACCTCGGGTTCACCACGGTCGTGGGCTTCGAGCCGGACCTCGACGCCGTGGAACTGCTCTTCACCTCGCTGCTCGTCCAGGGCACCGCCGCGATGACGAAGGCGGAGGCCGGGCAGCGGGCGGCGGGACGCAAGCGGACCAAGACGTTCCGGCAGTCCTTCCTGTTGGCGTACGCCCAGCGCCTGGGCAGCCGCCTGGCGGCCGACACCGCCCGTGTCACGGCCGCGGCCGGCTCCGAGCCCGGTTCCGGGGGTGACGGCGGACGCAGCGCACTCCTGCCGGTCCTCGCGGCCAGGGACGTCGCCGTCACCGAGACCGCCGAGCGGATGTTCCCGCGGACCACCACGACCCGGCTGCGCGGGGCGACGGACGCCGAGGGATGGGACCACGGGACCGCCGCCGCCGACCGCGCCAGGATGGGCGGGAAAGAGCCCGAAATCCGACGCTAGAAACCGTCTTGCGGCTTAAGTCGGCCTGGTGCGGGAATCCGGCTACGCTCGCCCCATGAGCTGGCTCCGGGCGCTGAGGGAGACCGCCCGCTCCGGACTGACGATCGAGCGGCAGGGTCTCGAACCGCTCATCGCTCTGCGCGGCGCCGCGGGCCTGGCCCTCGTCGTGGGGCTGAGCCTGGCGTTCTTCGGCCCGGTGATCGCCGCCGGATCGGCGTTCGGGGCGTTCCAGGCGGCCATCGCGACCTTCCAGCGCAGCTGGCGGCCGCGGCCCGTGCTGGCCCTCGTCTCCGGGCTCAGCCTGGCCGTGTCGACGTTCGTCGGCTATCTCACCGTCAACCGCACGATGCTGTTCCTCGCGCTGCTGGTGGCCTGGACCTTCGTGGCCGGCCTGACCTGGGCGGTGGGTTCCACCGCCGGCATCATCGCGGGCTCCAACGTCGCGATCATGCTGGTCACCATCACCCTGCCCACCTCCGTCCTCGACGCGGCCGAGCACGCCGGGATGATGGCGCTCGGCGGGCTGGTCCAGGCGGCGCTCATCGTGCTGTTCCCCGTACGCAGATGGGGCGCCCAGCGCGACGCGCTCGCCGACGCCCTGGCGGCCGAGGCCGACTACGCCCGCAGGCTGCGGGACGACCCGGTGGCACCCTTCGACCCCGTGCCGCTGATGACGGCCCGCAGCGCGGCCGCCGTCACCCCGCGCCAGGCGCGCCGCCGCCCCGCCGACCTGCACGGCGCGCGCGGGGTCGCCGAACGCCTGCGGCCCGTCCTCGCCTCGCTCGCCGATCCGGCGCTGGGCGTTCCCGCCGAGGGGCCGGAACGCTACTGGGCGCGGGAGATCCTGGGTGCCGCCGGATCCCTGCTCGACTCCGCGGCCGACGCGGTGCGCCACGGCGATCCGGTGCGCCTCGACGAGGAGGCGCTCTCCGTACTGAAGTCCCCCGACACCGAGGTGATCCTCGTGGGCCCGCCGCGCCGGGCGGCCGAACGGCTCGTCTCGCTGCTCGCCGACGTCGTCGAGATCGCCGAGGGCACCGGCACGGACGACAGGACGCCGGGAGAGCCCCTGGTCCCGCACCGGCGCCGCCCCACCCTGCTGCGGCTGGTCCCCGTCATGTACCGGGCGATGCGCCGCGAGATGCGCCTCGGGTCGACGATCCTGAGGCACGCGGTCCGGGTCTCCGCGGTGGCGGCGGCCGGCTATCTCATCGGCCTGGTGCTGCCGTTCGGTCACGGGTACTGGGCGCCGATGACCGCCGTCATGGTGATGCGCCCGGAGTTCACGCAGACGTACTCCCGCTCCGTGGCGCGCTTCGGCGGCACCGTGGTCGGGGTCGGGTGCGCGACCGGAATCGTGCAGCTGGCGCACCCGACCGCGTGGCCGTCCGCGGCGCTCGCCGTGATCAGCGCCGGCCTGATGTACCTGCTCATGCGCACCGGTTACGCCGTGAGCCAGGTATGCGTCTCCGCGTACGTCGTCTTCCTGCTCGGCATGGCGGGCGACGACTGGGCTCAGACCGTCCCGGAGCGCGTCCTGCTGACGTTCATCGGCGGGCTGCTCGCGATGGTGGCGTACGCCCTCTACCCGGCGTGGGAGACCCCGAGGCTGCGGGACCGGCTGGCCGGCTGGCTGGTCACGGACGGGCGGTACGCCGCCACGGTCCTCGACCGGTACGCCGATCCCGCCTCCCGCAGCCTGGACGACGTGCGCACGGCCCTGCTCACCACCCGGGAGGCCCGCGTGGCGTGGCAGGAGGCCCTGGAGACGGCCCGCCACGAGCCCGTGCGCCACCGGGGCATCTCCCGTACCGCCGCGTCGGACGCCGAGGACGCCCTCGCCCAGTTCGGCCGCGTCGCGATGCTCATGGAGGCCCATCTGCCGGCTGTCTCCGCGAACCCGGTCCCCGAGGCCGCCGGGCTGGCCGTGGCGCTGCGGCGGGCGACGGAGCAGGCGGCCAGGGCGGTGCGGGAACGCCGCGTCCCCGACTGGGAACCGGTCCGCGCCGAGCTGGGGCGCCGGGACGCCGAGGGGCCGGTGCCGGACCCCTTCGTGCGGGACGGGGCGTCGCTGCTGCTGGAGGCCCTGGAGGACTTGTCCCAGGCGCTGGAGGGCAGCCGGAGGCCGTAGGTTCCGCCGGAGTTCCGGCGGCGGTGCTCAGAGCACCGGCCTGCGGAATCCTGGCGGCGGGACTTCCCTCTCGCTGATTCACCGGGTGAAAGCCGGTGCCGGGAGGACGGGAGAGAGTGGAACAACTCCGGTAACCGGGAGCCAAATTGGCGTGCCGTTCGTCTCTCTCCCATAGGGGCGGATGAAGAGGGGTCCCAGGGAGTGGATCAGAGAGAAAGACTGTAATCATGTGCACACCCCCCGTGCACGTGCATCTGCTCATGCATTGGCATATGAACACAGCTATGATCCGAGCTAGTTGACACTTGCACCTTGCAACTCGGGGAGCGTCCTGTGCACGACGTGTACAACGGCATGGCGGCCACAGAGCTCCGCGGAGTCGTCTGGCAGAAGAGCAGACACAGCAACTCCCAGGGGTCCTGCGTGGAGTTCGCGAAACTGCCCGGCGGAAATGTGGCGATGCGGAACTCGCGCCACCCGGACGGGCCCGCGCTCGTCTATACGCCGGCCGAGATAGAGGCGCTGCTGCTGGGCGTCAAGGACGGGGAGTTCGACCACCTCGCGTCGGGTGCCTGACGGCACACCGGCGCCGCGGCGCGGCCTGCCCGGCAGGAGTGCGCGCGGGAGGGGGCTGCATGTGGACCGCGGAGCCGGCGGGGCGCGCCGGCGCGCGGGCCGTCCGTGCGGCGGCCGGCCCCGGGACTACAGGCTGTCGGGAAAGGCGTCCACCGGGACGGGGTACGCGGGTACGGCGTGGTCCGTCAGCCGGAACAGCGCCCACACCACTTTGCCCCGGGGGCCCGCGGTGGCGGTGGCGTCCCCGCCGAGGAGTGGTGAGGGGTGCCAGCCCCAGCAGTCGCTGAAGGACTCCACGAGGAACAGGCCCCGGCCGGACTCGGCGGAATCGGGCGCCTCGCCCGCGACCGGGCTCTCCTCGCTGGGATCGCGCACCGCGCACACCAGCCGCGAGGTCCAGCGCATGAGGTGCAGCCGTACGGAGGAGTCCTGGCGCCTCGGTGCCGCTTCGTCCGGCAGCCCGTGCCGGAGGGCGTTGGTGACCAGCTCGGACACGACCAGGGCGACGTCGTCGAAGCGGTCGGCCAGGTCCCACGAGGTCAGTGTCGTCCGGGTGAACTTCCGTGCGCCGCCCACAGCTTCGTACCGGGCCGGCAGCGAGCAGGAGGCCGATCCCGCGACCGCCGAGGGGTCGATGGGTGGAAGCCCCTGCCGTAACGGCTCGAGCATCGTCGATCCATTCGTCCCCATGCGAGGCACTCCCAGGATTCGCGGCTGTAGCGACACTGCTTGTAGCGGGCACTGCGGGTACAGCGGCACAACACGAACGAGCACGCAGGTGCGCGAGGACCATGGTTCCCAATGCGCACGGCAGATGCAAGGGCAGATGCACGTGCACGCGCCGGACGTGCCCGGTACCGTGCCGGTTCTGACTCATTTCTTCCGCTTCACAGTTTTGGGTTTTTCGGAAAGCCTTGCCATCTCTGTAATCGAATGAGTACGGGCTGAAGCGTTTTGGTGGCAGAATCCGGCTCCGGGGTTCGGGGGAGCTCCGGTGTACGGGAAGCGATGGGGAGGGTCGGAAGCCAGTGTCGGCAGGCGAGTCGAGTGGTTCTGTGGTGCGGCGCATCCTGCTGGGCTCACAGCTCAGGCGCCTGCGCGAGTCGCGCGGCATCACCCGTGAGGCGGCCGGCTACTCGATCCGCGCCTCCGAATCGAAGATCAGCCGCATGGAGTTGGGACGGGTGAGCTTCAAGGCCAGGGACGTCGAGGACCTGCTCACGCTGTACGGAGTCACGGACGACGCGGAGCGGGACTCCCTGCTCGGTCTCGCCCGCGAGGCCAACGTGGCGGGCTGGTGGCACAGTTACGGCGACGTGCTGCCCGGCTGGTTCCAGACATACATCGGTCTGGAAGGGGCGGCCTCGCTCATCCGGATCTACGAAGTGCAGTTCGTCCACGGACTGCTGCAGACCGAGGCCTACGCCCACGCCGTCGTCGCCCGGGGCATGCCCGGTGCCCCGCCGGCCGAGATCGACCGCAGGGTCGCGCTCCGGCTGGCGCGCCAGAAGGCGCTCGTCTCGGAGCGCGCCCCCCGCTTCCACGCCGTGCTCGACGAGGCGGCCCTGCGCCGCCCGTACGGCGGCCGCGACGTCATGCGTGCGCAGTTGCGCCATCTGATCGACATGTCGGAGCAGCCGAACATCACCCTCCAGGTGATGCCGTTCAGTTTCGGTGGCCATGCGGGCGAGAGCGGGGCGTTCACCATGCTGCGCTTCCCGGAATCCGATCTGTCGGACATCGTCTATCTGGAGCAGCTGACAAGTGCCCTCTATCTGGACAAGGCCGAAGAAGTCGCCCAGTACGAAAAGGCCATGACGCGACTCCACGAGGACAGTCCGGGACCGGAGGAGAGCCGGGATCTTCTCCGGGGACTCCTTCAACTCACGTGAATCGCCAGTACGATGACGAACTGACAGGAGTCGGCGCCTGCAGTAAGGGATTGCATGTCCTACTTCAGTGAACTGGCCCACCAGTACATCGACGGCGAGTGGCTGTCCGGTGGCGGTGCGTGGGACATCATTGATTTCAATCCCTTCAACGGCGAAAAACTCTGTTCCGTCACCGTGGCGACAGCGGCGGAAGTCGATCGTGCCTACCGCGCGGCGGAACGCGCCCAGATCGAATGGGCGACGACCAATCCCTATGCCCGGCGGGATGTTCTCGAGAAGGCCGCCCGGCTCGTCGGGGAACGCGCCGGCGAAATCACCGAGCTGATCATCGACGAGCTCGGCGGCACCCGTCACCGGGCCGAGTACGAGGTGCGCCTCGCGCAGGAGTTCCTGCGCGACGCGGCCGGGCAGGCGCTCCGCCCCTCCGGCCGGCTGCTGCCGTCCCTGGCGGACGGCAAGGAGAACCGTGTCCACCGGCTGCCCGTCGGCGTCGTGGGTGTGATCAGTGCCTTCAACTTCCCCTTCCTGGTGACGGTGAAGACGGTCGCCCCTGCACTGGCCCTGGGGAACGCGGTCGTCGTGAAGCCCCACCAGAACGCCCCGATAGCCGGGGGAGGGCTCGTCGCCCGGATCTTCGAGGACGCCGGGCTGCCCGCCGGCCTCCTCAACGTCCTCATCACCGACAGCGCCGAGATCGGCGACGCGTTCATCGAGCACCCCGTGCCCAAGGTGATCTCCTTCACCGGTTCGGACCGGGTCGGCCGGCACGTCGCCGCCACCGCGGCCGGGCTCTTCAAGCGGACGGTGCTCGAACTCAGCGGCAACAGCGCACTGGTCGTCCTGGAGGACGCCGACCTCGACCACGCGGTCCGGGCGGCCGTCTTCAGCCGCTTCCTGTTCCAGGGACAGGTCAGCATGGCCGCGAACCGCATCCTGGTCGACCGGTCCGTGGAGGCGGAGTTCTCCGCCCGCCTCGCGGCCGAGGTGTCCGCCCTGGAGGTGGGAGATCCCCGCGATCCCGGCACCCGGATCGGGCCGGTCATCAGCGAGTTCCAGGCGGACGCGCTCACGGCGCTGGTCGACGGCGCGCTCGCCGACGGGGCCACGGCCCTCGTGCGGGGCCGTACCCGCGGCACGCTCGTCGAACCGACCGTACTGACCGGACTGCCCGAGGGCTCACCGCTGCTGGAGCAGGAGATCTTCGGCCCCGTCGTCCTGCTGCTGCCGTTCGACGGCGAGGACGAGGCCGTACGGATCGTCAACGACAGCCCGTACGGCCTGAGCGGCGCCGTGCACACGGCGGACGCCGAACGCGGGGTGCGGTTCGCCCGGCGTATCACCTGCGGGATGTTCCACGTCAACGGGCCCACGGTGCAGGACGATCCGCTCGTCGCGTTCGGGGGCGAGAAGAGGTCGGGAACGGGACGGCTCAACGGCGAGGCCGCCGTGGAGGCCTTCACCACCCAGCAGTGGATCTCGGTGCAGCACGGGCGAACGGTCTTTCCCTTCTGACACCCGCGGCCGAGGCGTGATCCGGGCCCGCGGGTTCCGTACGTTGACAGAGCACACCGTCACGTACGACCGAAGGCAGGCACCATGGTCACGCACGTTCCCGCAGGGGACCCCGGAGATGAGCGGGGCATGCTCCTCGCCTTCGTCGAGGCGCAGCGGGGCGCGATCCGCCGCTCCGTGCTCGGACTCACGGAGGAACAGGCGGCGAGCCGTCCCACGGTCAGCGACTTCTCCCTGTCCGGGCTGCTCAAGCACGCCGCCGAGACGGAGCTGAACTGGCTGCGCTTGGCACAGCGGCGCCCCAACGACCGGCAGCGGGACGAGACCACCTGGGCCGACGGCTTCCGTCTCGTCGGCGACGAGACCGTCCCCGGGATGCTCGAGTTCTGGAAGAAGGTCGCCTCGGAGACCGAGACCTTCATCCACCACGAGGTCGGCGACATGAACGACACCTTCCCGCTGCCGCCCGCACCCTGGTACCCGGAGAACGAGCGCTGCTCCATGCGCTGGCTCCTGGTCCACCTGGTCGAGGAGATCGGCCGCCACGCGGGCCACGCCGACATCCTCCGCGAGTCGCTGGACGGCAGGAAGGCACTCGATCTGGTCGCCGAGGAGGCGGGTTCCTCCGGCCGGAGCTGACTACGTAGGGTGGGCGCATGTCGGCGATCCGTCTCCTGGTCCTGGGCGCCGTGCGTCAGCACGGCCGCGCGCACGGCTACCAGGTGCGCAACGACCTGGAGTACTGGGGCGCCCACGAATGGTCCAACGCCAAGCCGGGATCGATCTACCACGCGCTCAAGCAGATGGCGAAGCAGGGACTGCTCCTCGCCCATGAGACCGCCCCGTCCACGGCCGGCGGCCCGCCCCGCACCGAGTACGAGGTCACCGACCAGGGCGACCGGGAGTTCTTCGCACTGCTGAGGTCCGCCCTGACCTCCTACGACCCCGGGGTGGACGTGCTGTCGGCGGGCATCGGCTTCATCGTCGAACTGGAGCGGCAGGAAGCGGTGGTGCTCCTGCGCCGGCGCCTCACCGCCATCGACGGCTGGCGCGCGTCGGTCACCGAGCACTACACGCCCTCCGACGGCCCCGAATCGCTCGGGCACATCGGCGAGATCATGAACCTGTGGGTCCACTCCGCCGATTCCGGCGCCGAATGGACCCGCGGCCTCATCGCGCGGGTCGAGGCGGGTGCGTACACCTTCGCCGGGGAGGGGGAGCCCTTCGTCGGGGTGCTCGCCGAGGGGCAGGAGAATCCGTATGCGACGGGCACACCCGACCCCGGCGACGTCGGCTGACCGCCGCCGGGGGCAGAAGGCGGGCCGGGTCAGTGGTGGAAGGCGGTCTGGGACGCCTTGTCCCGCGACGGGTGGGCCTGGGCGCGCAGTTCCGGCAGGAGGCTCCGCAGGTCGTCCAGCAGCAGCTCCGCGAGGTCCGACGAGAAGCCGTTGCGGCAGACGACCCGGAGCACGGACAGGTCCTGGCGGTTGGCCGGGAAGGTGTACGCGGGCACCAGCCAGCCGCGCTCCCGCAGCCGCCGCGAGACGTCGAAGACGTCGTACGCCGTGACCTCGGGCTTGGTCGTCGCGGCGAACACCGGAAGCTCGTCGCCACGGGTGAGGAGCCGGAAGTCCCCGAGCGCCTCGAACCCCTCGGCCAGTCGCATCGCGATGTCGCGGGACGTCTGCTGGACGGCCCGGTAGCCTTCCCGGCCCAGCCTGAGGAACGTGTAGTACTGCGCCACCACCTGCGCGCCGGGCCGGGAGAAGTTGAGCGCGAAGGTCGGCATGTCACCGCCCAGGTAGTTCACCCGGAAGACCAGCTCCTCCGGCAGTTCGTCCGGTGAACGCCAGAGCGCCCAGCCGACGCCCGGGTAGACCAGTCCGTACTTGTGCCCGGAGGTGTTGATCGACGACACCCGGGGGAGCCGGAAGTCCCACACCAGGTCCCTGTCCACGAACGGGGCCACCATCGCCCCGGACGCGCCGTCCACATGCACGGGGATGTCGAGCCCCGTACGCTCCTGGAGGTCGTCCAGCGCCGCACAGAGGTCGGCGATCGGCTCGTAGGAGCCGTCGAACGTCGAGCCGAGGATCCCGACCACGCCGATGGTGTTCTCGTCGCACAGCTCGGCCGCGGCCTGCGGATCCAGGTGGAACCGCTCGCCGTCCATCGGGACCTGCCGGGCCTCGACCTCCCAGAAGGTGCAGAACTTCTCCCAGCAGACCTGCACGTTGACGCCCATGACCAGGTTGGGCCGGGCCGACGCCGGGTAGCGGTCGGCGTTCCTGTTGGACCAGCGCCGCTTGAGCGCCAGCCCGGCCAGCATGCAGGCCTCGCTGGAGCCCGTGGTCGAGCACCCCACGGTGCTCATGGGATCGGGCGCGTTCCACAGGTCGGCGAGCATCGCCACGCAGCGCCGTTCCAGCTCGGCGGTACGCGGGTACTCGTCCTTGTCGATCATGTTCTTGTCGCGGCACTCACCCATCAGCACACCGGCCTGGGGTTCCATCCAGGTGGTGACGAACGTGGCGAGATTGAGCCGGGAGTTCCCGTCGAGCATCAGCTCGTCATGGACGAGCCGGTAGGCCGTCAGCGGAGGCAGCGGCCCGTCCGGGAGCTGGTGGGTCGCCGGTGCCGCGACCATCTGCGCGGTCGGATCGGCCTCTCCGAAGAACGGGTTGAGGGCCAGTCTGCGGTGCTCCTCGGAGGGAGCCGCCTTGCCGTGCGAACCCTGGTGCAGTGGCATCGGTGGGTCGCTCCCTTCAGTTCTCTGCCGCGAGTCCGGCCTTGATGGCCCGGGTGAACCTCACGACGCGTTCGGCCTGGACGCGCGCGGCGGTCGGGGTCTGGCCGCCGACCGGGATGTCGCCCTGACCGGACCCGTGGGACGTGCCGTACGGGTTGCCGTCGGCGACGGTCGAGATCGTGCCGGTGGAGGAGTGGTGGACGACGGCGACGTTGGCGGACGTGGGCATGCGGGAACCTCCGGTCAGGGGAGCGCGGCCGTGCCGCGGGAACGACGGGGGTGTCAGGTCCTGCTGATCACGGCCGCCGTCCCGTAGGCGCAGACCTCGGTGCCCACGTCCGCCGCCTCGCTGACGTCGAACCGCATCATCAGCACCGCGTTCGCGCCGCGTGTCCTGGCCTGCTCGACGAGCCGTTCCATCGCCTGGTTGCGGGTCTCGACGAGGGTCTTCGTGAGCCCCTTGAGTTCGCCGCCGACCATCGACTTCAGCCCCGCACCGATCTGGCTGCCGAGATGGCGCGAGCGGACCGTGAGTCCGAACACCTCACCGATGACCTCGGTCACCTGATGGCCGGGTACGTCGTTCGTCGTGACGACCAGGACGTCCGCCCGCGGCGTCTGTCCGCCGCCGTAGTCCTCAATGCCCATGATGTGGCACCTCCTGCGGAAAGCCTCACCCCCGTGCGGGCCGTGCGCATCCTCGCTTACGCCAGTGGAACCCAGGCGTCCGTCGCGGCGTTGATAACTTGGGGCGGCCACGCAGCCGCGCCACACCGACCAACTGGAGCCCGGACCCTTGAATGAGATTGCGCTCGGCCCGAGCTGGCTGGACCCGGACTACCTGCTCAACACCTTCGGGCTACCGGGCCTCCTGCTCATCGTCTTCGCCGAGTCCGGACTGCTGATCGGGTTCTTCCTGCCCGGTGACTCCCTGCTGTTCACCACGGGTCTCCTGGTGACCACGGGCGATCTGAAGTACCCGCTGTGGCTGGTCTGCGTGCTGGTCGCGCTGGCGGCGATCATCGGCGACCAGGTCGGCTACCTCTTCGGCCGGAAGGTGGGACCGTCGCTCTTCAAGCGCCCGGACTCCCGTCTCTTCAAGCAGGAGAACGTCGAGAAGGCGCACGAGTTCTTCGAGAAGTACGGACCGAAGTCTCTGGTGCTGGCCCGCTTCGTGCCCATCGTCCGGACGTTCACGCCGATCATCGCCGGTGTGAGCCGGATGAACTACCGCTCGTTCATCACGTTCAACATCATCGGAGGCGTCCTCTGGGGCGTCGGTGTGACGCTGCTCGGTGCGGCCCTCGGCAAGATCGAGTTCGTCCACACCCACATCGAACTCATCCTGATCCTGATCGTTCTGATCTCCGTGGTGCCGATCATCATCGAGTTCCTCCGGGCGCGCAGCCGGTCGAAGAAGGAGGCCGCGGCGGGGCAGCGGGACGGCGGCGGCTCCCAGGACGACGGCCCGCACGCCGACGGCGGCGACGGCCCGCACGGTGGTCCGTTCGACGACGGCCGGAGCAACGGCCCGTACGACGGCGGCCCGCAGGCAGGCGCGTACGGCGGCCGGTACGACGCCGGGCAGACGGCCCCGTACGGCGGAGCCCAGGCAGCCCCCTACGGCAACGGCCCGTACGACGCCGGCCAGGCGGGCCCGTACGGCAACGGCGGCGGACAGTACGGCGGCGGGCAGGACCAGTACGGCCAGTACGGCGGCGGACAGCAGGACCAGTACGGCCCGGGCCAGTACGGCACGGGTCAGGGCGGTGCGTACGACGGCGGGCACCAGGGCCCGTACGGCTCCGGCCAGGCGGGCCAGTACGGCGCCGCTCAGCAGGGCCAGTACGGCGCCCCCCAGCAGGGCCAGTACGGCGCTCCGCAGCAGGACCCTTACGCCGCCGGACAGGGCGGCCAGTACGGCGCTCACCAGGGGCAGTACGGTGCCCCCCAGCAGGAGCAGTACGGCAGCGGCCAGGCATCGCCTTACGGCGGTGGTCAGGGAGCCCCGTACGCGGGCTCGCAGCAGTACGGCGGCGCGGACCAGGCCGGCCCGTACGGCGGAGGCCAGGCCGATCCCTACGGCGGCCAGGACACCGGTCGACGCGGCGAGCGCCCCGGCGACGGCCAGGACGACGACGCCGCCGCCCGGTACGGCTGGCAGGAAGGCCGCTGACCCCGGACACGCACGGACGAACGGCGCCCCGCTCCCTCGCAGGAGCGGGGCGCCGTTCGTCGTCAGAAGCCCCGGGTCCGCTTGGCCGCGCGGCGGGAGGGGCCTTCGACCGCGCCCGGCACCCGCATGAACAGCCGGGAGATCTCACTCCCCAGATTGACCCCGATGGCGATGGCGAGCGCCGTGGCGACGGCGGTGGACAGCGAGGCGAGCCCCGCGTCCACCTCGTTCTGCGCCACGCCGAGCAGACCGAAGTACGTCGCCGAACCGGGCAGCAGCGGGCCGATCGCGGCGGTGATGTAGGGCAGCGACGAGGTGTACCGGTAGCGGGAGAGCAGCTGGCCGAACAGGCCCACCAGACCGGCGGCGACCGCCGTCGCCGCCACCGGTGAGATACCGCCGGTGCGGGCCATCGCCCCGTAGATGATCCAGGCGACACCTCCGTTGAGGGTCACGGCGAGGACCGTGGAGCGCTCCTGCTGGAGCAGGATCGCGAAGGCCAGGGTCAGGGTCATCGAGGCGAGGATCTGGACCACGGGCCGGTCGTTGGGCACGAAGCGTGCTTCCGGGTTCAGCTGGGCGCCGAGCTGGACGCCCAGATAGAGCATCAGCAGCACACCCGCCACGATGCCGATGAAGAAGTACATGACCTCCAGGAGGCGAGCCCCCGCGGTCAGGTAGTAGCCGGTCAGACCGTCCTGCACGCCGGCGACCAGGGCCCGCCCCGGCAGCAGCGCGAAGAGGCCACCGGTGATCACCGCCGACGGCCGGATGTCCGTCGAATGGGTGAGGGTCAGCAGGATGCCCATCGCCGCCGGGGGCATGGCCGCAGCCGTGAACTGGTAGAACTCCGGCAGTCCGCGCCCGGCGCAGAGCCAGGCCAGCCGGTCGCCGAGCATCGCGCCGGCCGCCGCCACGACGAAGACCAGGACCCCACCGCCGACCAGGACCGATGCCGAACCGGCGAGGACACCGGCGGCGGCGGTCAGGACCCAGCCCGGGTAGGGGTGGCGGTTGCGCCGGATCTCGGCGAGGCGGCGGTAGGCCTCCTCCAGCGAGACCTCGACGTGTTCCGCCGTGGTGATGTCGTCGACCAGCTGGAACACCGCGGCCAGCCGGGTGTAGTCGGTGCCCCGGCGGCGTACCGTCCGGCTCGCGGTCACCGGGTCGTCGACCAGCGAGGGCTGGTGCGAGATGGACAGCAGGGTGAAGGTGACCGTCGGCTCGCAGCGGTCGAGCCCGTAGGAGCGCGACACCGCGAACATGGCGGCCTCGACGTCCTCGGCCCCCTCGCCACCGGCGAGCAGCAGCTCCCCGATACGGAGCGTCAGGTCGAGCACGCGCGGTACGGCGGGACCGGAGTCGTCGGTCTTCTGCACCATCTCGGGTGCCGGACGGTCGAAGACCGGCATGCGCAGCATCGTGCGCATCCGGTCCTGCCAGGGTGCCTCCTTGGTCAGCCGGACCATCGGAACGCCGTGCGCGGGAGTGAAGGCGGGAGGCTGCTGCGCGTTGTACCCGCTCGGCGGAACGAAGGCGGACGACAGCGCGTCGGACGCCGAGCCTCCCCCCGCCCCGGAAGCGGAACCTTGTCCTGATCCCGAGGACGCCGACGGATCGGTGTGCAGACCCGCCGGAAGGGAGAATTCCGACGTCGGGTGGTCGTCCTCCTGCGGGGCCGCCGGCTGCTCCACACCGGCCGGCGGGACGAAGGCGCTGCGTGCCTCGTCGGACTGGGGCTTCTGGTCCTCGGGACCGCCCTGTTCCGCCACCACTCGACCTCGTTCCCTCTCGACCGCCCGTCCTGGGAGCGCTTCTGCCCAGTATGTGCACGGACATGGGCCGTCACGCGCGACGGGCGGCACACCGGTGAGGTGTGCCGCCCGTCGGTACCGCGATCAGTGGGCCTGATCGGCGCCGAACTCCGCGATCCACGCGGTCCCGCCGCCAAGCGGAACCGGAAGGATCACGTCAGTGCGCGCCGCCCTGCGCCTCGAGGCGCTTGTAGGAGGCCTCGATCTCGGCCTCGGCCTCGGCGCGGCCGACCCAGTCGGCGCCCTCGACGGACTTGCCCGGCTCCAGGTCCTTGTAGACCTCGAAGAAGTGCTGGATCTCCAGGCGGTCGAACTCCGACACGTGGTGGATGTCGCGGAGGTGCTCCACCCGGGGGTCGGACGCGGGGACGCACAGCAGCTTGTCGTCGCCGCCCGCCTCGTCGGTCATCCGGAACATGCCGATGGCGCGGCACTTGATGAGGCATCCGGGGAAAGTCGGCTCGTCCAGGATGACCAGCGCGTCCAGCGGGTCGCCGTCCTCGCCGAGGGTGTTCTCGACGAAGCCGTAGTCGGCCGGGTAGCTGGTCGAGGTGAAGAGTCGACGGTCCAGGCGGATCCGACCGGTCTCGTGGTCCACCTCGTACTTGTTCCGCGAACCCTTCGGGATCTCGATGGTGACGTCGAACTCCACGGGTGGCTCCTCCATGATCAACACATACGACTGGTGGTTAAGTGTCCCTCACGCAGACGAGTGCTCGCGAAAGGGGCTGGTCAACGGTGGCCGAGCCGGTGCGTAAACCGACGGAGGAACCGCCGAACAGGTGGGGCGGGTGGAAAGTCCCGCACTTCCTGAAGCACGGGAGCGCCTCCGGGGACGGCCTGCTCGTCGCAGGCTCCGCGGTGCTCGGCCTGGTGGTCGCGGCCGGTGCCGTGCTGGCCGCGGGCCCCTGGGACTCCGGTCAGCGTAAGGCCGAGCGGGACCGCGCAGCCGTCCAGCGGCACTCAGGTGGCGTACATCACCAGGGGGACCTGCCGGGCGGGCCGGCGCCCGCGCCCAGTGCCCCGGCCGTCCTGAACGCCCTCGGCGACACGGCGGGCCTCACCACCCCGGCAGGGGCGAAGGGCCTGGAGGCCGTGCTCACCCCCCTGTTGGACGTACCGGACCTCGGCACCGTACGCAGCGGGGTGGTCATCGACGCGGCGACCGGCAAGCAGCTGTACGCCCGGGGCGCCACGACCCCCATGACCCCCGCGTCCACGGTGAAGATCGCCACGACGGCCGCCGCCCTCTCGGCCCTGGGGCCCGGTCACCGCATCGCCACGACGGTCCGGGTGTCCCCTGACGGCCGCACCCTCACCCTCGTGGGCGGCGGCGACCCCACGCTCGACCGGACGGCCCTGCGCTCGCTGGCGGCCGACGCGGCGCGGGCGTTGCGGGACGCGGGAGCCGGACCCGTCCGGCTGACGTATGACACCTCGCGCTACTCCGGGCCCGCGCTGCACCCCATCGGCCCCAACGAGAACATCGCCCCCGTCAGCGCGCTCATGACCGACGAGGGCCGGCTCGACGGCAGCGACCGGGGACCCGCGCCCCGCACCGGCGATCCGGCCCGCGACACCGCGGACACCTTCGCCGCCGCGCTGGAGAAGGCGGGCGTCGCCACCCGCTCCGCACCGTCGGCCGGACGGGTGGCGGCGGGCTCGCGGACGGTGGCGACCCACCTGTCGAAGCCGCTCTCCGCGCTCGTCGAGCGCGCCCTGACGAACAGCGACAACGACATCGCCGAGGCCCTGGCCCGCCAGACCGCGCTCAAGGCCGGGGAACCCGCCTCCTTCGCCGGGAGCCGCCGGGCCGTCACCGCGCGGCTGAAGGCGCTCGGGCTGCCGATGGGCGGCGCCGCACTCGCGGACGGCAGCGGTCTCGACCGGGCCGACAAGGTGACGGCGGGCCTCCTGGCCGGGCTGCTCGCCCGTGCGGCCGATCCGGACCACCCGGAGCTGCGCACGGTCCTCACGGGCCTGCCCGTCGCCGGATTCAGCGGTACCCTCGGCGCCCGTTACACGGCCACGTCCGGGGGCACCGGCCTGATCCGGGCCAAGACGGGCACCCTGACCGGAGTCAACAGCCTCGCCGGGACGGTCGTCGACGCGAAGGGCAGGCTCCTCGCCTTCGCCTTCCTCGCCTCGGGCACCACGTCCCCGGACGGCGCACAGGACTCTCTGGACGCACTGGCCACCGCACTCGTCAAAGGCACCCGGTGAGCGGCTGACACACCACCACGGGGCGACCACCTCACGTACGGTTGACGCATGACGAGCATCGGTGGTGCCGAGATGGTCGACTGGAATCTGGCGGTCGCGACCGCGACCAGGTTCGTGAGGCCGGGTCCGGAGATCAGCCGTGAGGAGGCCCGCGCCGTCGTCGCCGAGCTGCGCCGGCACGCCAAGGCCTCGGAAGAACACGTCCGTTCGTTCACGCGGATGATCCCGGAGGGCCACGAGCCCGAGGACACGCCGGTCCTGGTCGTCGACCGGGCCGGATGGATCAGGGCCAACGTCGCGGGGTTCCGCGAACTGCTGCGCCCGCTGCTGGCGAAGATGCAGGACCGCCGCGGCGGGGGCCCCGGCGGAGCCGTGATCGGCGCGGTCGGCGGCAAGGTCACCGGCGTCGAACTGGGCATGCTGCTGTCGTTCCTCGCCTCCCGGGTCCTCGGACAGTACGAGACGTTCGCCCCGGCCACCCGGGAGTTGCCCGCATCGTCCAAGGGCGGCGGCCGGCTGCTGCTCGTGGCCCCGAACATCGTCCACGTCGAGCGCGAACTCGGGGTCGATCCGCACGACTTCAGGCTCTGGGTCGCCCTCCACGAGGAGACGCACCGCACCCAGTTCACCGGGGTCCCCTGGCTCCGGGACCACCTGCGGGGCGAGATCCAGTCCTTCCTCGACGAGACCGACGTCGACCCGATGACCGTGCTCGAACGCCTCCGGGAGGCCGTGCAGACCTTCTCCGGCGGCAGCCGTCCCGAGGGGGAGCGGGGGGAGGAGGGCGACGACGGCGGGCGCAGTCTCGTCGAACTCGTCCAGACGCCCTCCCAGCGGGAGATCCTGGGCCGTCTCACCGCGGTGATGTCCCTGCTCGAAGGGCACGCCGACTTCGTCATGGACGGTGTGGGCCCCGACGTGGTCTCGTCCGTCGCCGAGATCAGGGAGAAGTTCCAGCAGCGCAGGGCGCGCGGGGCGAGCCGGCTCGACATGGCGCTCCGCAAGCTCCTGGGCCTGGACGCGAAGCTGCGGCAGTACCGCGACGGCGAGAAGTTCGTGCGGGCCGTCGTCGGGGAGGTCGGCATGGACGGGTTCAACCGGGTGTGGACGTCGCCCAACACCCTTCCCACGAAGGCCGAGATCGCCGCTCCGGCGGACTGGGTGGCGCGGGTGCACCGTAGGACGGATTCGTGATCATGGCCCCTCGGGTTGCATGAGATTGACCCTCTTATCACCCATCCGAGGGACCATGGGGGCATGGGAAGGCGTGCAATGCTCGATGGACAGCTCGGCTCTGTCACCATCGACGCACTCTGAGTGACGGGACCCCGTCCCGGCCACGCTCCGAGGCGCCCCCCAAAACCTCACCCGAAGGGCACCGGACATGGGTCCCCATCCTGCGGTCGCGGCGATACGCCTGGCGGTCCGCCGCGTACTCCACGACGTCGTCACCGAACACAACCGTCTTGCCGGGCAGACCGGCCGCGCCGAGTTCGCCGAGGCCGGTACGGGCGGGAGGCGCTCCGCGCTCCCCGAGCGCCCCGACACCCCGCTGGTGCTCGTCGCCTGCTCCGGCGGCGCGGACTCCATGGCCCTCGCCTCCGCCCTCGCCTTCGAGTCGCGCAAGCTCCCGGTCCGTGCCGGCGGCATCACCGTCGACCACAACCTCCAGCCCGGCTCGGACCTGCGGGCCGACGAGGTCGTCGCCCGGCTCGCCGAGATGCACCTGGACCCCGTCGAGGCCGTCGCCGTGGAGGTCGGCCGTGAGGGCGGACCGGAGGCCGCCGCCCGTGACGCCCGCTACGCCGCCCTGGACGCCGCCGCCGAGCGCCACGGCGCCACGGCCGTCCTCCTCGGACACACCCGTGACGACCAGGCCGAGACCGTGCTGCTGGGCCTGGCCCGCGGCTCGGGCATCCGCTCGCTCTCCGGGATGGCCGCCGCCTCCGGCCCCGCCGGCCGCTACCGCCGGCCCTTCCTCCAGCTCGACCGGCAGACCGCCCGCAAGGCCTGCCTGGTCCAGTCGATCCCCGTCTGGGACGACCCCCACAACGTCGACCCCGCCTACACCCGCTCCCGGCTCCGCCACGAAGGCCTGCCCGCCCTGGAGAAGGCGCTGGGCAAGGGCGTGGTGGAGGCACTCGCCCGTACGGCCCAGCTCTCCCGCGACGACGCCGACGCCCTCGACACCTGGGCCGCCGAGGCCGCCCGCTCGGTCCTGGACGACGCCGGACGGCTGGAGTGCGCCAAGCTCTCGGTCCTGCCGCCCGCGGTGCGCCGCCGGGTGCTGCGCCGGGCGGTCATCGACGCGGGGTCCCCGGCGGGTTCGCTCTTCGCCCGGCACATCGAGGAAGTCGACCGGCTGATCACCGGCTGGCGGGGCCAGGGCGGCATCAACCTGCCCGGCCGCGTCGAGGTCCGGCGCCAGGGTGGCAGACTGGTCATCCGGCAGAGCTGATGCGCAAGCGGCTGACGTGCAGGCGAGACGCCGGACCGGCCCGGGGAACAGTCCGGAGCGGCAGGCAGAGAAAGAGACGCGGGTGAACGAGAAGGACATGGGCACCGACCTCCAGTCGGTGCTCCTCACCAAGGAAGAGATCGACGCGAAGCTCGTGGAGCTGGCAGCGAAGATCGACGCGGAGTACGCGGGCAGGGACCTCCTCATCGTCGGCGTGCTCAAGGGCGCGGTGATGGTCATGGCGGATCTGGCCCGCGCGCTGTCCACCCCCGTCACCATGGACTGGATGGCCGTCTCGTCCTACGGCGCGGGCACCCAGTCCTCGGGCGTCGTCCGGATCCTCAAGGACCTCGACACCGACATCAAGGGCAAGCACGTCCTGATCGTCGAGGACATCATCGACTCCGGTCTGACGCTGTCCTGGCTCCTGGCCAACCTCGGCTCGCGCGAGCCCGCGAGCCTGGAGGTCTGCACCCTGCTCCGCAAGCCGGACGCCGCGAAGGTCGCGATCGACGTGAAGTGGGTCGGCTTCGACATTCCCAACGAGTTCGTCGTCGGCTACGGCCTGGACTACGCCGAGAAGTACCGCAACCTCCCCTTCGTCGGCACGCTGGCCCCGCACGTCTACGGAGGCTGAGACACCGGGCGCCCGGGGGCCCGGCCGAACCCGGCCGGACTCCCGGGAACACTCGCGGCGTTCGGTCCGTTGGAGCCTTCGAAGACGGGTTTGCCGGACGTCCCCTGCGGTCGCGGGTGACAATGCTGGGGTACCGTCCGAAGAACACTCTTTTCTCACAGCAGCATTTACCTACGGGCAGGAGGGACGGGGCGACTTCGCTCCGTATGGATGGACGTGAAGCGATACTTCCGTGGGCCGGTCATGTGGATCGTGCTGGCCGTCCTCGCCGTGGTCGTGCTGATGCAGGTCGTCGGCTCGTCCGGCGGCTACAAGACGGTGGACACCGGCAAGGTGATCCAGGCGATCAGCAAGAACCAGGTGGAGCAGGCCAAGCTGACCACCGGTGACGAACAAATCCTGAAGATCGAGCTGAAGGACAAGCAGAAGCTCAAGGGCGAGTCCGGCAGCAAGTTCCAGGCGAGCTACATCGGCAACCAGGGCGTCCAGCTCGCCGACACGCTGCAGAAGAAGTTCGAGAGCGGTGACATCGAGAAGGGTTACACCGTCTCGCCGTCGAAGCAGTCCCCGTTCGTCTCGATCCTCCTCTCCCTGCTGCCCTTCGTACTGATCGTGGTCGTCTTCCTGTTTCTGATGAATCAGATGCAGGGCGGCGGTTCCAAGGTCATGCAGTTCGGCAAGTCCAAGGCGAAGCTGATCACCAAGGACACGCCGAAGACGACGTTCGCCGATGTGGCGGGGTCGGACGAGGCCGTCGAGGAACTGTACGAGATCAAGGAATTCCTCCAGGAGCCGGCGAAGTTCCAGGCCGTCGGCGCCAAGATCCCCAAGGGTGTCCTGCTGTACGGGCCGCCCGGTACGGGCAAGACACTGCTCGCCCGCGCCGTCGCGGGTGAGGCGGGCGTGCCGTTCTACTCGATCTCCGGTTCCGACTTCGTCGAGATGTTCGTCGGTGTCGGTGCCTCCCGTGTCCGTGACCTCTTCGAGCAGGCCAAGGCGAACGCCCCGGCGATCGTCTTCGTCGACGAGATCGACGCGGTCGGCCGGCACCGCGGTGCCGGAATGGGCGGCGGTCACGACGAGCGCGAGCAGACGCTCAACCAGCTGCTCGTGGAGATGGACGGCTTCGACGTGAAGGGCGGCGTCATCCTGATCGCCGCCACGAACCGGCCGGACATCCTCGACCCGGCGCTGCTGCGTCCCGGACGCTTCGACCGCCAGATCGCGGTCGACCGTCCGGACATGCAGGGCCGTCTCGAGATCCTCAAGGTGCACAAGAAGGGCAAGCCGGTCGCGGAGGACGTCGACCTCAACGCGGTCGCGCGACGCACGCCCGGCTTCACCGGTGCCGACCTGTCGAACGTGCTGAACGAAGCGGCGCTCCTCACGGCGCGCAGCAACAAGAAGCTGATCGACAACTCCATGCTCGACGAGGCCATCGACCGCGTCGTGGCGGGTCCGCAGAAGCGGACCCGGATCATGTCCGAGAAGGAGAAGAAGATCACCGCGTACCACGAGGGCGGACACGCCCTGGTCGCGGCGGCTTCACCCCAGTCGGACCCGGTCCACAAGATCACGATCCTCTCCCGCGGCCGCGCCCTCGGTTACACGATGGTGCTCCCGGAGGAGGACAAGTACTCCACGACCCGCAACGAGATGCTCGACCAGCTGGCGTACATGCTGGGCGGGCGTGCGGCCGAGGAGCTGGTCTTCCACGACCCGACGACCGGCGCTGCGAACGACATCGAGAAGGCCACCGCCACGGCCCGCGCGATGGTCACGCAGTACGGCATGACCGAGCGTCTGGGCGCGATCAAGTTCGGTGGTGACAACACCGAGCCCTTCGTGGGACGCGAGATGGGCCACCAGCGCGACTACTCGGAAGAGGTCGCGGCGCTGGTCGACGAAGAGGTCAAGAAGCTCATCGAGACCGCGCACAACGACGCGTGGGAGATTCTCGTCGAGAATCGCGACATCCTCGACGCCCTGGTCCTCGAGCTTCTCGAGAAGGAGACGCTCGGCAAGGAGCAGATCGCCGAGATCTTCGCCCCGATCGTGAAGCGTCCGGCCCGTCCGGCGTGGACCGGATCGGCCCGGCGTACCCCGTCGACGCGTCCGCCGGTGCTCTCGCCCAAGGAGCTGGCCCTCACCAACGGCAGCGCCAACGGTTCGGCCACCCCGGAGATCGCCCCGACCGACATGTCGAAGAACAACGGCACGTCGACGGAGGCCCTCCCCGAGGACCGCCCCGAGAGCTAGTCCCTGACCGATCCGGCTGTGGCCCCCGTCACGGGGGCCGCACCGGGCCCGGAATGGATGCCGCGCCCCCCAGGTTCTAGCCTGTGGGGGCGCGGCTTTTTCGTACGGCCCGCAGAGTGCCGGCCGCGTTCCGTGAGTCCGGGCGGGCCCGCGCATGTGACTGCACACAGGAACGAGGCACAGATGACCGACCCGGTGACGCTGGACGGGCAGGGTTCGATCGGCGTATTCGACGAGAAGAGGGCCGAGTCCGCTGTGCGGGAGCTCCTCATCGCGGTCGGAGAGGACCCGGACCGCGAAGGACTGCGCGAGACTCCGGGCCGTGTGGCACGTGCGTACAAGGAGATATTCGCGGGCCTCCACCAGGAGCCCGAGGACGTGCTGACCACGACGTTCGACCTCGGCCACGACGAGATGGTGCTGGTCAAGGACATCGAGGTGTTCAGCACCTGCGAGCACCACCTGGTGCCCTTCCGGGGTGTCGCACACGTCGGGTACATCCCGGCGACCAGCGGCAAGATCACGGGGCTCTCCAAGCTGGCCAGGCTGGTCGACGTCTACGCCCGGCGACCGCAGGTGCAGGAGCGGCTCACCACCCAGATCGCCGAGTCGCTGATGGCGATCCTGGAGCCGCGCGGGGTCATCGTGGTCGTCGAGTGCGAGCACATGTGCATGTCCATGCGGGGCATTCGGAAGCCCGGGGCGAAGACCATCACGTCCGCGGTGCGCGGCCAGCTGCGGGACTCCGCCACGCGCGCCGAGGCGATGAGCCTCATCATGGCGCGCTGACCCGGGGCTGCGCGCGCGTGGCGTTCCGATGAGTTCGGGCGGCGGAGGGAGTCGACCGTAGTGACGGTGGCCGAGAGGCCACACCCACACGGAAAGGACCTCCCATGTCCTTCACACAGGTACTCGCGGTGGCGCCCGTCACCGCCTTCGAGCCCGCGCTGGAGTGGTACGAGCGGCTTTTCGGGCGTCCGGCGGACACCAGGCCCATGGACGGGCTGGCCGACTGGCACATCTCCCCGGACGCCTGGCTCCAGGTCTTCCGCTCGCCCGAGCACGCGGGCGGCGCCCTGGTGAACCTGGCGGTCGACGATCTGGACCGGGCGCTCGCGGACCTCGCGGGCCGGGGGATCACCGCGGGCGCGACCCAGCCGGGTTCGGGCCGCGTGCGCTTCGCAGCCCTGCACGATCCCGACGGCAACCGGGTCACCCTGATCGAGAACCCGGTGGCCGGCTGAGGGCCGTCCCAGGAAGGCCAGGGTTCAGGCGGACTGGGCGCCGTGCCGGTCGTCGTCCTTGTCGTCCGGCAGCTTGCAGACGCGCTCCAGGAACACGGCGGCGGCGACGACCGCGGCCCCGGCGAGGACCGCGAAGCCCGCGTAGATGGCCTGGTCGCGACGCGGCGGTACGTCGAGGGAGCCGAGCAGGAAGACGCCCGTGCCGCCGTAGAGTCCGGCGACCAGCGCGGCGACGAGTGCGCTCGCCTGCCCGAAGACCAGGGCGCGCGCCGCCATCAGCGGTTCCACGCCCTTCGCGCCGGGCCGCCGCTCGCGCTGTGCGCGGAGCCGGGCCCGGATGGACAGGGCCGCGGCGAGCAGCACCGCGGCGATCGCGGCCAGCACGATGGGCGCGGCGAGGGGCACGCTCGGCAGGGTGCCCAGGGAATCCCAGAGGCGGGCCGCCCCCCAGGACAGCACGCCGGCTCCGACGAAGAGTCCGGCCAGCAGCCTGAGCCGTAGTTGCTTCACCGAGAGTGCCGCCCTTCGCCGCCGTGGCCCGTGTCGTCCGTGGCCGGTGCCGTCCGTTGCCCGTGTCCGTCCTTGAGCCTAACGACTACTCGGGGAGACGGAGTTCCAGGTCGGGCCGGGGAAGCACCCCTTCGCGTCCGACGCCGTTCAGCAGATCGGCGACCGGGCCCGCGCCCGGCAGCTGTGCCTCCGGATCCACGTCGTGCCACGGGGCGAGGACGAACGCGCGCTCGTGGGCACGCGGGTGGGGGAGGGTGAGCAGCGGGTCGTCGGAGACCACATCGGCGTACGACACGATGTCGACGTCGATGGTGCGCGGTCCCCAGCGCTCCTCGCGAACCCGGTCGAAGGCCTCCTCGATGGCCTGGCCGCGCTCCAGCAGCGAGGACGGGGGCAGGGTCGTCTTCACCACGATCACCGCGTTGAAGTACGAGGGCTGGGAGCCGGGATCGACGCCCCAGGGCTCGGTCTCGTAGACCGGGGAGACCGCCTTGACCCTCAGGCCGGGGGTGTCCTCCAGGGCGTCGATGGCGCCCTGGAGCGTCTCTAGACGGTTGCCGAGGTTGGAGCCGAGGGAGAGCACGGCCCGTTTCGGGTTGGAGAGGGTGACGTCCGCCGCGTCGACCTGCTCGACCACGGACGTGGGAACCGGCTGGACGGTGGGGTCGCTCTGCCCCTCGGTGGAGAATGCGGTCATGCTCGGCTCCGGGTGATGGTGATGGTCACGTCGTCGAAGGGGACCGTGATCGGCGCGTCCGGCTTGTGGACGACGACCTCGACCTCCTGGACGCCCTCGTGCTTGAGGCACTGCTGCGCGATGCGTTCCGCCAGGGTCTCGATCAGGTCGACGGGCTCACCCTTGACGACGTCGACGACCTCTTCCGCCACCACGCCGTAGTGGACGGTCTTGGTGAGGTCGTCCGCGGCTGCCGCGGGGCGGGTGTCGAGGCCGAGCACCAGGTCCACGATGAAGGTCTGGCCCTCTTCGCGTTCCTTCGGGAAGACACCGTGGTGCCCACGGGCCTTGAGGCCGCGCAGCGCGACACGATCCACGCGAATCACTCCTGCTGTTGTCGTCTCTGGAGGCACCCGGCCGCGTGCGGGCGGTGGAGTGCCGTCTTTTGAATCTACCCGCGGGCACCGACAGCTCCCGCCCGCGGGGCGTGCGGGTGGCCCGGCAGGGGGTTGGTAGCCGCGTATACCCGGTGATCGGGAAGCCCAATCATCGACAGGGCGTCCCGGCAGGTCAGGAGGCCGGGTCCTCGTCCTCCTCCTCGCCCGTCTCCGCCAGTACGGGTGAGCCGTGGTGCGACCAGAGCTTCCAGCCCTCGGGTGTGCGGCGGAACACGTTGGTGGCGACGACGAGCTGCCCGACGAGCGGGCCCAGGTCGTTGCCCTCCTCCGCGGGCCCGCCGCTCAGGATGTTCTCGGTGCAGGTCACCAGGGCGGTGTCACCGGTCATCGAGACCCCGACATCGGTCAGGAAGAACTGGATGTACTCGGTGTCCGCCATGATGAGCGCGTAGCTCCGCAGCACCTCGCCGCGGCCCGTGAGCACCGGCCAGCCGGGGTGGACGCAGGAGACGGTGAGGTCCTCGCCGGGCAGCCAGAGGGCCGAGAGCTCGTCGAGGTCGCCGCGCTCCATCGCCTCGTAGAAGGCGGTGTTGGCCTGCTCGACCGCCGCGATGTCGGCGGCGGCGGCCTCGTGCTCGTCCCGCGGGGCGCTCACGCCGCTCCCTCGACCGCGCGTGCCACCCGCACCGCGTCGGCGGAGGGCCGTACGGCGTGCACTCGGACGGCCCAGGCGCCCGCTCCGGCCGAGAGGGCCGAGACGGCGGCCGTCGCGGCGTCGCGTTCCCTGGCCGGTGGCGGGGTCCCTCCCTCGCCCGCGAGGACGTGACCGAGGAACCGCTTGCGGGAGGCGGCGACGAGCAGCGGCCTGCCCAGGTCGTGGAGCCGGTCGAGGTGGGCGACCAGTGTCAGGTCCTGGGCGGCGTTCTTGGCGAAGCCGAGCCCGGGATCGATCACGAGCCTCTCGGGATCCACGCCGCCGTCGATCACGGCTTCCATGCGGGCGCGCAGCTCGGTGACGACCTCGCCCACGACGTCCCCGTAGACGGCGCGGCTGTTCATCGACTCGCTGAAGCCGCGCCAGTGCATGACGACGAAGGGCACTCCGGCGTCGGCGACGACCGGGATCATGCCCGGGTCCGCGAGGCCACCGCTCACGTCGTTGACCAGGGCGGCGCCGGCGGCGACGGACTGCTCGGCGACGCCGGCCCGCATGGTGTCGACGGAGACCGTGACCCCTTCGGACGCCAGCCCCCGAACGACGGGAATCACCCGCCGCAGCTCCTCCGCCTCGTCCACCCTGCTCGCGCCCGGCCGGGTCGACTCACCGCCGACGTCGACCAGATCCGCTCCTTCGGCCACCAGTTCGAGGCCGTGCTTGATCGCCGCCGTGGTGTCGAACCAGTGGCCGCCGTCGGAGAAGGAGTCGGGTGTCACATTGACGACTCCCATGACCGCGCAGCGGTCCCACTCCGGCAGGCCCCGCACTGTGCCCCGTCCTCGCAACGTACTCATACGACCAGCCTAGGCCCGGGAAGCGCCCGGCCGGGCCGTACCGGACACAGGGCTCTCCCGGCCGGACCGGCACCGGCCCGGGCTCCCGGACCGGTGCCGGTCCGGCCGGGGCGCCGCCGCCGTTGCCGCGGCGGGCCGGATTCCCCGCGCGGGATTCAGCCGGATGGACGCGGGGCGCGGAGTCCGGCCGCGGGCGGGCGGGTCCGATGGCGGGCGGGCCCTCAGAGGGCGCCGACGCCGGCGACCGTCTCCACGGCGACCTCGGCGCGCGGCACGTCCTGTGCGTCCGCGTCGATGGAGCGGCGCAGCGCCTCGTGCAGGCGTGCCGGGGTGAGCACGCCGAGGAAGCGGCCCGCGCTCTCCTCGTCGATGACGGCAATCCAGCCCGCGTCGTGCTGGAGCATCGTCGAGAAGGCCTGCTTGAGGGGCGCGCCGAGCGGCAGCCAGGCCTCCATGCGCCGAGCGTGCTCGCGGACCGTGCCCTTGGCCGGCAGCGCGTCGCCCGCGGGGATCCAGCCGTGCAGCCCGTCCTTGCCGTCCAGCACGACGGCCCAGCGGGCACCGTCCGCCCGCAGACGCCCGGTCGCCTCCGCCAGGGAGTCGTCGAGGTGGACGACCGGCGGCTGTTCCAGGTCGCTCTCCTCGATGGGCGTGACCGAGAGCCGCTTCAGGCCCCGGTCGGCTCCGACGAAGTCGGCGACGTAGGGAGTGGCCGGCGCTCCGAGCACCGTGGCGGGGGAGTCGAACTGCTCGATGCGGCCCTGGCCGTAGACGGCGATGCGGTCGCCGAGCCGGACGGCTTCCTCGATGTCGTGGGTGACGAAGAGCACGGTCTTGCGCACGCGCGCCTGCAGTTTCAGGAATTCGTTCTGCAGTCTTTCCCGCACGACCGGGTCGACCGCCCCGAAAGGTTCGTCCATGAGGAGAACCGGCGGATCAGCGGCGAGGGCCCGTGCCACGCCCACGCGTTGGCGCTGGCCGCCGGAGAGCTGCTCGGGATAGCGGCCGCCGTAAACGGACGGATCGAGTCCGACGAGGTCGAGCAGTTCGGCGGCGCGTTCACGCGCCTTTCCCCGTTTCCAGCCGAGGAGATGGGGAACGGTCGCGGTGTTCTCCAGGACCGTCTTGTGCGGGAAGAGCCCCACCTGCTGGATGACATAACCGATACGGCGGCGGAGTTGGACGGGGTCGATGGCCGATATGTCGTCCCCGTCGAGGAATATCCGGCCCTCGGTCGGTTCGATGAGGCGGTTCACCATCTTCATGGTGGTCGTCTTGCCGCAGCCGGAAGGTCCGACGAGCGTGACCAGTTCACCCTCGGCGACCTCGAAGGAAAGGTCGTCGACGGCGGTGGTGCCGTCCGCGTACCGCTTGGTGACGTGCTCGAAACGGATCATGATTCCCCATTGTGACGCGGGTTCTGTGAAGGCCATGTTGCCGGAATACGACAGCCTCGGCGATTGTCGGTGGTCGAGGATAGGGTCACCGGGGACCGGAGCCGTGACGGCATCGCGTGGGTGAACAGGAGGTGGGGACGGATGGCCGAGCAGAACTGCCTGGTGGCGAACGACTGGATCTGCGGTGAGTATCTGCGTTCCCGCGGCCAGGAGTTGACGGATGCCACGCTCCAGCACATCTGGATCACGGCGGCTTCCGTGCTGATAGGACTCGTGGTGGCATTTCCGCTCGCGCTGCTCGCGCGCAGGGGCCGGCATTTCGCCGGACCCGTGCTGGGCCTGACGACGGTGCTCTACACCGTGCCGTCGCTGGCCATGTTCTCGCTGCTGCTGCCGGTCTTCGGACTCTCGGCGGCGCTCGTCGTCACGGGCCTGGTGCTCTACTCGCTGACGATCCTCGTGCGCAACATCCTCGCCGGCCTCGAAGCCGTCCCGGAGGAGGCCCGGGAGGCCGCGAAGGGCATGGGTTACGGACCGGCCCGGCTCCTCTGGGAGGTGGAGCTCCCCCTCGCGCTGCCCGCGCTGATGGCCGGTCTGCGGATCGCCACCGTGTCGACGGTCGCGCTGACCACGGTCGGCTCGCTGGTCGGCAAGGGCGGACTCGGGAACCTCATCGAGGACGCGCTGCCGAGCTTCTTCAAGGCCCAGGTGCTCACCGCGTCCGTGCTCTGCGTGCTCCTCGCGGTGGCCGCGGATCTGCTGCTGCTGGGCCTCCAGCGCCTGCTCACGCCCTGGACCCGGACAGGCGGGCCCGCGAGGGCGCCCGGCGGGCCGGGCGTCGTCGGTACGGAGGGCGGCTGATCCATGGGAGTCGTCGGAGAGGCATGGACCTGGCTCACCACCGGTGCCAACTGGTCGGGGGAGGGTGGCGCGGCGCAGCGCCTCGGTGAGCACCTGTACGTGAGCGGGCTGGCCCTCGCGGTGGCCTGCGCCATCGCCCTGCCGGTCGCGCTGTATCTGGGGCACTCGGGCAGGGGCGGCGCGCTCGCGGTCAACGTGTCCAACGTGGGCCGCGCGGTACCGGTGTTCGCGGTGCTGGCGCTCTTCATGCTGACGCCCCTGCGCAACTCCGGCTATCTGCCCACCGTCATCGCCCTGGTGCTGTTCGCCGTCCCGCCCCTGCTGACCAACGCCTACGTCGGGATGACCGAGGTGGACCGGTCGGTGGTGGAGGCCGCGCGCGGCATGGGGATGTCGGGCGCGCAGCTCTTCCTGCGGGTCGAGCTCCCCCTGGCCTATCCGATGATCATGACCGGCCTGCGGTCCGCCGCCGTCCAGGTGGTCGCCACCGCGTCGATCGCGGCCATGGTCGGCCTCGGTGGCCTGGGGCGGATCATCACCGCCGGATTCAACACCTACGACACGGCACAGGTCTTCGCCGGTGCCGTGCTCGTCGCCCTCCTGGCCCTGGTGGTGGAGGGCGTCCTCGTGGCGCTGGACCGGCTGCTGTCGCCTCTGCGCCGCCGCCGCACCGTGTGAGCGCGCGGGCTTTTCGGACTGTGCACATCATTTTTTCGCGGACGGAGAAGAACATGAGCAGGACCTCGCGCATAGCGGGTGCGGTCGTCGGAGCGGTCGTGCTGGCAGGATCACTCGCGGCTTGCGGCGGCGACAGCCTGGAGGAGGGGAAGAGCGGCTCGGACACGGGCTCCGCGGGCGGCTCCAAGAAGGGCTCGCTCGTCGTGGGTGCCGCCGCGTTCACCGAGTCCAAGGTGCTCGCCGAGCTCTACGCCCAGGTGCTGGGAGGGGCCGGATACGACACCTCCGTCACCACGGTGAAGAACCGCGAGCTGTACGAACCCTCCCTGGAGAAGGGCGAGATCGACGTCGTCCCCGAATACGCGGCGACCCTCGCGGAATTCCTCAACGCCAAGACCAACGGCGCGGAGGAGGCCGGCAAGACCCCGGTCGCCTCGGGTGACGTGACCGCCACCGTGACCGCCCTGGAGAAGCTCGCCACCCCGCTCGGACTGAAGGTCCTTCCCGCGGGCCCGGCCGTCGACCAGAACGCCTTCGCGGTCTCGAAGGAATTCGCCGACAAGAACGACCTGAAGTCGCTTTCCGATCTCGGCCGGTCGAAGATCAAGGTGAAGATCGCGGCGGGCGACGAGTGCGAGGTGCGCCCGTTCTGCGCCCCGGGACTCAAGAAGACGTACGGCATCGATGTGACGGGCATCGACCCGAAGGGTGTCGGCACCCCGCAGTCCAAGCAGGCGGTCAAGGACGGCAAGGACCAGCTGGTCCTCACCACCACCACGGACGCGGTGCTCGATTCGTACGGGCTGGTGTTCCTGGAGGACGACAAGAAGCTGCAGAACGCGGACAACGTCCTTCCCGTGGTCAATGCCGAGGACGCCGGTGCGCCGGAGATCGCCGAGGCCCTCGGGAAGCTCACGAAGGTGCTCACCACCGAGGACCTCGCGGAACTGAACCGCAAGGTCGACGCCGAGCGCGCCAAGCCCGCCGACGCGGCCAGGGAATATCTGGAGTCGAAGGGCTTGATCAAGAAGTAGGAGTACCCCGGGAAGGGGCACTTGGGAGGCCGCAAGGTAACCGGCGGGGAACAGATTGCCGGGTGGCCTCCCAAGTGACTCGTACGCACGGTAAATTTCGAGCCATGCCACGAGGACGCCACCGCCATTCGCCGCCCCTCCACAGAATCCTGCCGCCCGCCCTGGTGGCCGGAGTGCCGGTCGTGTGTGCCGCCGGAGCCTGGCTCCTCGCGGAACCCCTGGCCCTGCGCGCCCTGGTGGCCGCCACGGCGGCCGCCGCTCTCACCGGTGCCTACCTGATGCGCAGCTGGGACCGGTCCGCCGGGCTGCGTGTCGCGGAGCTGAACCGGGCGCGGCTCAGCGACGAGTGGAAGACCGAGGAGCGCATAGCCGAACTCGAGGCGGACCTCGAGGAATCAAGGGAGCTGCGCGCCCGGATGGAGGCCAGGCTCCGCCGCAAGCGGGTGGAGCTCGCCGGCCTGCGGGGCGAACACGCCGCGCTGCTGCGCCGGTACGCGAACGCGGAGACGGAGCGGGCCAGCGCGCTGGAGGGCCGCAGGCAGCTCGCCATCGAGGCGTCGGCGCCGCGTGAACTCCTCCCCGCCCGCTCGACGCCGACACCGGACGCCTACGCGCGTGCGGCCCGGGCCCTGCGGGACCTGACGCGCAACGCGGCTCTCCAGGAGGCCCGCGGTACGGCCGAGCTGGCCCGGCAGCGTGACCTCGCCGAGCGGTCGGCCGATCGCGACGTGGAGGGCGACGGGCCCAAGGGGAAGCACGCGGCGGTCGCCGGAGCGGGCGAGCTCCAGCACCGCCGTCCCACCGCTCCCGCCCCGGCGGAGCGGAAGCAACTGCCGCCGCCCCGTCCGCCCCGTGCGGTCCCTGTCGCCTCGGCCGTCGTCCCGTACGCGGCGTCACGCCGCCACCTCGTCCCGCAGGGGAGTTTCGACTTCTTCGGCACGCACAAGGCCGACGCCGCGATCGAGTCCGTGCAGAACGAGGACCTCGCGGACGTAGTGGGCGAGGAGGCATTGGCGGCGCACCGCACGGGCGCGGCCGAGAACAGGGCGGTCGGCAAGGTCATCGACCTGACCGCCCACGACGAGACCGAGCAGCTGGACGTCGTCGAACTGCGCAGCGCCGTCTCCTCGTAGGCCGGGGGCGGCTCCGCACACCGGGGGCGTTACTTGTCGATGTCCCCGACGACGAAGAAGAGCGAGCCCAGGATCGCCACCATGTCGGCGACGAGTGTGCCCGGCAGGAGCTCGGTCAGCGCCTGGATGTTGTTGTACGACGCGGAGCGCAGCTTCAGCCGGTACGGCGTCTTCTCGCCCGTGGAGACGAGGTAGTAGCCGTTGATGCCGAGCGGGTTCTCGGTCCACGCGTAGGTGTGGCCCTCCGGCGCCTTCAGCACCTTGGGCAGCCGCTGGTTGATGGGGCCGGGTGCCAGGTCCGCCATCCGGTCGAGGCAGGCGTCCGCGAGGGCCAGGGCGTTGTGCGTCTGCTCCAGCAGGCACTCGAAGCGCGCCAGGCAGTCGCCCTCGGTCCGGGTGACGACTTCGAGGGTGTCCTGGAGTTCCCCGTAGGCGAGGTACGGCTCGTCGCGCCGGAGGTCGAAGTCGACACCGGATGCGCGGGCGATCGGCCCGGACACCCCGTAGGCATGCACCGTTTCGGGGGACAGGATCCCCACGCCGCGGGTGCGGCCGCGGAAGATCTCGTTGCCGAGCACGAGCCGGTCGTACACGTCCATCCGCGAACGCACGGACGCCACGGCGTCCCTGGCGCGGCCGAGCCAGCCGGCCGGCAGGTCCTCCTTGAGGCCGCCGACCCGGTTGAACATGTAGTGCATCCGGCCGCCGGAGACCTCCTCCATCACGGCCTGGAGCTCCTCGCGTTCCCGGAACGCGTGGAACACCGGGGTGATCCCGCCCAGTTCGAGAGGGTAGGAGCCCAGGAACATCAGGTGGTTCAGGACCCGGTTCAGCTCCGCGAGCAGCGTCCTCGTCCAGACCGCGCGCTCGGGGACCTCCATCCCGAGCATGCGCTCGACGGCCATGACGACCCCGAGCTCGTTGGAGAACGCCGACAGCCAGTCGTGGCGGTTCGCGAGCATGATGATCTGCCGGTAGTCGCGGGCCTCGAAGAGCTTCTCGGCACCCCGGTGCATGTAGCCGATCACCGGCTCGGCCTGCTCGATCCGCTCGCCGTCCAGGACGAGCCGCAGCCGGAGCACACCGTGGGTGGAGGGGTGCTGCGGACCGATGTTCAGCACCATGTCGGTGCTCTCCGCCGCGCCGCCGATACCGATCATCGTCTCCGTCATGCGGGACAGTATCCCCCTTCGCCCACGGGGACCCGTTGCCGCAGCCAGCCGAAGTCGCCGAGCCCGCCGCGGGCCGTGAGCTCCGCCGCCTCCCCCGCCGACGCGAGCGCCCGCACATAGCCCGCAGGGTCCGCGGACGCCTGTGCCAGCGGGGGCCTCTCACCGCTGATCCCCAGCTCCCGCAGGGCCGTCCGCTGGTCCAGGAGTTCCGCCGTGCCGCCTGCGGCGGCCGCGCACGCGTCGAGGGCCACGTGCGAGGTCAGGTCGCACCGCCCGTCGGGCACGGGCCGCACCTCGCGCCCTTCGCGGAATCCGGTGAGCGTCCCGAACGGCGGCCTCGATCCCCGTACGTGCGCGTAGTCCACCGCCACCGCCGTCCCGCCGGCCAGTGAGGAGACGGCGCGCGCCCAGGCCTCGTCGCGCGGCAGGCCGATCTCCGCTCGGTCGCCCGGCCGGGACAGCGGCCACCAGCGGTCCAGCCACCGGGCGTCCGCCCCCGTCACCGGGTCCCCCAGCCGCTCCGTGCCGTCCTTCCGCACGAGGACGTAGCGCGCCGCCCCGTCCTCGTCGGCTTCGGCGATCTGCGTCGGGACGTTGTCCAGCCACTCGTTGGCGAACAGCAGCCCCCGGGCGCGGGGCGGGAGTTCGGTGCTCCACTCGATCCCGGGACCGAGGCCGGGCGGGCGCGGGGCGATCTCCACGGCGTACGCCCGCACGGTGAGTCCGGGGGCGACGCCGTCCCGAAGCGCCGCCAGCACGCCGGTCAGGAGCTCACCGCGGCCGGCCCCGACGTCCACCAGGTCGACGGTCTCCGTGCCCAGCTCCCGGGCCGTCGAGGCGAGCAGCCGCGCGACGGCGGTGGCGAACAGCGGGGAGGCGTGCACCGAGGTGCGGAAGTGCCCGGCGGGGCCCTCCGGCCGCCGGTAGAAGCCCTCTTCCCCGTACAAAGCGGTATCAGCCGCTTCCAGCCACAGGCACCAGTCATCCGTCACGTGGGCAAGTCTCCACCTTGGGGAGTACGGTCCGAGGACCCGGATCGGCCCTCCGGCTGACCCGGGCACCGATCAGCTGTCCCTACGCTGGGTAACGTGCAGCGCTTCTACGATTTCATCCGCAGACACCCGACGGGCGTCGACACCCTCTGGGCTGTCTTCCTCCTCGGGCTCTCCGGCGTGTCCATCGTGGCCGGCCAGGCCGGCGGGGGCCGGGAGCGCGTCGCCGCGGTGCCGATCGCCGTCGGCCTGTGCGTGGTGGTGGCGCTGCGCCGCCGCGCACCGGAGAAGATGCTGCTCCTCGCGATCCTGATGGGTCTGGTCCAGCTGCTGCTGGGGGTGCGCCCCGACGTGGCGGACTTCGCCCTGCTGGTGATCACGTACACGGTGGCCACGGTGGGGGAGCGCTGGGCCTCCCGGCTCGCCCTGGGCTGCAGCCTGGGCGCGGCGGCGGTCTCGCGGCTGCGCTGGCCCGGCGACGCCCCCTACGGCGGCTGGGCGCAGAGCTTCTTCTACGTCGTCGTCATGACCGTGCCCTTCGTCCTGGCCTGGGTGCTCGGCGACTCGATACGCACCCGCCGGGCCTACTTCAGCCAGCTGGAGGAGCGGGCCGCACGGCTGGAGCGGGAGCGCGAGGCCCAGTCGAAGGTGGCCGTCGCCGCCGAGCGGGCCCGTATCGCCCGTGAGCTGCACGACGTCGTCGCGCACAACGTGTCGGTGATGGTGGTCCAGGCCGACGGCGCGGCCTACGTCATGGACACGTCCCCCGACCAGGCGCGGCAGGCGCTGGAGACGATCTCCGGAACCGGCCGCCAGGCGCTCGCCGAGATGCGCAGGCTGCTCGGTGTGCTGCGGACCGGTGACGCCCAGGAGAGCGGTGAATACGTCCCGCAGCCCGACGTCGAGCAGATCGAGGAGCTCGTCACGAAGGTCAGGGAGACCGGCCTGGCGGTGGACTTCAAGATCGAGGGCACCCCGCGTCCGCTGCCGAGCGGGGTCGAACTGACCGCGTACCGCATCGTCCAGGAAGCCCTCACCAACACCCGTAAGCACGGCGGCCCGGACGTCGGGGCGAGTGTGCGCCTGGTGTACTTCGACGACGGTCTGGGCCTGCTCGTCGAGGACGACGGGCGGGGCGCACCGCACGAGTTGTACGAGGACGGCGGGGCCGACGGCGCGGGCCAGGGAATGATCGGCATGCGGGAGCGGGTCGGCATGGTCGGGGGCACGCTGGACGCGGGTCCGCGCCAGGGCGGCGGCTTCAGGATCAGCGCCCTGCTCCCGCTCAAGCCGGCGAACCAGTGACAGAAGGACAGGACCCCATGACGATCCGCGTGATGCTCGTCGACGACCAGGTACTGCTGCGCACCGGCTTCCGCATGGTGCTCGCCGCGCAGCCGGACATGGAGGTCGTCGCCGAGGCCGGGGACGGCGCCGAGGCGATCGAGGTCCTGCGGTCCACCGCCGTCGACGTGGTGCTGATGGACGTCCGCATGCCGAGGCTCGACGGCGTCGAGGCGACCCGGCGCATCTGCGCGGCCGAGGACCCGCCCAAGGTGCTGATCCTGACGACGTTCGACCTGGACGAGTACGCCTTCTCCGGTCTGAAGGCCGGGGCGGGCGGCTTCATGCTGAAGGACGTGCCGCCCGCCGAGCTGCTCTCCGCGATCCGCTCGGTGCACAGCGGCGACGCCGTGGTCGCCCCGTCGACGACGCGCCGGCTCCTGGACCGCTTCTCGCCGATGCTGCCGAGCAGCACGAAGGAGCCCCAGCACAAGGCCGTCGAGAAGCTGACCGGGCGCGAGCGGGAAGTGATGCTGCTGGTCGCCCAGGGCCTGTCGAACGGTGAGATCGCCGGCCGCCTGGTGCTCTCCGAGGCGACGGTCAAGACGCACGTCGGGCGGATCCTCACCAAGCTGGCCCTGCGCGACCGCGTCCAGGTGGTCGTCCTCGCCTACGAGACGGGTCTGGTCAGGGCCGGCGGCACGGGCTGACGCGGGCCGTCACCTCAGCACGCCCTCCAGGAAGTCGCTGCCCAGCCGGGCCACGACGGTGAGGTCCAGCGAGTGCAGGACGTACCGGCCGCGCCGCCGGGTGGTGGCCAGTCCCGCCTTCTTGAGCGCACCGAGGTGGCGGGAGACCTCGGGGGGTGTGATGCCGAGCGAGTCGGCGAGTTCACCCGTGGTGTAGGAGGAGCGGGCCAGGTTGCGGCAGATCCGCATCCGCAGCGGGTGGGCCAGCGCCTCCAGCCGGAGCTGGAGCAGCTCGACGGAGGCGGGGGAGGGCAGTTCGGGGCGGTGGACCGGGTAGTGGATCACCGGGCGCCAGCCGGGGGCGTGCAGCACCATCAGATGGGGCCAGCCGAAGCTGGTCGGGATGAGGGTGAGGCCGGTTCCCGCGGCGGACCCCGTGGCGTCGGTCCGGCCGGTGGACAGCTTGTCCGCGCTGATCCTGCCGGCCGCCTCGTCGAGCGACAGGGCCGCCGAGACCGCACCCAGGGCCGCGCCGAGGCCCTTGCGCCGCAGCACCTCGGTCTTGTGCCGGGCGTCGGCGGCCAGCTGGACCTGGGCGCGCCGCCAGGTGTCGGCGAAGAAGGCCTCGTCGCAGTCCTCGAAGAGGCGCCGGACCCAGGTGCGCACGGGGGCGGGGTCGGCCAGCAGCTGCCGGGTGAAGCCCAGCTGCTCCGGGCCCCTTGCCGTCGCCATCTCGAGTGCGCGGGACCGCGTGCCGGCGTCGGTGAGGGGTGAGGGCGCCCCCGTGTCGTAGAGGCTCGAACAGGTGAACTCCAGGGCGGCCGAGACGAACCGCTCGTCGTCGAGCCTGTCCAGGATGTCCAGGTCCTCGGCGAGCGTCGAGCCGGTCCTGCCGTCCCCGCCCCGGACGCCGGCGAAGGGCATGAAGATGTCGGAGAAGGTGTTCCGCCACAGGAACTCCGCCTCGTGCAGCCGGTCCGCGAGGTCCGGCTCCAGGGCCGCCGCCGTCGCCGTCGTCCAGCCGTGGAGGCCCGGGTGATGCCCCGGCTCCGACAGGGCGTGCAGGGCGAGCCCCAGCTCGGCGAGGGGGGAGATCTCGAAGGTTATGCGCTCGGGCGGCAGGCCCGCGATGTCGATGTGCACGCTCACCCCTCCATAGTGCGGGGTGCGCGGAGGGGATCAGGCGTCACTTGACGGCGGCCGTCAATCCACGGGCGGACCCGTCCGGCCGGGGTCAGGCTGGACGTATGGACAGCGTTCAGCAGCACATGCTCGACAGCTACCGCGCGGCGACGCACGGGCGGAGGCCTCCCCCGCCGCCCGGGCGGTACGACGGGGAGGTCCTGCGCGCGATCGGCAGACGCATCCGCCTCTGGGCCGCGGCCCACCGGCCGCCCTACGCCTGAGACCCGAGGTCCTCCGGGGCGGGTCCGCCGGGCGCCGGGGCGGCCGCCGCCTCCCGCAGGCGGACGGCGAAGTCCGCCACCGCGTCGCGCACGTCGCCCGCCGTCCACTCCAGCCCCGGTGCCGCCACCGTGACCTCGGTGAACGAGAGCCCGGGCGGACCCGCCGGGGCCGGGAACCAGCGGCGGAAGAGGGTCGTGCCCGTCTCCTCGGCCTGCCGCACCGACACCTCGTCCAGTACGTCGGAGGCGTAGGGCAGCCACACCTGGAACTGGTGCGTGTGGGGCGGCCGGGGATGCACCCGGGACCACGGCACCGACGACTCGGCGAAGCCGTCCGCGAGCGCTTCGGCGACCACCTTCGCGTGCGCCACGTACGACGGCAGCCTGGGCAGTTCCCGGTCGAGGCCGAGCAGCGCGGAGAGGGCCGCCGGGTACTGCTGGAAGAGCTGCCCGCCGTAGCGGTGGCGCCAGGTCCGTGCCTCGTCGACCAGGGACTCCGATCCGGCGAGCACCGCGCCGGACAGCCCGTCCAGGGACTTGTAGAACGACAGGTAGACGCTGTCGGCGAGCGCGGCCACCTCCTGCAGTCCCCGTCCGAAGTGCTCGGTGCACTCCCACAGCCGGGCGCCGTCCAGGTGCACGACCGCGTCGCGTTCGCGCGCCGCGGCCACGACGGCCTCCAGTTCCTCCCAGGAGGGCAGGACGAAGCCGGCGTCGCGCAGCGGGAGCTCCAGCATCAGGGTGCCGAAGGGCTCGGGGAAGCCGCGCACGTCGTCCGCGGTGATCTGGCGGGGGCCGGTCGCCGGGTGCACCGTGCGCAGCCCGCTCACCGAGCCGAGAGCGCCCCGCTCGTGCACCTCGGGGTGGGACAGCGGATGCAGTGCCACGACCGGACTGCCGGTGCGCGCCGCCCAGCAGCGGAGCGCGACCTGCTGGGCCATCGTCCCGGTCGGGAAGAACGCGGCCGCCTCCATGCCGAGCAGGTCGGCGGTGCGCCGCTCGACCTCGGCGACCACCCCGTCGCCGTACACGTCCGTCCACTCGCCGAGGTCGTGGGCCGTGCCGGCGTCGGCGGCCAGCGCGGTCAGCCGCTCGGCGAGGGTGTGGTCGGCGGAGGCCCGCGCGAGGACCCTTCCGGACGCCCGCCAGGCGGTCAGCCTGCGGTGCCGCTGCTTCTGCTCATCGGTGGCTCCCATGGGACGATCATCACCCGGACCGCGGACCCCGCCCACCCCGGGGCCCCGTACCCCGCCAGAAGTTATCCACAGGTTGTGGACGACCGTGGGGTGAACCGGAACGCTGGCGTAGCATGCAGAGGAATCGTCCGGTACCCCCCGCGGACTGGAACGGAAGGCCTTAGCCGCGTGAACGCATCAGATTCCAAGGAACCCCTCGACGCGAGGGACCGCCCCGCCCGCCTCACCGTCGGGGTCGTCGGCGCGGGCCGGGTCGGGCCCGCCCTCGCCGCCTCGCTGCGGCTCGCCGGGCACCGTCCGGTCGCCGTGTCGGGCGTGTCCGACGCCTCGGTGCGGCGGGCCCGCGCGCTGCTCCCGGACGTGCCCCTGGTGACGCCCGCCGAGGTCCTCGCGCGGGCCGAGCTCGTCCTGCTCACCGTCCCGGACGACGCGCTGCCCGGCCTGGTCGAAGGCCTCGCCGAGACAGGCGCCGTGCGGCCGGGCCAGCTCATCGTCCACACCTCCGGGCGTTACGGGACCCGGGTCCTCGACCCCGCCCTGCGCGCCGGCGCCCTCCCGCTCGCGCTGCACCCCGCGATGACCTTCACCGGCACCCCCGTCGACGTCCAGCGCCTGGCGGGCTGCTCCTTCGGAGTCACCGCCCCCGAGGAGCTCAGGCTCGCCGCCGAGGCGCTCGTCATCGAGATGGGAGGGGAGCCCGAGTGGATCGCGGAGGAGTCCAGGGCGCTCTATCACGCGGCCCTCGCTCTCGGAGCGAACCACCTGGTCACGCTCGTCGCGCAGTCCATGGAACTGCTCCACAAGGCGGGGGTGGGCGCACCCGACCGGATGCTCGGCCCGCTGCTCGGCGCCGCGCTCGACAACGCCCTGCGCTCCGGCGACGCGGCGCTGACGGGGCCCGTGGCCCGCGGCGACGCCGGGACCGTGTCCGCACACGTCAGCGAGCTGCGGACGCACGCCCCGCAGGCGGTGGCCGGCTACCTCGCCATGGCCCGCGCCACGGCGGACCGCGCGCTGGACCACGGTCTCCTCAAGCCCGAGTCCGCGGAGGACCTCCTCGTCGTCCTGTCGGACCGCGCGAACGGGACGTACGGAAAGAACGGCACACAAGGCCCGGACGCGTCCGGGCCGGGGGAGAAGCGATGACCACCGCACCCGCCACCCTGCTGCGCACCGCGGCCGAGCTGGAGGCGCTCGGGCGGCCCGCCGGTGGTCACCACCGCGCCGTCGTCATGACGATGGGCGCGCTGCACGAGGGCCACGCCACCCTGATCCGGGCGGCCCGTGCCGCCGCGGGGCCGGACGGCCAGGTCGTCGTCACCGTCTTCGTCAACCCGCTCCAGTTCGGCGAGGCCGCGGACCTCGACCGCTATCCCCGCACGCTGGACGCCGACCTCGCGCTCGCCTCGGAGGCGGGCGCCGACGCCGTCCTCGCCCCGGCCGTGGACGAGGTCTACGCCGGTGGGGACCCCCAGGTCAGGATCACCGCCGGTCCCATGGGAGAGCGGCTCGAAGGCGCCTCCCGTCCCGGGCACTTCGACGGGATGCTCACCGTCGTCGCGAAGTTCCTGCACCTCACCAGGCCGGACGCGGCGTACTTCGGGCAGAAGGACGCCCAGCAGCTGGCGCTGGTGCGCCGCATGGTGCGCGACCTGAACTTCGGCATCGACATCGTCGCCGTGCCGACCGTCCGGGACCCCGACGGCCTCGCGCTGTCCAGCCGTAACCGCTTCCTCTCCGCCGAGGAGCGCCGCACCGCGCTGGCGCTGCCCCGGGCCCTGTTCGCCGCCCGCGACCGGCTGGCCGCACAGAAGGCACTCCACGTCCGTGCCCTGGCGCTCCCGGAGCACGACGGCCGGGCCGCTGCGCTCACCCGGCTCGGCGAGGCACGTGCCGCGGCCGACTCCCAGGCGGTCGCGCTGGCACGGCCGACCGTCGCGCCCGCCGACGTGCGGGCCGCCGCGCGGGCCGTCCTGGAGGAGGCGGCCGGGGAGGCGGTACCGCTCGATCTGGACTACGTGGCGCTCGTGGACCCGGCCGACTTTACCGAGATCCCGGACGACCGTGACAGCGGCGAGGCGGTCCTCGCCGTCGCGGCGCGGGTGGGAGCCACCCGCCTGATCGACAACATCCCGCTGACCCTCGGAGCCCTCACGTGACCGGAATACGGCTGACCGCCCCCGCCCCCGGCTGGGCCATCGACGCGGACGTGGTCGTGGTCGGTTCCGGCGTGGCCGGTCTCACCACCGCCCTGCGCTGCGCCGCCGCGGGCCTCGCCACCGTCGTCGTGACCAAGGCCCGCCTGGACGACGGCTCCACCCGCTGGGCCCAGGGCGGCATCGCGGCGGCCCTCGGCGAGGGCGACACCCCCGAACAGCACCTGGACGACACCCTGGTCGCCGGTGCCGGACTGTGCGACGAGAGCGCGGTGCGCACCCTGGTCACCGAGGGCCCCGGCTCCGTCCGCCGGCTCATCGGCACCGGCGCGCACTTCGACACCACCGACACCGGTGCGATCGCCCTGACCCGCGAGGGCGGCCATCACCGCCGCCGTATCGCGCACGCCGGTGGGGACGCGACGGGGGCGGAGATCTCCCGCGCCCTGGTCGGAGCGGTCCGCTCGGCGGCCCTGCGGACCATCGAGAACGCCCTGGTCCTGGACCTGCTCACGGACGCCGACGGCCGCGCCCGGGGCGTCACCCTGCACGTCATGGGCGAGGGCCAGCACGACGGCGTCGGCGCCGTCCGCGCCCCCGCGGTGGTGCTCGCCACCGGCGGCATGGGCCAGGTCTTCTCCGCCACGACCAATCCGCCGGTCTCCACGGGCGACGGAGTGGCGCTCGCACTGCGAGCGGGCGCCGAGGTGTCGGACCTCGAATTCGTCCAGTTCCATCCGACCGTCCTGTTTCTCGGTGCCGGAGCCGAGGGCCAGCAGCCGCTGGTGTCCGAGGCGGTGCGGGGCGAGGGCGCCCATCTCGTCGACGCCGCGGGCACCCGCTTCATGCTGGGGCAGCACGAGCTGGCCGAGCTGGCGCCCCGCGACATCGTCGCGAAGGCCATCACCACCCAGATGCACCTCCAGGGCGCCGAGCACATGTACCTCGACGCCCGGCACTTCGGCGCCGCCATGTGGGAGCAGCGCTTCCCGACCATCCTGGCCGCGTGCCGCAGCCACGGCATCGACCCCGTGACCCAGCCGATCCCCGTCGCCCCGGCCGCGCACTACGCCTCCGGCGGCGTGCGCACCGACCTGCGGGGACGTACGACCGTGCCCGGGCTCTACGCCTGCGGCGAGGTCGCCTGCACCGGCGTCCACGGGGCCAACCGGCTGGCGTCCAACTCCCTCCTGGAGGGACTGGTCTTCGCCGAACGCATCGCGGCCGACATCACCGGCTCGGCGGACGGCCCCCGGGACACCGCCGGGCACGCACCCGGGGCACCCGAGGCGCACCCCGCCGGATCGCGCGCCGTGCCGCTGCTCACCGCGGAGTCCAGGACCGCGATCCAGCGGATCATGACCCGGGGCGCCGGAGTCATCCGCTCCGCCGCGAGCCTCGCCACCGCGGCCGGGGAACTGGAGGCGCTGGGCCGGACCGCCGCCACCACCGCGGACGACAACGGCGGCCGCAAGGACGCGGTGCCCGGGGTGGAGGCGTGGGAGGCCACGAACCTCCTCCTCGTCTCGCAGGTCCTGGTGGCCGCCGCCCGGGAGCGCGAGGAGACCCGTGGCTGCCACTGGCGCGAGGACCGTCCCGACCGGGACGACGACACCTGGCGCCGTCACCTGGTCGTGCGCGTCGACCAGGACCTGCTGCCCGTCGTCCGCACGACGGACAGTTCCGCGTTCCCGCCCGTACGCCCCGGAGACCCGGCAGACTCCGCACTGCCTGCAGGCCTCCCGAACCACCCCGCCGACGCCCCCGAGGAGCCGTAACCGTGAGCACGCCCGAAGAGAATCCGCGCCCCACGCCTGTGGACGTACCGCTGATCCACATCGGCGCCCCCGCCGCGTCCGGCGGTGGCTGCGGCGACGGCTGCGGCTGTGGTGACGGCTACGACCCCGACGGCCTGGAGTGCGGTCTCGACCCCGCCCTGGCCCAGCTCCTGGCCGAGGCCGGGCTGGACCCCGTCCAGGTCGAGGACATCGCCCACGTCGCGATCGAGGAGGACCTCGACGGGGGCGAGGACGTCACCACCGTCGCGACCGTTCCCGAGGACGCCGTCGCCACCGGTGACTTCACCGCCCGCGAGGCGGGTGTCGTCGCGGGGCTGCGCGTCGCGGAGGCCGTCCTCTCGATCGTCTGCACCGACGAGTTCGAGGTCGAGCGGCACGTCGAGGACGGCGACCGCGTCGTGCCCGGACAGAAGCTGCTGACGGTCACCACCCGTACCCGTGACCTGCTCACGGGCGAGCGCAGCGCGCTCAACCTGCTGTGCAGGCTCTCGGGCATCGCGACCGCCACCCGCGCCTGGGCGGACGTGCTGGAGGGCACGAAGGCCAGGGTCCGCGACACCCGCAAGACGACGCCCGGGCTGCGCGCCCTGGAGAAGTACGCCGTGCGCTGCGGCGGTGGCGTCAACCACCGCATGTCCCTGGTGGACGCGGCCCTGGTCAAGGACAACCACGTGATCGCCGCCGGCGGCGTCGCCGAGGCGTTCACGCGGGTCAGGAAGGCGTTCCCGGAGCTCGCGATCGAGGTCGAGGTCGACACCCTGGAGCAGGTCCGCGAGGTGCTCGACGCCGGCGCCGACCTGATCCTGCTGGACAACTTCACCCCGTCCGCCACCGCCGAGGCGGTCGCCCTCGTCGGCGGCCGCGCCGTGCTGGAATCCTCCGGCCGGCTGTCCCTCGACTCCGCCCGCGCCTACGCCGAGGCGGGCGTCGACTACCTGGCCGTCGGCGCGCTCACGCACTCCTCGCCGATCCTCGACATCGGCCTGGACTTCCGTGAGGCGGCGCCGGCCGACGGGACCGGCGCCTGATGCTGCTGACCATCGACGTCGGAAACTCGCACACCGTCCTCGGCCTGTTCGACGGCGAGGAGATCGTCGAGCACTGGCGCATCTCCACGGACGCCCGGCGTACCGCCGACGAGCTCGCCGTCCTGCTCCAGGGCCTGATGGGCATGCACCCGCTGCTCGGTGTCGAACTCGGTGACGGCATCGAGGGCATCGCGATCTGCTCGACGGTGCCCGCCGTCCTGCACGAGCTCCGCGAGGTCACCCGGCGCTACTACGGCGACGTGCCCGCGGTCCTCGTGGAGCCCGGCGTCAAGACCGGTGTGCCCGTCCTGACGGACAACCCGAAGGAGGTCGGCGCGGACCGCATCATCAACGCGGTGGCCGCGGTCGAGCTCTACGGCGGTCCGGCCATCGTCGTCGACCTCGGCACGGCCACCACCTTCGACGCGGTCTCGGCGCGCGGTGAGTACACGGGCGGTGTGATCGCGCCGGGTATCGAGATCTCGGTCGAGGCCCTCGGGGTGAAGGGGGCGCAGCTGCGCAAGATCGAGCTCGCCCGCCCCCGCAGTGTGATCGGCAAGAACACGGTGGAGGCCATGCAGTCCGGCATCGTGTACGGCTTCGCGGGCCAGATCGACGGCGTGGTCGAGCGCATGAAGAAGGAGCTCGCCGCGGACCCGGACGAGGTCACCGTCATCGCGACGGGTGGCCTTGCTCCGATGGTGTTGGGGGAGTCCTCCGTCATCGACGAGCACGAGCCCTGGCTGACGCTCATCGGGCTGCGTCTGGTCTACGAGCGCAACATCGCCCGTATGTAGGTCCCGCCCGCGGTCACCTGCGGGAACAGCCCGGCGGCGCGGCGTGGGACGCCGCGCCGCCGGGCGGCCAGTTAAGCGGATTTTGTCCATTTAGCACGTATTGTCGCGCCATGCCCACGCCCTACGGATCACGCGGCGGCATGGCGTTCAGCGCGGACGAGCTCAGGGTGCTCCGACGCGCTCTCGCCAACGCCCTCCACCCCACGCCCCTGCCGGAAGAAGACGTCCAGGACTGCCTGCGACTCGCGGGCGCGGTGGACGAGGCGGTGAGCGAGGCGGGACGGTTGCGCGCCTTCCTCCTCGCCGATCTCGCCCGCTACCGCGACGCCCTCCCCGGCTCGCTCAGCGGTTATCTGGAGCTTCTCCAGGACGCCCTCGCGGCCGGCTACGACCCCCGCCCCGACGACCTCGCCGCCCTGCGCGCCCTGCGCGCCGGACCGGTCGCCGCGGCGCTCCTGGAGCGCTGCCAGGTGCTCGCGGAGCGTTCCGTGCGGGCTCGGCTCGCCGGGCGCACGGCAGCGGTCACGGCTCCCGCGCCGCGCCGCCGCCTGCTGGCGCTGCCCGGCGGGATGGCGGCGGCCAAGGAGCCCGAGCGGCCGCCCGTACCGCCCCGGCCCAAGCAGCCGGCCGGTCCGGGGGAGCGGCCCATGCCGAAGCCCTCCGAGGTCTTCCCGCCGCGCCGCCGCCCCACGCCGGCGCCCCCGCCGGAGGAGCGCGCGGTGTCCTGACGGACGTGCGCCGCGACCCTCGGGGTGCCCGGGAGTGGCCGGAATGCCGGGCTCGCTACTCTGGGGCCATGGAATACTTCTCCGCGCTCGTGCCCCCCGTGGTGATGGCCGGCTTCTTCATCGGCCTCGTCGTGACGATCATCAAGAGTCAGGGCGGTCCGAACAAGGCCAAGGAGGACGCCGCCGTGGACGCGGCGATCGCCCGGGCCGAATCGGTGCAGCAGGCCCCGCGGCCCGAGGGCGTCTGACTCGTACCTGACATGAAAGGGCGCACGGCTCCTCGGAGCCGTGCGCCCTTTTGTCGTTCCGGAATTATCCCATTCCAGACATCTAGCACTAAGGTGGCGTTGTGCCTCGCCAAATGGGAGAGCTGGAAGACGCCGTGATGACACGGGTCTGGCAATGGAACCGCCCGGTCACCGTGCGGGAAGTTCTCGAGGACCTGCAACAGGAACGTTCCATCGCCTACACGACCGTGATGACGGTAATGGACAATCTCCATCAGAAGGGCTGGGTGCGCCGGGATGTCGACGGCCGGGCATATCGATATACGGCCGTCTCCACCCGCGCCGCGTACTCGGCCGCACTGATGAACGAAGCCTGGTCCCGGAGCGACAACCCCGCAGCGGCTCTGGTCGCCTTCTTCGGGATGATGTCGGCGGAGCAGCGGGAAGCGCTCGGGGACGCCATGCGCGTCGTCGCGCCCACCCTGCCCGAACCTTCCGACAGCCCGTCCGAAGACGGCGGGACGGCCGATGAAGCACCCCCGTCCGAAGACGGCGGGGCGGCCGATGAAGCACCGCCGGGGAGCGGGCGATAGCGTCGGGGGATGTCCTCCGAGCAACCGCGAACCGAGCACCGGAACGAGACGCGAACCGGATCCCGTACCCGGCGGGAAACGGGATCCGCGGCAGAAGTCCATACCGACCCGTCGGTAAATAGACCGGCCATCACCGTCCGGCGCGCCAGGACAAGTGATGTCGCGTCGGTCCGCGCTCTCCTTGACGGCTACGTCACCGAAGGGATCCTGCTCGACAAAGCGACGGTGACGCTTTACGAGGACATCCAGGAGTTCTGGGTCGCCGAACGCGACGAGGACGCCCGCGTCATCGGCTGCGGCGCACTCCACGTGATGTGGGAAGACCTCGCGGAAGTGCGTACTCTCGCCGTCGACCACGGCATCAAGGGCGCCGGAGTCGGACACCAGGTGCTGGGCAAGCTGTTGCAGACCGCGCGCTGGCTCGGTGTGCGCCGGGTTTTCTGCCTCACCTTCGAAGTCGAGTTCTTCGCGAAGCACGGCTTCACGGAGATCGGAGAGACGCCGGTCGACGGAGATGTCTACAGCGAGCTGCTTCGTTCCTATGACGAGGGTGTCGCGGAGTTCCTGGGTCTCGAACGAGTGAAGCCGAACACCTTGGGCAACAGCCGGATGCTTCTGCACCTGTGACCGGCGGAAGTCGGCGGAGCCCTATGTCCGAATCGCGCATGTTTCCCGCGTTCCTGCGCTCCCGAACCTCTCCCAGGGGTTTGTGTTTTCCGGGGAAAAGCGGTTTCCTTTCCGCGTACTACATTTTCGATGAAAGGAAATCCGGTGGCACAGAAGGTTCAGGTCCTTCTTGTTGATGACCTCGACGGTGTCGAGGCGGACGAGACGGTGACGTTTGCTCTGGATGGCAAGACCTACGAGATCGACCTCACCACGACCAACGCGGACAAGCTCCGTGGTCTTCTCGAGCCGTACACCAAGAGTGGCCGTCGCACCGGTGGCCGCGCGGCGACCGGCCGCGGCAAGGGCCGCGCGGTCTCGGGCGGCAACAAGGACACCGCCGAGATCCGTAAGTGGGCCCGCGAGAACGGCCACAACGTGAACGACCGCGGCCGCGTCCCGGCCGAGATCCGCGAGGCTTACGAGAAGGCCAACGGCTGACCTGTCGGCCGATGGGTCCGCAGGTTCGTCCGGGCGTGCGTGAGCCTGGCCCGGTGGCACTCCGTCGCCGCCGCGTCCACGAGTCGTACGAGATCGGGAGCATCCCCACCCCTGCTCCCGAAGCCGCCCAGGGCCGGGAGCACCGGCTCCGCCCCCTGGCCGGTTCCGGGTGGCCGCAGCCAGACCGCGGCCCCCGGTGAGCCCGCAGGGGCCACCCCGGGTGGCGCCGGGGCGATCATGTGCCCGCCCTGACCGGCAGCGGTCAGGTCGAGGGCGATGCCGCCCCACTCCAGCCAGTCGAGCAGCCCCGGCAGCTCGTCGGCGCCGCCCGCGGCCACCAGCAGCAGCATCCGCTGCCCCGTCAGCGCCACGGGGCCCGTGCGCCCCACCCGGCCCAGCGCCGCGTGGCCTGCCGCCGCCGGCAGTTCCAGTACGTCGAAGCGCAGCCCCGTCAGGAGCCGTAGCGGCGAGGCGCCCGTCGTGGCCCAGCCGAGCTCCTGGGTGTACCACCGGGCCCAGCCCTCGGAAGCGGACGACGAGCGGGGCGGCGGGACGAGGGAAGCCATGTCCGATGAACTGCCGAGCACACCCCGAAGTTACGCACCGTTCGTGATCGAGTGCTCTGCGTGCGGGCGACGGGGGCGTGCGGGAGCGTCCGGCAGCACGAAGTTGTTCGCCCGTAGCGGAGGAAACGGGGGTGCGCCGCATGGACTGTCAGTGAGTGCGGGTAAGACATCCCTAGTGGGAAGGGGCGACACGCGGGCAAAAGCGTCTCACGTTCGCCATCGGCGTACTGGCGAAAGGGCTATCTGCCTGGCCTGCGGGAACATCGTCTCGCACCATCGGGTTGGAGCAGTTGTCGGCGTTCGGGGCAGGAGATCCCCCCGGGAAGCAGGCCGGGTGTCGGCAGTTGAAATGAGCGGTCCCCGCTTGCGGGACTAAGCTGCGGAAGGACAGGGAGGGGACCGACCCCTTACTGCCTGACCGCTCTGAGGAGCGATTAACGATGTTCGAGAGGTTCACCGACCGCGCGCGGCGGGTTGTCGTCCTGGCTCAGGAAGAAGCCCGGATGCTCAACCACAACTACATCGGCACCGAGCACATCCTCCTGGGCCTGATCCACGAGGGTGAGGGTGTCGCCGCTAAGGCCCTGGAGAGCCTCGGGATTTCGCTCGAGGCGGTCCGCCAGCAGGTGGAGGAGATCATCGGCCAGGGCCAGCAGGCCCCGTCCGGCCACATCCCCTTCACGCCCCGGGCCAAGAAGGTCCTGGAGCTGTCGCTCCGCGAGGCCCTTCAGCTCGGCCACAACTACATCGGCACGGAGCACATCCTGCTCGGCCTGATTCGCGAGGGCGAGGGCGTCGCGGCCCAGGTCCTCGTGAAGCTGGGCGCCGACCTGAACCGGGTGCGGCAGCAGGTCATCCAGCTGCTCTCCGGGTACTCGGGAGGCAAGGAGGCGGCCACCGCGGGCGGCCCCGCGGAGGGCACGCCCTCCACGTCCCTGGTGCTCGACCAGTTCGGCCGGAACCTCACCCAGGCCGCTCGTGAGTCCAAGCTCGACCCGGTCATCGGGCGCGAGAAGGAGATCGAGCGGGTCATGCAGGTGCTGTCCCGCCGCACGAAGAACAACCCGGTGCTCATCGGTGAGCCCGGCGTCGGCAAGACGGCGGTCGTCGAGGGCCTGGCCCAGGCCATCGTCAAGGGCGAGGTGCCCGAGACCCTCAAGGACAAGCACCTCTACACCCTGGACCTCGGCGCGCTGGTGGCCGGCTCCCGCTACCGCGGTGACTTCGAGGAGCGCCTGAAGAAGGTCCTCAAGGAGATCCGCACCCGCGGCGACATCATCCTGTTCATCGACGAGCTCCACACCCTCGTGGGTGCGGGTGCCGCCGAGGGCGCGATCGACGCCGCGAGCATCCTCAAGCCCATGCTGGCGCGAGGCGAGCTCCAGACCATCGGCGCCACGACGCTCGACGAGTACCGCAAGCACCTGGAGAAGGACGCCGCGCTCGAGCGCCGCTTCCAGCCGATCCAGGTCGCGGAGCCGTCGCTGCCGCACACCATCGAGATCCTCAAGGGCCTGCGCGACCGTTACGAGGCCCACCACAGGGTCTCCATCACGGACGAGGCGCTGGTCCAGGCCGCCACCCTGGCCGACCGCTACATCTCGGACCGCTTCCTGCCGGACAAGGCGATCGACCTGATCGACGAGGCCGGTTCCCGGATGCGCATCCGCCGGATGACCGCGCCGCCGGACCTCCGCGAGTTCGACGAGAAGATCGCGGGCGTCCGCCGCGACAAGGAGTCGGCCATCGACTCCCAGGACTTCGAGAAGGCAGCCTCGCTCCGCGACAAGGAGAAGCAGCTGCTGGCGGCGAAGGCCAAGCGCGAGAAGGAGTGGAAGGCCGGCGACATGGACGTCGTGGCCGAGGTCGACGGCGAGCTCATCGCCGAGGTCCTCGCCACCGCGACCGGCATCCCGGTGTTCAAGCTGACGGAGGAGGAGTCCTCGCGTCTGCTGCGCATGGAGGACGAGCTCCACAAGCGCGTCATTGGTCAGAAGGACGCGATCAAGGCCCTCTCGCAGGCGATCCGCCGTACGCGGGCCGGCCTGAAGGACCCGAAGCGTCCCGGTGGCTCGTTCATCTTCGCCGGCCCGTCCGGTGTCGGTAAGACGGAGCTCTCCAAGACGCTCGCCGAATTCCTCTTCGGCGACGAGGACGCGCTGATCTCCCTCGACATGTCGGAGTTCAGCGAGAAGCACACGGTTTCCCGCCTCTTCGGTTCGCCCCCCGGTTACGTGGGCTACGAGGAGGGCGGCCAGCTCACCGAGAAGGTGCGCCGCAAGCCGTTCTCCGTCGTCCTCTTCGACGAGGTCGAGAAGGCCCACCCCGATATCTTCAATTCCCTGCTCCAGATTCTGGAGGACGGTCGCCTGACCGACTCCCAGGGCCGGGTCGTGGACTTCAAGAACACGGTCATCATCATGACGACCAACCTCGGGACGCGGGACATCTCGAAGGGCTTCAACCTGGGCTTCGCCGCCCAGGGCGACGTGAAGACGAACTACGAGCGGATGAAGGTCAAGGTCAACGAAGAGCTCAAGCAGCACTTCCGGCCCGAGTTCCTCAACCGTGTCGACGACACGGTCGTCTTCCACCAGCTCACCGAGGAAGACATCATCCAGATCGTCGACCTGATGGTCGCCAAGGTGGATGAGCGTCTCAAGGACCGCGACATGGGTATCGAGCTCAGCTCGGAGGCCAAGTCGCTCCTGGCGAAGAAGGGTTACGACCCCGTGATGGGCGCCCGGCCGCTGCGCCGGACGATCCAGCGCGAGATCGAGGACGTCCTCTCCGAGAAGATCCTCTTCGGCGAGCTGCGGCCCGGTCACATCGTGGTCGTGGACACCGAGGGCGAGGGCGAGGAGAAGAAGTTCTCCTTCCGCGGCGAGGAGAAGTCGGCACTGCCCGACGTCCCGCCGATCGAGCAGGCGGCAGGTGGCGCCGGCCCGAATCTGACGAAGGAAGCGTGACGGCGCCCAGCGCCTGAGCGTCGAAGGGGCTGCCCCGGACCGGTCACCGGTCCGGGGCAGCCCCTTTTTGCCGCCGTGGCGGGGCGGAGCACCTCGGACGGGCGTGGATACGAGGATCCGCCGTTCCGGGCTCATGTGGCGTTCCTCACAGCGAAAGTGCACACAGTGAACGCAACTGCACCCATTCGTCTTTTCTGTCTCCCCCTGTGCTCGGCTGCCGACCGGAACAGGTGAAGAAACGGTGGCGACCGAACGCTGCCCCGGCCATACGATCACTCCGAGTCGCGTCTGCGTGTCCCATTCCGCTGCGACCCCTTCATCTTTCTGTCCGGACCCCGAAGGGCTCTTGTGAAGATTCGCCGGATTCTCGCCACAGCCGTCGCCGCCGCGGTGACCACCCCCGTGCTCCTGCTGTCCGTCACCCCCGCGTTCGCCGACGGCAAGCCGCCGGCGCAGACGCAGGAGAAGCCGTCCATCGCGGAGCTGGAGAAGGCCGCCGCCGCGGCCAAGGCGGTGTACGACAGCGCGGTGGAGGCCGAGGACGCCGCTGAGGCGGCTCTGAAGGCTCTCGCCTCCGACAGCGCCCCGCTCGTCGTGGCGGTCAACGCGGCCAAGGCCGCGGCGGTCACCGCCGGCACCGAGAAGGATGCCGCCGACCAGGCGCTCGCCGACGCGAAGGCGCTGCTGGCCGATCTCCCGGCCGACGCCACCGAGGATCAGAAGGCCGCCGCGACGGCAGCCGTCACCGAGGCCGAGACCGCCGCCTCCGCAGCCGCCGTGGCCAAGGAGGACGCCGACGCCAAGGTCCTGGAGGCCCAGGACACGCTCGAGGACGCGCGGGTGGCCGCGGCCCGGGCGATCGGCCAGGCGCAGAAGGCCACCGACGAGGCGCTCGCCCTGAAGGACGCCGCCGACGAGGCGCTGGCCAAGGCGATCGAGGAGGGCGAGGACGACGAGGAATGCGTCCCCGAGCCCAAGCTCAAGACGGTCGTCACGGGGCTGCCGTCCACGGTCGTCGCCGGCACGAAGGTCGACTTCCGTCTCCGGGTGACCAACGGGACCGACAGGGCGATGGACGAGGTCTACCCGTTCGCCTACGTCCACGCGACCGACAAGAGCGGTCTCAAGGACCTCGGAGACCTGGTGCACCTGCAGTGGTCGCCCGGCTCATCCGGCTCGTGGAAGAACGTCGACAACGAGCACTACATGGACGCCATCAGCCCGCTGAAGGCCGGCGCCCACGCGGACATCAAGATGCGTCTCGCGATCGACGCCAAGGCCCCCGCGGGCAACGGTGTCACCTTCGTCGCGGGTGACTACTGGAACGACAACGGCACGTGCGGCGGCAGCCCGGACCTGGAGGGCTACGAGTTCCTGATCGCGGCCAAGGGCAGCAAGCCGGCCACCGGTGACGCCAAGCCCAGCACCACCAAGCCGGCCGACTCGGGCATCAAGCCCCAGAGCGGCGGGTCGTCCACTCCCGTGGACGGCAGCCTGGCCGCCACGGGCTCGTCCTCGGCGACGTCCCAGCTCGCCCTCGCGAGCGGCGCCGCCCTGGCGATCGGCGCGGGCGCGGTGTTCGCCGCACGCCGCCGCAAGGCCGGTGCGCACGTCTGACGCGTGAGGCGGGGCGCCCGGCGGGCGCCCCGCCCCGTGAGCTGAGCGCGTCGCCAGACGGGCCCGACACCCACCGGTGTCGGGCCCGTCCTGCTGACAGGCCCGGATTCCGGGACCGGCCGGGATCTTCGCGGACCCGGGGCACGCATCCGCCGGCGTAAAGAGGGTGGGGCCGAAGGTCCCGAAACGGACAGGCTTCGGGCCCACCGGCGGTGACAAGGCGCACAGCCGTTTTGGGCCTACTACGGCCGTTAGGAGGACGTGCGGGGGGCGGCGCAGGGACCTTCGGCCCAGGCGGGCCGAGCCTTTCGGCGTATGTGGCGATTTGCCCCCTTTGATGTGCTGTGCGCAGGAAGGATGGCTTTGGAACTGGGGTTAAACCCGATCCGCGATATTTGTCCGGAGGGCCGTCCGCGGCGGTTCCGGTCGGCAACCACGGTTAATTCCCCGCCCTTCAACTACGGCTTTTGATCGTAGATGGGGGGTTTGAGTGTTGCTGGGGGTGCGGGTTACCAAGGTGGAGCAAGCCCGGTCGAGCACCGGGTCCAGTCATCCCGGAGGTACTCACCGCATGTCGAAGCGCGAAACGTCCAAGCACTCCCGCCGCCTGTCCACGTCCCGCGTCCGTGGGGCCGTCGTGGCCGCCGGCCTGGGTGCGTCGATCGTGTTCGGTGCGGGCGCGGCGTTCGCGTCCGGCACTACGGGCACCGCGGACACCGCGGCCCTGGCCGGCGCGGCCACCGCAAGCTCGATCGCCCAGCAGGCGACCGCCCAGACCAAGGCCGCCGACAAGGCGAAGACCGAAAAGGCCGAGAAGGCCGCGGCGAAGAAGAAGGCGGCTGCCGAGAAGAAGGCCGCCGCGAAGAAGAAGGCCTCGTCGTGGGAGGTCCCGGTCCGCCACTACGAGCTGAGCGCCACGTTCGGCATCGGCGGCGACCGCTGGGCCCACAAGCACTCCGGCCAGGACTTCGCGGTGCCGATCGGCACCAAGGTCGAGGCCGCGCACACCGGCCGCGTCGTGAAGGCGGGCCCGAACGGTGCCGGTGACGGTCCCGCGTACGGCAACGCCATCGTCATCAAGCACGCCGACGGCAAGTACTCGCAGTACGCGCACCTGTCGAAGATCGAGGTCAAGGTCGGCGAGCGCGTCAAGACGGGTGAGGAGATAGCCAGGTCCGGCAACACCGGCAACTCCAGCGGTCCTCACCTGCACTTCGAGATCCGCAACACCCCGAACTACGGTTCCGCGATCAACCCGGTCAACTTCCTGCACGCCGAGCACGTCCACGTGTGAGACGTCTGACGCGTGGGTCCGCCCCTAGGCTGCGGACCCCGGGTCATGGGCCCTGGTCACCAGTTCGATGGCGACCTCGAGAGAAGCTTCGCGCTTCTCCTCGGGGTCGCCTTCGGCGTCTCTGAGGGCGAAGATCCCCGCGTGCATGGCCATCAGCGCGGTGAAGCAGCGGACCTGGTCGGTGAGAGAGGCGTCCGGTTCCTTGATCAGGTCGACCAGCGCGATGACACGACGCTTGATCGTGTGCCCGATGCTGAGGTCCCGTACCGTCGCCTGGTTCTCCTGCATGAAGACGAACAGCGGCGCGGCGGCCTTGAGCGCCTCGCTGTAGCGGATCAGGATCTGCTTCTTCGTCTCCAGTGTGCGGGGCTGCTCCTGGCCCCATTCCAGCAGCTCCTCGACGGGCCGGTTCAGGTCCTCGAAGATGCTGTTGAGGATGTCTTCCTTGGTCTTGAAGTGGTAGTAGAGCGCCGCCTTCGTGACCTGCAGGTGCTCGGCGATCTCGCGGAGCGACGTCTTCTCGTAGCCCTGTTCGGCGAAGAGCTCCAGGGCGACGTCCTGAATGCGCTGTCGGGTGTTGCCCCGGCGTGGCTGCGGCGTGCTGCCCATGCGACTCTCCCAAGAACTTACTTGACGCCCGGCTAGTTACGGGTCTACTTTCCTCAGTGTAGCCAACTAGCCGGGCGACAAGTAAGTGTCGGGCCCGCGGACCGGGCACCAGGGGATCAGGGGAAAGACGACATGGCAGAACTGAAGAAGGCGGCGGCCGGCCCGGCCGAACCGCAGGCGCGCAGTATCAGGGTGGTGGTACTCGCCCTGATGATCACGATGCTGCTGGCCATGCTCGACAACCTGATCGTCGGCACCGCGATGCCGACCATCGTCGGCGACCTGGGCGGACTGGAACATCTGTCCTGGGTGGTGACGGCCTACACCCTGGCCACCGCGGCATCCACCCCCATCTGGGGCAAGCTCGGCGACATGTACGGGCGCAAGGGCATCTTCCTGACGTCCATCGTGATCTTCCTGATCGGCTCGGTGCTGAGCGGCATGGCCCAGGACATGGGGCAGCTGATCGGGTTCCGCGCGGTCCAGGGCCTCGGCGCGGGAGGCCTGATGGTCGGCGTCATGGCGATCCTCGGCGACCTGGTGCCCCCGCGCGAGCGGGGCAAGTACCAGGGCATGATGGCCGGCGTGATGGCCATCGCCATGATCGGCGGGCCGCTGGTCGGCGGCACCATCACCGACCACCTGGGCTGGCGCTGGAGCTTCTACATCAACATCCCGCTCGGCGCCCTCGCGCTGGCGATGGTCACCGTCGTGCTGCACCTGCCCCGCAAGGAGCGCGGGAAGACCAAGGTCGACTACCTGGGTGCCGCCCTCCTCACCGTGGGTATCACCGCGATCGTGCTGGTCACCACCTGGGGCGGTACGGAGTACGCCTGGGGATCCTCCGTGATCATGGAGCTGGTCGCGCTCGGCGTGGCCGCCCTCGTCGGCTTCGTCTTCGTCGAGACGAAGGCCGCCGAGCCGGTGATCCCGCTCCACATCTTCCGCAGCCTCAACTTCACCCTCATGTCGGTCGTCGGGTTCATGGCCGGTTTCGTGATGTTCGGAGCGGTGCTCTTCCTGCCGCTGTTCCAGCAGTCGGTGCAGGGCGCGTCCGCGACCAACTCCGGACTCCTGCTCCTGCCGATGCTGCTCTCGATGATGGCCGTCTCGCTGATCGCGGGCCGGGTCACCACCGGCACCGGGAAGTACAAGATCTTCCCGATCCTCGGCAGCACCCTGATGGTCGTCGGCCTGTTCCTGCTGGCCTCCATGGACACCGGCACCACGCGCCTCACCTCCGGCGTCTACATGGCGGTGCTCGGCGCGGGCATGGGCTTCCTGATGCAGATCACGATGCTCGTCGCGCAGAACAGCGTCGAGCTCAAGGACATGGGCGTCGCCTCGTCCGCCACGACCCTCTTCCGTACGCTCGGCAGCTCCTTCGGAGTGGCGATCATGGGCGCCCTGTTCACCGGGCGTGTGCAGGACGAGATGGCGGAGCGGGGCGGCGCCGCGGCGGCCGGGATGCCGGCGCAGCTGGACGCGGCGAGCCTGGCGAAGCTTCCCGTCCCGGTCCGCGAGGCGTACGAGTACGCCGTGGCCTCGGGGACGCACATCGCCTTCCTCGTGGGCGGCTCGGTCGCGGTGATCGCCCTGGTGGCGTCGCTCTTCGTCAAGGAGGTCCCGCTGCGGGGCACCGCCAAGCCGCAGGGACCGGAGGCCGAGGGCACTGTGCCGCCCGTGGCGGCCACCGCGCCGCAGGCCGTCTGAGCGGCCGCACACGACGGGCCCCGGAGGCGTCACGCCGCCGGGGCCCGTCGCGTCGGTCCCGGCTCCCCGCCCGCCCCCGACGGGGGACGGCGGAGGCCGCCGCGGCCCGTGGCTCAGTCCCCGCCCAGGTCCGTGCCGTCCTGGCGCAGCATGGGGAAGCTGCCGGTGTTCGTCGGAGCGTGTTCCGGCAGCCACAGCACCGCGACGGCCCCGCCGCTGCTCCCGGCCGGCCCCGCGTTGCGGAACGTCAGCCGGGCACCGAGGACCCGTGCCTGTCCGGCCGCGATGGTCAGGCCGAGCCCGTGGCCCCGTCCGGCCCGGTCGGCGCTTCCGGTGCGGAACCTGCTCGGCCCCTCCCTCAGCAGCGCTTCGGGGAAGCCCGGTCCGTGATCGCGGACCCGCACCACCCGGCCCTCGACCGTGACCTCGACCGGGCCCGCGCCGTGCTTGGCCGCGTTGCCCAGCAGATTGCCCAGGATGCGTTCCAGCCGCCGCGGGTCCGTGGAGACCTGGGACTCGTGCACGACCCGCACCGTGATCTCCGGATCCAGCAGCCCGACCCGGCGTGCCACGAACTCACCGAGCCGTAGTTCCTGCAGTTCGGCGCGCTCCGAGGCGCTGTCGAGCCTCGCCACCTCCAGGACGTCCTCGACCAGAGTCCGCATCGCCTGGGCCCGGTCCCGTACGAGCTCCGTCGGGCGGCCCGGGGGCAGCAGCTCGGCGGCCGTGAGGAGCCCGGTCACGGGGGTGCGCAGCTCGTGGGCGATGTCGGCGGTGACCCGGCGCTCGGCCTCGATCCGCCCGTTCAGCGCGTCGGTGAGCGCGTCCACGGCACGGGCCAGCTCGTCCGTCTCGTCCCGTACGACACCGCCGACGGCCTCCCGGACGCGTACCTCCGTGTTGCCCTGGGCGACCTTGCCGGCCGCTGCCGCCGCTTTGCGGAGCCGCCGCGAGAGCTGGCCTCCGATGAGGACGCCCAGGGCGCAGCCGCCGAAGACGACCGAGACCGAGCCGATGACCAGGGCCCGGTCGAGGTCGCCCATCACCGTGGCGTTGCGGTCGGCGAAGCGGGTGTGCAGGGACAGGACGTCGCCGTTGGCCAGTGGCACGGCCGCCCAGACGTCGGGCACTCCGTTCGCGTACTCGTCGACGTGGGTGGCGCGCCGGTTCTCCCGGGTCCTCTCGCGCAGGCTCTTCGGCAGCGCGGGATCGTTGATCTTGGCGCCGAACTTCGGCGACGGCTTCTGGGTGTTCGTCGCCTCGTAGAGCCGCTGGGCGAACAGCAGCCGCTCCAGCTGCACCTCGCGCGCGTTCTCCAGCATCGAGGCGCGGGCGGCGTTGTGGACGACGAGGCTCAGGGCCAGCGCGATGAGCGCGCCCACGGCCGCGATCGCGATGCTGATCTTCCAGCGGACACCGGTCCGCAGCGCCAGCCGCCTCATGCGCGGAGTTTGTAGCCGAAGCCGCGGACGGTCTCGATCCGGTCCTGCCCGATCTTGGTCCTGAGCCGCTGGACGTGGACGTCGACGACGCGGGTGTCCCCGCCCCAGCCGTAGTCCCACACCCGCTCCAGCAGCCTGTCCCGCGAGAGGACCGTGCCCGGCGCCGAGGAGAACTCCAGCAGCAGCCGCATCTCGGTCGGGGTCAGGCCCACCTGGTCGCCCCCACGGCGTACCTCCATGCCCTCGGTGTCGATCTCCACGTCGCCGAAGACCAGCACGCCGTCCGCCTCGCCCGGAGGTCCGTCGCCGGGTACGGCACCGTGGGGACCGGCCGCGTGGCCGAAGCGCCGGAGCACCGCGCGGATGCGCGCGACGAGCACCGCCCCGTCGAACGGTTTCGTGACGTAGTCGTCGGCCCCGGCCTCCAGGCCCAGCACGACGTCGATCGCGTCGGCCCGCGCCGACAGCATGATCACCGGCACGGTCGACTCGTCGCGGATGCGCCGGCACAGGCTGACTCCGTCCAGCCCCGGCACCATCACGTCCAGCAGCGCGATGTCCGGACGGTCCGCCCGGAACGCCTCCAGGCCCAGCAGGCCGTCGGGCACAGCGGTGACCGCGAAGCCGACCCGCTCCAGGGCGAGCTGGGTGGCTTCACGGATGACGTCGTCGTCCTCGACGAAGAGGACGTGGGTCTCGGCCATGCGGGCGGCTCTCAGTTCTTCGTCGTCGGCGGTACGGGAAGGGTGCCCTCCCCGTTGCCGACGGCCCGGTTGAAGTCGTTGTGCACCCGGTCGGTCTCGGCGAACCGGCCGGCGGTCCAGCGGTACGTGACGATGTCCTCGCCGGAGGGGTAGGCGACCGCGTCCTTGGACCCGTACACCTGGGTCGTCACCACCAGGTCCCCCCGGTCGATGGTGCCGTAGACCGCGGGCGTCTCGGCGGCGAAGACGTTGCCGTAGGAACCGTCCGCCCGCTGCCGGTAGACGTAGGTGCCCACCCCCACCGAGTCACCGCAGGTCATCACGTTGACCACGACGTCGGCCGCCGGACCGTCGGTGAGCGTGCCGTAGGAGGTGTCGATCGGGTACTCGTCGCCGGTGCAGGGCTTGAGGTCGTCCTTGAACTGCCTGCTGACCTTCGGGTCCGCCTCCACCAGCTTCACCGCGTCGATGCGCGGCGCCGGCTTGGCCGTCCCGGCGGGGACGGCGTTCGGCGCCGAGGCCCGGGTGACCGGCCGGGAGTCCGCGGGGCCCTCGTCACGGGTGCCGGTGCCGCCGGATGTGCAGCCGGCGCACAACAGCGCGAAGGCGGCGAGCCCGGCGACCGCCGTGCTCCCCGCCGCGAGGCCGGCACCGAGCCTGCCGCCCGGTCCCGCCGTCCTTCCGCCGCCCGTGCTTCTGCCGTTCAGGCCGCGCACCGCTCCCGCTCCCGCTCGTCGTGCCGCCGGCTCCGCTGGGCGGGTATCCGCGCCAGGACGCCCTCGGCCTCGCGGCTGCGGGCCGCGCGGTCCTCCAGCTCCTGGCGCAGGCGCGCCAAAGCGCGGTGCAGCGTGCTCTTCACCGTGCCGGCCGACATGCCGAGGGCCGCGGCCGTCTCTTCCGTGCTCATCTGCTCCCAGTGTCGCAGCACGACGACACTGCGCTGCTTCGGAGCCAGGACGCCGAGGACGTCCATGAGCAGGGCACGGTCGGCGCGCTGCTCCGTACCGTCGTCGACGCTCGCGTCGGGGAGCTGCTCGGTGGGGACCTCGTCGAGCTTGCGGGCCCGCCACCACTCGGTCCGCGTGTTGATCATGACGCGGCGCAGGTAGGCGTCGGCCAGGGACTTGTCGGCGATGCCGTCCCAGCGGCGGTAGGTGCGGGCCAGGGCGGTCTGCAGCAGGTCCTGTGCGTCCACGGGATCCGGCACGAGCCGGCGGGCACTGCGCAGCAGCGCGTCCTGCCTGGTCCGTACGTACTCCTCGAAGCCGAGCACCTCGCCCTGCGCCATAACAACCGCCTCCGTCCCCGTGAAACCCCGTGGTACCGCCGCCGGCCAGGTGTTCCGCCGACGTCCGGTGACGTTACGGAGGCGTTGTCACGGGGTTGTGCGGAGCAGCCGTACGCGGACGCACGGCTGCCCATCGGTTGTGTAACAGCCGATGGGCAGCGGGTCCGCCGGGTGCGCGGGTCAGGTGAGGGGCAGTCGGTACCGGCCGTTGGCCAGGGGCTCGACCAGGCCGTCGGCGACGAGCCCGTCCAGGGCCCGTGCCCGCTGGACGGGCTCCTCCCACACCGAGTCCAGGGCGGACTGCGGCACCGGGGTCACCGCGTCACGCAGCACCGCGAGCAGCCGCCCCCGCACCTGCCGGTCCGTACCGGCGTAGGTCTGGCCGCGGCGGGGCGGCCCCTGGTGGGCGGGTTTCCCGGCCAGTCGCCAGGCGCACTGCTCCGCGATGGGACACCGGGTGCAGTCCTCGTTCTTCGCGGTGCACACGAGGGCGCCGAGCTCCATCGTGGCCGCGGCCCAGCGTGCGGCGCGCTCGTCCTCCTCGGGGAGCAGGGCGCGGGCGAGCTTGCGCTCGGCCGCGGTGGTGGCGTTCGGCGGGTACTGGATGCCGGTGGCGGCCCGGGCGAACACCCTGCGGACGTTCGTGTCCAGCACCGCGTGACGCTGCCCGTACGCGAACGAGGCCACGGCCGCGGCCGTGTACTCGCCGATACCGGGCAGTGCGAGCAACTGGCCGTGCTCGCTCGGCACGTCCCCGCCGTGGCGTTCCGTTATCGCCTGGGCGGCCCCGTGCAGGCGCAGCGCGCGCCGGGGGTAGCCGAGCCGGCCCCAGGCGCGGACGGCTTCGCCCGGCGCGTCGGCGGCCAGGTCGGCGGGGCGCGGCCAGCGGGCCATCCACTGCTCGTAGACGGGGAGGACGCGGTTCACCGGGGTCTGCTGCAGCATGAATTCGCTCACCATCACGCCCCAGGCACCCGCTTCGGGGCGGCGCCAGGGCAGATCGCGGGCGTGCTGCTCGAACCACCCGATGACGGGCGCGTGGAGGGAGGCGGGGGGCGTCTGTGTCGAAGTCGTGGCAGTCATCGCACCTACGATCCTGGCACGGAAGGCGGGAGTGGCGCGCACGCTACGGGGGTGTCGGCCCGGCCGACGGCTCTCGGGGTGATAACGCCACCCGTTCTGTCCCTTCGTACGGTGCGGACGAAGTCCGAGCCGGTGCAAAGTGGCTGGAAGCGGCCGGGAACGGTGGCTCCGTGATGATGATCCGGAAAACTTGTCGATCAGAGCGGGGGTTGGGGGCCGGAGTTGGGCGGGAACTCTCGTACAGTTCGGTGCGTGGGTTCTATGCGCAATCCGGTCGGGCCGCTTCCCTCCAGCATCTATTGGCGTCGGAGAGCAGTAGCGGTGCTCGTGATCGCGCTGCTCGCGGCCCTGGCCGCATGGGCCGTCACGCGGGGCGGCGGGGGCGGACCGGGCACGGACGACGGCAAGCCGGGTGGCAAGAACCCCGCACCGTCCATCACGCCCGGGCCCTCGGGTTCGGGTCCGGTCGTCGGTCAACCTCCCGGCGGGCGCGACGAGTCGGGCGGCTCCGGCACGGACGGTGGCTCCGGTGGGAGTGCCGGTACCGGGGGCGGGGCGGGATCGGACACCGGTGCGGGCGGCTCCGCGGGCGCGGTGGGTTCCGCGGGTGCGCAAGGCCCGACGGGTTCGAGTGCCGGCCCGGCCGGCACAAGCGCGGGCCAGCAGGTGCCCGCGGGTTCCTCGCTCCCCAACTGCACGCCGGCCGCGCTGCAGTTGAGCCTGAGGACCGACAACAGCTTCGGGCCCGACGACAAGCCGCGCTTCCGGCTCACCGCCAGGAACACCTCGGCCGCTGACTGCAAGGCCGACTTCGGCCCGAAGAACGCCGTGCTCACGATCACGCAGGCGGGAGAGGACGACGATCAGCTGTGGTCGTCCAAGGACTGCCCCCGCACCGGGGCCCTGTTCCTGAGGATCCCCGCGGGAGCGACGGTCGTCCACACCGTGGACTGGGACCGTAAGCGCAGCGCGCCCAAGTGCGCGACACCGCCTCCCGGCGCCGCGGCGCCGGGGACGTACCTGCTGGAGGCCAGGATCCCCGGCGAGAGCGTGCAGCGGGCGTCGTTCGTCCTGGCCAAGGACTGATTCCCGGCCGGGGACCGGCGCCCGGGTGACCGGCCCCGCACCGATCGGCCGGGGGGTCGGCCCGGGCGCGGCAGCCGCGGGAGAGGCGGCTCCGGGGATGGCGGCCACCGCCCCCCTGGCGGCGGCAGGCGTTCCGGACTGACCCGGAACGCTCCCGCTCATCCCTCAGACGTACCGCTCCAGGATCGAGGACTCCGCCAGCCGGGAGAGGCCCTCGCGCACGCTCCGGGCCCTGGCCTCGCCGACGCCGTCCACGGCCTGGAGGTCGTCCACGCTGGCGGCGAGCAGCTTCTGGAGGCCACCGAAGTGCTCCACCAGCCGCTCGATGATGGTGCCGGGAAGCCGCGGCACCTTCGCGAGCAGCCGGTACCCGCGCGGTGAGACCGCCGAGTCGAGGGTCTCGGGCGAGCCGCTGTAGCCCAGCGCCCGCGCCACCACGGGGAGTTCGAGCAGCTCGGTGTGGGTCAGGGTGTCCAGCTCGGCCACCGCCTCGGCGACCGTGCGGGAGCGCTTCGCCGTCGGTTCGGGCACGTAGTCGCGCACGACCAGCTCCCGCTCCGGCTCCACGCCCGCGATCAACTCGTCCAGCTGGAGCGACAGGAGGCGTCCGTCGGTGCCCAGCTCCACGACGTACTCGGCGATCTCGGTGGCGATCCGGCGCACCATCTCGAGCCGCTGCGAGACCGCCGTGACGTCCCGGACGGTCACCAGGTCCTCGATCTCCAGCGCGGAGAGCGTGCCCGCGACCTCGTCCAGCCGGAGCTTGTAGCGCTCCAGCGTGGCGAGGGCCTGGTTGGCGCGGGACAGGATCGCGGAGGACTCCTCCAGCACCCGGCGCTCCCCGTCGACGTACAGCGCGATCAGGCGCATCGACTGGGAGACCGACACCACGGGGAACCCGCAGGCCTTGGAGACGCGGTCCGCCGTGCGGTGGCGGGTGCCCGTCTCCTCGGTCGGGATCGAGGCGTCCGGGACCAGCTGGACGCCGGCCCGCAGGATCTTGGTCATGTCCTTGTCGAGGATCAGCGCGCCGTCCAGCTTGCACAGCTCGCGCAGGCGCGTCGCGGTGAACTCCACGTCGAGCACGAATCCACCGGTGCACATGGATTCGACGGTTTTGTCCATGCCGAGAACGATCAGCCCGCCGGTGTTGCCGCGCAGGATGCGTTCCAGGCCGTCACGAAGGGCCATTCCGGGCGCGACCGCGCTCAAGGAGGCGCGCATCAGCGCCTCGTTCCCCGTGCCTTGGCCGGACTTTCCGGGCGTTGCTGCCCGGTCGTTGGCTGCCACTGCACTCCTCCGGTCACAGGTTTGCGGTGCCCTTGCGTCCCTCGTACCGCTCGTACGGACGGGCGAGACCAGGGCAAAGTCTACCGGCGTGCGCCGTCGTCCTGTGGTCCGTCCGGGCGAGACCGGCGCGGAAGGACTCTCAGGGCGTCTCCCATGTCGGCGACCTCCGTGACCTTCATGCCCGCGGGAACCTGTCCCGGGTCCCTCGGAACGAGGGCGTGCTTGAACCCCAGACGATATGCCTCGGCCAGTCTGCGCTGCACGCCCGTCACCCTCCTGACCTCCCCGGCGAGCCCCACCTCACCGATCGCGACCAGGTTCTTCGGCAGCGGTGTGTCGCTCGCCGCGCTGGCCAGCGCCAGGGCGATCGCGAGGTCCGCGGCCGGCTCGGTGAGCTTCACGCCGCCCACGGTGGCGCTGTAGATGTCCCGCTTGCCGAGCGCGCTGATACGGCCCCGCTGTTCGAGGACCGCCAGCATCATCGAGACCCGGGACGTCTCCAGGCCCGAGGTGGTGCGCCGGGGCGAGGGGATCTGCGAGTCGACCGTCAGCGCCTGCACCTCGGCGACCAGGGGGCGCTTGCCCTCCAGGGTGACCGTCAGGCAGGTGCCGGGCACGGGCTCGTCGCGGCGGGTCAGGAAGAGCCCCGACGGATCGGCGAGACCGGTGATGCCCTCGTCGTGCAGCTCGAAGCAGCCGACCTCGTCCGTGGCGCCGTACCTGTTCTTGACACCGCGCACGAGCCTGAGGCGCGCGTGCCGGTCGCCCTCGAAGGACAGCACGACGTCGACGAGGTGTTCCAGCAGCCTCGGTCCCGCGATGGCGCCGTCCTTGGTGACGTGGCCGACCAGGAGCGTCGACATGCCGCGTTCCTTGGACGCCCTGATGAGCGCGCCCGCGACCTCCCGGACCTGGGCCATCCCGCCGGGCGCGCCGTCGATCTCCGGCGAGGCGACCGTCTGCACGGAGTCGAGGACGAGCAGGGAGGGTTTGACCGCGTCCAGATGTCCCAGGACGGCGGAGAGGTCGGTCTCGGCGGCCAGGTACAGGTGGTCGTTGATCGCCCGGATGCGGTCCGCCCGCATGCGCACCTGGCTCGCCGACTCCTCGGCGGTGACGTAGAGCGTGCGGTGGTCGTCGCTCGCCGCCTTCGCCGCGACGTCCAGCAGCAGCGTCGACTTGCCGACGCCCGGCTCGCCCGCGAGCAGCACGACGGCACCGGGCACGAGCCCTCCGCCGAGCACCCGGTCCAGCTCGCCGACCCCGGTCGAGCGTGCCGTGGCCTGGCGGCTGTCGACCTGGCCGATCGGCAGGGCGGCGGTGGAGACCCGGCCGGCCGCGGTCGTGCGGACGGCGGGGGCGCCGCCGAACTCCTCGACCGTCCCCCAGGCCTGGCACTCCGGGCAGCGGCCGAGCCATTTGGCGGTCGTCCAGCCGCACTCGGTGCAGCGGTAGGACGGCCGGTCCTTCGCGGATTTCGTACGGGCAGCCATGGCGTCACCGTATAGGTGGGGTCCGACAGCACCGCCCGTGGGAGCGATGGGCGAACATGTGACCGATGCGTCGGTTCTGGTGGAATACGGAATTCCTGTCCGCTTTGGAAGGAGAGTGTCACCCGTAAGGATTAAATGTCGGAAAGTGTCGCCAAAGGTTCACCCTCATCTGCCTACGGTCGCAAGGTGACGAGCAGCAGGCTGGACACCTCCGTACGCACCACCGGCGCACACCGGGCGCACCGAAGCGCGGCGCACCCGACGGCGCAGCGCCCGTCCGCACGTTACGAGCCCCACCTCGACGGACTGTTCACCTACTGCCTCTCCGTCCTCTGCGACCACGAGGCGGCGACCGACGCCCTGGGACTCGTCCTGGCGATCGCCGAGCGGCAGCACGGCCGCTGCCCCGAGGGCGAGGAGGAACGTAAATCCTGGCTGTACGCCCTGGCCAGGTGGACGTGCCTGCGAGCGCTCACCGAGCAGCGCCGGGGCAGGCAGGCCCACCGCCGCCAGTCCGTACCCGCCCCGCCTCCCGCCGTCGCGCACGCCTCCCCGGAGGAGGCCGCAGGCCCGGGCCGCCCCGCGGAGTCCCCGGCGTCCGAGGCGCGCCGGCGGGAACTCGCGCAGCTGGCCTGGCCGGAGGCGGCGGGCACCACACCCGAGCAGCGCGAGGCGCTGGAGCTCGCGGTGCGCCACGGGCTGACCTCGCGCGCCGTGGCGGCGGTCCTCGGCATGGACGTCGGCAGCGCCCGGGAGCTCCTGGCCGGGGCCGCCTGCGAGGTGGAGCGCACCCGCGCCGCCCTCGCCGTCGTCGAGACGGGCGACTGCCCCGCTGTGGCCAGGCTCACCGGCACGCACCAGGTGCTGCTCTCGGCGGTCCTGCGCAGGGAACTCGTCCGGCACGTCGACGACTGCCCGCGCTGCCGCCGGGCCGCCGAACGGGCGGGTGCCGCCGGGCCGTGGCCCGGGACGGCCGTGGGCCGCGTCGCCTCGCTCCCGGTCGTCGAGGCACCCCGCCCCTCCGTCCGCGTCGCCCTGGCCCACGCCCGGCGCTCCAGGTCCGGCGCCCCGCGCTTCGGCCGGACGGGATTCCCGCTCGACCCCAAGGACCACGCCGCCCGCCGGGACCGGCTCCGCGCCCGGGTCGTGACGACGACGGTCGTGGCGACGGTGGTCGCCGCACCGGTGATCGCGCTGTGGGCCGCCTACCGGGGCGCCCCGCTCACCGGGGAGGGACGCGACCCGTCGGTCACCGCGACGGACGTGGACGTGGAACCGGGTCCCGGCGACGAGGCGTACGACCACTACGAGAACGCGGGCAACGCCCGGCCCGACGCGGACGACAGCTTCACGGACGGTGCCCGGAGGCCCGACGTCTCCGCGGAGGTCGTGAGTGTCGGGGGATCCCCGGACGCGGCGGGCACGCTGGTCGTCTCGGCCCGCTCGACCGGCGGCCGTACGACGGTCACCCTGACGGCGACCGGCACCCGCGCGGTCTCCTGGTCGGCTCGGGCGCAGGCCCCGTGGCTCCGGCTCAGCCGCTCGTCCGGCACGGTCGCGCCCGGCCGGAGCGTGACCCTCCACGTGTTCGTCGACCGCGCGGCCGAACCGCGCGGCCCCTGGACCGCCCGTGTCGTCCTCGCACCCTCGGGCTCCGCCGTCGCCGTCACCGGTTACGGCGCGGGCGCCACGCATCCGGCGACCCCGTCCCCCGGTCCGTCCTCCGAACCGCCGGCCCCCACGCAGTCGCCGCCGCCCCCGTCGCCCGATCCGACCCCGGACCCCACGCAGTCACCGGACCCGACGCCCACGCCGACGCCCACGCCGGATCCGCCCGACCCGACGCCGTCACCCACCGGCGAGCCGTCGCCGCCCGAGCCCTCGCCCGGCACGACGCCTCCGGACGAGCCCTCGGAACCGGCCGGCTGACCCCGCGCGCGACGGCGGCCCGTCCCCGGCGGCGAGCGGGTGCGCCGCCGGCAGGTCCGCGCCGTACACGCACGCGACGGCGGCCCGGCCTGCGCGGCGCGAAGGCCTCGCGCAGCGCACACCGGGCCGCCGTCGGATGGCGCGGGCGGGTGCCGGACCGCCTCAGGCCGGGTCGGCCGGATGCGGGGCCATCGGCAGCAGCGACGCCAGCCGCTGCTCGCACAGCTCGGCCAGCAGGCCGTACGCCTCCTTGCCCATCATCTCGGTGAGCTCAGGCCGGTAGGACACGTAGACCGGGTCGCCGGCGCCGTGCGCGGAGGTCGCCGACGTGCACCACCAGTGCAGATCGTGACCGCCGGGACCCCAGCCGCGGCGGTCGTACTCCCCGATGGAGATCTGGAGCACTCGGGTGTCGTCGGGCCGCTCGATCCAGTCGTACGTCCGCCGGACCGGCAGCTGCCAGCACACGTCGGGCTTCGTCTCCAGCGGTTCCTTGCCCTCCCGCAGCGCCAGGATGTGCAGCGAGCAGCCCGCGCCGCCCGCGAATCCGGGCCTGTTCTGGAAGATGCACGAGCCCTCCCAGCGCCGGGTCTGGCGCTCGCCGTCCTCGTCGACGCCGACCCAGCCGGTCTTCGCGCCCACGTCGTGGAACTGCCAGATCTCCGGTGTGAGCCGTGCGACGTGGCCGGCCACCCGCTTCTCGTCGTCCTCGTCGGAGAAGTGCGCGCCGAGCGTGCAGCAGCCGTCGTCGGCGCGGCCCGCCTGGATTCCCTGGCAGCCGCTGCCGAAGATGCAGTTCCACCTGGACGTGAGCCAGGTCAGGTCGCAGCGGTAGATCTGCTCGTCGTCCGTCGGGTCGGGGAATTCGACCCACGCCCGAGCGAAGTCGAGCTCCTTCTCGTCGGGCCCGCCGGGCCCCGTCGCTTCCGGCTGCGGCGTCTCCCGCTTCGATCCCGACTGCTTCTTCGTGGCTTTGTCCGGCTTCGCCTTTTTCGTCTTTGGCACGCGCCCAGAGTAAGCCGCAGTAGCGTTCCGGTATGAGACTCGGAGTCCTCGACGTGGGTTCGAACACGGTGCATCTGCTGGTGGTCGACGCCCACCCCGGTGCGCGACCGCAGCCCGCGCACTCGCACAAGGCGGAGCTGCGGCTCGCCGAACTCCTCGACAAGAGCGGCGCGATCGGCCCCAAGGGCGTCGACCGCCTCGTGTCGACGATCGCCGGCGCCCTCCAGGCCGCCGAGGACAAGGGCTGCGAGGACGTGCTGGCGTTCGCCACCTCCGCCGTGCGCGAGGCGGGCAACGCCGACCAGGTCCTGGCCCGCGTGCGGGACGAGACCGGGGTGTCCCTGACGGTCCTCAGCGGCGAGGAGGAGGCCCGGCTGACCTTCCTCGCGGCCCGGCGGTGGTTCGGCTGGTCCGCCGGGAAGCTGCTCGTCCTCGACATCGGCGGCGGTTCCCTCGAGGTCGGTTTCGGCATGGACGAGGAGCCCGACGCGGCCGTCTCGCTGCCGTTCGGCGCGGGGCGCCTCACCGCCGGCTGGCTGCCGGGCGATCCGCCGGACCCGACCGACGTACGCGCACTGCGCCGTCACGTCCGCGCCGGCATCGCCCGTTCCGTCGGCGAGTTCACCCGGTTCGGACCGCCCGACCACGTCGTCGGCACGTCCAAGACCTTCCGGCAGCTCGCCAGGATCACGGGTGCCGCCCGTTCCGCCGAGGGGCTGTACGTGCAGCGCGTCCTCAGCCGCAAGGCGCTGGAGGAGTGGGTCCCGAAGCTGACGACGATGACCGTCGAGCAGCGCGGACACCTGCCCGGGGTCACCGAGGGGCGTGCCGCGCAGCTGCTGGCCGGGGCGCTCGTCGCGGAGGGGGCGATGGACCTCTTCGGGGTCGAGGAGCTGGAGATCTGCCCCTGGGCGCTGCGCGAGGGCGTCATCCTGCGGCGTCTGGACCACCTGCCGACGGCCCAGGCGGTTCCGGTCTGATCCCGCCGGCGGCGGTCATGGCCCTTCTCACTTTCCGCCGGGGTCCCTGAGGGACGCGCGCCGCTGCGCTTACGCTGTCCTGGTGGCAGAACCAGTGGTGCGCATCCCGGATGCGAAGGTCGCCCTGTCTACGGCCTCCGTCTATCCGGAGTCGACGGCGACGGCCTTCGAGATCGCCGCGCGCCTCGGTTACGACGGCGTCGAGGTCATGGTCTGGACCGACCCCGTCAGCCAGGACATAGAAGCGCTGAAGCGTCTGTCGGACTACCACCAGGTGCCGGTCCTCGCGATCCACGCGCCATGTCTGCTGATCACCCAGCGGGTCTGGTCCACCGACCCGTGGGTGAAGCTCCAGCGGGCCAGGGACGCCGCGGAGAAGCTCGGGGCCTCGGCGGTGGTGGTGCACCCGCCGTTCCGGTGGCAGCGCAACTACGCCCGTGACTTCATCACCGGAATCTGGCGGATGGCGGACGAGACCGACGTCCGCTTCGCCGTCGAGAACATGTACCCGTGGCGCTACCGGGACCGCGAGATGCTGGCGTACGCGCCCGCCTGGGACGTCAGCAACGACGACTACCGGCACTTCACCGTCGACCTCTCGCACACCTCCACCGCGCGCACCGACAGCCTCGCGATGGTGGACCGGATGGGCGACCGGCTCGCGCACGTCCACCTCGCCGACGGCAAGGGCTCCGGCAAGGACGAGCACCTGGTGCCCGGCCGGGGCGACCAGCCGTGCGCGGAACTGCTGGAGCGGCTGGCCCGTACCGGGTTCGACGGCCATGTGGTCATCGAGGTCAACACCCGCAGGGCCATGTCGTCCGCGGAACGCGAGGCGGACCTCGCGGAGGCGCTGGCCTTCACCCGGCTCCACCTGGCCTCGTCGGCGCAGGCGCCGCGCTCGTGACGTCCGGCGACGGCGGACCGGCCCCGCGGCGCAGGGGCCGCCCCTCACGCACCGCGCACGCGGAGGGCCCGGACGCGAGGACCCGCATCCTGGAGGCGGCCCGCGCGGATTTCGCCGAACGCGGCTACGACAAGACGTCGATCCGTGGCATCGCGAAGGCGGCGGGCGTGGACTCGGCCCTGGTGCACCACTACTTCGGCACGAAGGACGAGGTCTTCGCCGCCGCCGTCGAGGTCTCCTTCGAGCCGGCGCTCGTCATCCCCTCCATCCTGGGCGGCCCCTCGGAGGACGTCGGGGAGCGCCTGGCCCGGTACTTCATCGGCGTGTGGGAGAACCCGGCGTCCCGCGCGCCGCTGCTGGCGATCCTGCGCTCCGCGCTCACGCACGAGGCCGCGGCCAAGGTGCTGCGCGGTTTCGTGCTGCGCCGGCTGCTGGAGCGGATCGCGGCCGACCTCGACGTGCCCGACCCCACCTTCCGGGCGGAGCTGGCAGCCTCCCACATGATCGGCATCGCGATCCTGCGCTACGTCATCCAGGCGGAGCCGCTGGCGTCGGCCGATCCGGAGAAGATCATCGCGATGGTGGCTCCGACGCTCCAGCGGTACCTGGCCGAGGACTGAGCCCGTGGCGCCGGGCCGTCCGGCGCCCGCTCCCGTCCGCGCACCGAGCCGTCCGTCCCGCATATCGGACGGTCTGTCCAGATCTTGGCACGGTAGGCGTACGCTCCAAAGGAGTCTTTTCTGTCGAAGGAGCGAGAGACGATGCCCCAGCTGAGGTCCCGCACTGTCACCCACGGCCGCAACATGGCGGGCGCCCGCGCCCTTATGCGGGCGTCCGGCGTAGCCAGTGAGGACATTGGCAAGCCGATCATCGCGGTGGCCAACTCCTTCACGGAGTTCGTGCCCGGGCACACCCACCTCGCGCCCGTCGGCCGGATCGTCTCCGAGGCGATCAAGGCGGCCGGCGCGGTGCCCCGCGAGTTCAACACGATCGCGGTGGACGACGGCATCGCCATGGGACACGGCGGAATGCTCTACAGCCTCCCGTCCCGCGACCTCATCGCGGACAGCGTCGAGTACATGGTCGAGGCGCACTGCGCCGACGCCCTGATCTGCATCTCCAACTGCGACAAGATCACCCCCGGCATGCTGATGGCCGCGATGCGCCTCAACATCCCGACGGTGTTCGTCTCCGGCGGTCCGATGGAGGCCGGCAAGGCCACCCTCGTCGACGGCACGGTCCGCAAGCTCGACCTCGTCAACGCGATCAGCGACGCCGTCGACGAGAGCGTCTCCGACGAGGACATCCTGCGCATCGAGGAGAACGCCTGCCCCACCTGCGGCAGCTGTTCCGGCATGTTCACCGCCAACTCGATGAACTGCCTGACCGAGGTCCTCGGCCTCTCCCTCCCCGGCAACGGCTCCGTCCTCGCCACACACACCGCCCGCAAGGCGCTGTACGAGAACGCGGGCCGCACGGTCGTCGAGATCACCAAGCGCTACTACGAGCAGGACGACGAGACGGTCCTGCCGCGCTCCATCGGCACCCGCGCCGCGTTCGACAACGCCATGGCCCTCGACATCGCGATGGGCGGCTCGACCAACACGATCCTGCACCTGCTCGCCGCGGCGGAGGAGGCCGAGCTCCGCTACACCCTCGACGACATCAACGAGGTCTCGCGCCGCGTCCCCTGCCTCTCGAAGGTCGCCCCCAACGTGGCCCCCGGCGGGACGTACTACATGGAGGACGTCCACCGGGCCGGCGGCATCCCCGCACTCCTGGGCGAACTCCACCGCGGCGGGCTGCTCAACGAGGACGTGCACGCGGTGCACTCCGACACCCTCGCCGAGTGGCTCAAGGAATGGGACGTCCGCGGCGGCTCCCCGTCCCCCGAGGCGGTCGAGCTCTGGCACGCCGCCCCCGGCTGCGTGCGCAGCGCGACTGCCTTCTCCCAGTCCGAGCGCTGGGACACCCTCGACCTCGACGCGGCCGGCGGCTGTATCCGCGACCTGGAGCACGCCTACTCCAAGGACGGCGGTCTCGCGGTCCTCAAGGGCAACCTCGCCGTGGACGGCTGTGTCGTGAAGACGGCGGGCGTCGACGAGTCGATCTGGACCTTCGAGGGCCCGGCCGTCGTCTGCGAGTCGCAGGAGGACGCCGTCGACAAGATCCTCCGCAAGGAGATCAAGGAGGGCGATGTCGTCGTCATCCGCTACGAGGGCCCGCGCGGCGGCCCCGGCATGCAGGAGATGCTCTACCCGACGTCCTTCCTGAAGGGCCGCGGCCTCGGCAAGAGCTGCGCCCTGGTCACCGACGGCCGCTTCTCCGGCGGCACCTCGGGCCTGTCCATCGGGCACGCGTCGCCCGAGGCCGCGTCCGGCGGCACCATCGCGCTCGTCGAGGACGGCGACCGGATCCGGATCGACATCCCGAACCGTTCGATCGACCTCCTCGTCCCCGACGCGGAGCTCGCCGCCCGGCGCGAGGCGCTCAACGGCGTGTACGCGCCGAAGAACCGTGAGCGCAAGGTGTCGGCGGCCCTGCGCGCCTACGCGGCGATGGCGACCAGCGCGGACCGTGGCGCCGTCCGCGACGTCTCCAGGCTCGGCTGAACCGCGCGCTTCCCGTCCGGCCCCGTCCCTGGTCTCACCAGCGGGCGGGGCCGTCCGCGTCCACCGCGAAGACGGAGCCGTCCGGGGCGGTCGCCACGACGCTCCGCCCGAGCACGACGGGGGCGGGCAGGGACGAGGCGAGGCCGAGCCTGCCCTCCCTCAGCCGGGGCCGCGTCTGCCCGATCAGCGTCCCGCGCACGGTGTCCACGGCCAGGAGCCGCCCGTCGGCCGCCGAGAAGTACAGCCGGTCACCGGGGCCGAGCACCGGGGCGGAGGTCAGGCCGACGGCCGTCTCCAGCCGCCACCGCTCCGCCATGCCGCCGCCGGGCCGGATGCCGACGGCCAGCAGGGTCCCGCCCCGCTCCAGCAGATAGGCGGTGTCCCCGTCCACCACGACCTCGGGCCCGCTCATGCGGAACGGCAGGGCGACCCGCGCCGCGCTGCGGCGCTCCGGGTCGTAGCGCACCAGCCCGGTGACCTGGGCGTCGCTGTTCACCGCGGTCAGCACGAGTTCCCCGCCGGACGTACCGGCCGGGGTGAGCATGCCGTCCAGCCGGTGCCGCCACACGGTGCGGCCGGTGTCCGCCCCGATCGCGGTGACGAGCGTCGCGGTGCCGTCCGCCGTCTGCTCGAAGGCGTACGCCAGTCCTGTCGCCGTGTCGTGGAACGCGTAGGACGGACGCCCGAGTCCGGGCAGCGCGTGGTGCCAGCGGAACGTGCCGGTCGCCGCGTCGAGGCCCTCCGCCGTGCCGTCCCGCCGGACCATCAGCAGGGTGGCGCCCGCCGGGAAGGGGACGTCCTGGTATCCGGACAGCCGCGCCCGCCAGAGCGGGGCCCCGTCCTCGGCGGCGTACGCCCTGAGCGGCCCGCCCGGCGACGCTGTGTACACCGGACCGCCCGGTGCCGCGCCTAGCTCCGGCGCTTCGGCGGAGTCCTCCCGGTGCTCCCAGACCACCCGTCCGTCCGCGGGGTCCAGCCGCGCGGTCCCGTATCCCGCGGCGACGCAGTACAGCGCGGAACCCGCGGGTGAACACGACGGGGTCGACCCGGTCTCCGTGCGGAGCTCCGCACGCCACGGCACGAAGGCGGCGCTGGGCTCGCCCCCGGCACCGCCCCGCCCGGGTGCGGTGGAACCGTCCCCCGCCGTCGCGGCCCACAGTCCCGCCGCCACCAGCGTGAGTGCCACGGCGGCCGCGGCCGACAGGAGGCCGGTGCGTCGGCCCTTCCCCGTGCCCGCCGAGGGCGGGAGCCCGTCGGCGGACCGCACGTGCGTGGGGTCCTCGCCCGGACCGTCCCCGTCCGCGGCCGCCGTTTCCAGGGCGACGGGCCGTCGCTGGGCCGGGATGAACGCGGCCGCCTCGTACGACGGCGGGTGCAGCGCCGCCATGATCTCGTCCGGTGTGGGCCGGTCCGCCGGGTCCTTCGCCAGGCACCGCCCGACCAGCGGAGCGAGGTCCGCGGGCACCCCCGCGAGATCCGCTTCGTCGTGCACCACCTGGTACGCCACGATGTACGGGCTGTCCGAGTCGAAGGGCCCCCGGCCCGTCGCCGCGTGGACGAGCACCGCGCCGAGCGCGAACACGTCGGCGGCGGGACCGACCTCCCGCGGCCGCTGGAACTGTTCGGGCGCCATGTAGGGCGGCGAGCCGATCAGCTTGCCCGTCTCGGTGCGCAGATCACTGTCGTACGGCCGGGAGATCCCGAAGTCGATGACCTTGGGGCCGGAGTCGGGGAGCAGCACGTTGCTCGGCTTGAGGTCCCGGTGGATGACACCGGCCCGGTGGATGTCGCGGAGCGCCTCGGCGAGCCCGGCAGTGAGCCTGCGCAGTTCCGCGGGGCTCATCGGGCCGTTCCGCTTCACCTGCGCGGAGAGCGTCGGGCCGGGCACGTACAGGGTGGCCATCCAGGGCAGCGCGGCCGTCGGATCGGCGTCCACGACCGGGGCGGTGAACGCGCCGCTGACCCGCCGCGCCGCCTCGACCTCCTGCCGGAAACGAGCCCTGAACTCGGGATCCGCGGCGTGCTGACGGTGTACGACCTTGACCGCGAGCTGCAGCCCGGACGCCGAGCGCGCCAGGTGCACCACACCCATGCCGCCTGATCCGAGACACGCCTCCAGGCGGTACTGCCCGGCGTACTCAGGATGCTCCGCTTCCGGATCCGATCCGGTCCCTCGCAGCGGCGGCATCGCCCACCCCCGTGAAATTCGTGCGCATGCGCGACGCACGGAGCCTAGTCGATGGTGCGTGCGAGCAGCGGGGGGCTTGTTAGCCTGCGCGTCGTCATGTTCGTTTCTCGACGGGGGAGGCCCTCATGGGCGTTGGAGAGAACACCGAGACCACAGGGGGCGGCACGGAGGCCGCGGCGCTCGCGGCGGACGTCGTCCGCTACCCGATCGCACCCGGCTACCGCGTCAACGTCCGCAGGGGACCGGGCACCCAGTACGGCATCGTGCGGACCCTTCCGTACGGGATGAGCGTCCCGGTCTACTGCCAGAAGCCGGGCGAGCGGGTGTCCGGGCCGTACGGCACGTCGAACCTCTGGGACAACATCGCCTCGGGCGAGTTCGTGTCGGACGCCTATGTCCACACGGGCAGTGACGGCTACATCGCGCCGCGCTGCGACTGACGGAACACGCGTCCGCCCTGGGACAATCGATCCCGTGAGCGAGAAAAACGAAGCACCTTCAGGCGCCCCGGCACGGGACGGGAGCGCCCCCGGGCCGCAGCCCGAATCCCTCCGTTTCTTCGGTACGACCTGGGTCGGCCACGACGGCGGTTACGGGCTGCGGCGCGCGGGGGTGACCGTCGGCTCGCTCGCGGCGGCCGTCGCCTCGTGCTTCGTCCTCCGCTTCGCCTACCAGGGGCTGGAGATCGCCGAGGTCGGCGGCTTCGTCGGCCTGCTGGTGGTGCTGATGTTCGCCGTCTGCAGCGCCATCGCCTTCCGCAAGACCTGGGAGGGATTCGGCAGCCGGTCCGCCGACCCGTCCCAGGACGACAGGCTGCGCGGGCTCAAGTCGATCGGCTTCATCGGCTCGCTCCTCGCCTACTTCTTCCGCTCGTTCACCGAGGCACCGGGCGAGAAGCTGCGGCGCACGGAGTACGAGACGGCACTCGCCCAGTACGAGAAGCGCCGCTCGAACCGCGCCGGCAACCCCGCTGCCCGCAAGACCGCCAAGGGCAAGCGCTCCGGGCGCCGGTAGCACCCTCCCGGACCGGGCGGCCGTTCCGGGCGCCGGTGAAGCTTTCGCGATCCCCGCCCGCACCGGCCGGTCCGGGCGCAGCATGAACGCATGTCCGCCACCCCGCCCCGCGCCCTGTCGTTCGACAGCGCAGCGGCCCAGTACGCCGCGAACCGTCCCGGCTACCCGCCCGCGCTCCTGGATGCCGTCGAGGAACTGGCCGGCCGGCCACTGCCCGGCGCCCGCACCGTCGACGTCGGTGCGGGGACGGGCATCGCCACCCGGCTGCTGCTCGCACGCGGCGCCCGCGTCACGGCCGTCGAGCCGGGGCCGGGCATGGCGGCGGAACTGCACCGGTCGCTGCCGTCCGTCCCGGTCGTCCGGGGCGACGGCAACCGCCTCCCCCTGGCCACCGCCTCGGCCGATCTGATCACCTACGCCCAGTCCTGGCACTGGACCGACCCCTCGCACTCCCTCCCCGAAGCACTCCGCGTCCTGCGCCCCGGGGGATCGCTCGCGCTCTGGTGGAACGTCTCCGACGCGTCCGTGGGCTGGATCGCCGAGCAGGGCATCCGGCTGGGGCGTCACCTCGGCATCGACGACGGCGCCCACGGCACGCCGGGAGGTTCCGGTTCGCGCAACGTCGAGACCCTGTCCGGCGACTTCGCGCGGCGGCTGCTCCCCTGGTCCCGGACGGTGCCGGTCGACACGCATCTCGCCAACCTCGCCACCCACTCCGCCTTCCTCGTGCGCGACGGCGAGTCCACCCGCCGGTTCCTCGACGAGGAGCGTGGGCACCTCGCCGCCGTCTTCTCCGACGGCACGGTCGAGGAGCGCTATGTGGTGGAACTCGCCGTGCTGACCGGCTGACCGCCACCCCCGCCCTTGACGCGGGCCGTCGGCGAGCCCCATATTCATCACATGATGAATTACTCGGGAGCCGCGAACGCGGGGGCCGTCGAGGCCCGTGCCCTCACCGTCGTGCGAGGAGACCGCACCGTCCTGCGCGGCCTCGACTTCACCGTCGAGCCGGGCAGGATCACCGGCCTGCTCGGCCCGTCCGGCTGCGGCAAGTCCACGCTCATGCGATCCGTCGTCGGCACCCAGGCCCACACCACGGGCACGCTGAACGTCCTCGGCCGGCCCGCCGGACACCCGGCCCTGCGTCCCCGCGTCGGCTACGTCACCCAGGCCCCGTCCGTCTACACGGACCTCACCGTCCGGCAGAACCTCGACTACTTCGCGGCCGTACTCCGGCCCGGCCGCAGACACCGGGGGGACCGCGAGGACGCCGTCACCCGCGCCATCGCCGACGTCGACCTCACCGGCCACGCCGACGCACTGGCCGGCAACCTCTCCGGCGGCCAGCTCAGCCGCGTGTCCCTCGCCGTCGCCCTGCTCGGCACCCCAGAGCTGCTGGTCCTCGACGAGCCGACCGTCGGGCTCGACCCCGTGCTCCGCCGCGACCTGTGGAACCTCTTCCACACGCTCGCCGCCGAACGGGGCACCACCATCCTCGTCTCCTCGCACGTCATGGACGAGGCCGAGCGCTGCCACCGGCTGCTGCTGATGCGCGAGGGCCTGATCCTCGCCGACGAGACCCCCGACGCCCTTCGCACCGCGACGGGCTCCGCCACCGTCGAAGAGGCCTTCCTCCATCTCGTGGACGAAGCCGCCGCCACCCGCCAGGAGACCGCCCGATGAGCACCGACGCCCCCGTACTCACCCCGGCCAGGACCCTGGCGACCGCCGCCCGCGTCCTGCGACAGCTCCGCCACGACCCCCGCACCATCGCGCTGCTGCTGATCGTCCCCGTCGCGATGATCACCCTGCTGCGCTACGTCTTCGACGCCAACCCCCGGACCTTCGACTCCATCGGAGCCTCCCTGCTCGGGATCTTCCCGCTGATCACGATGTTCCTGGTGACCTCGATCGCCACCCTCCGCGAACGCACCTCGGGAACGCTCGAACGGCTCCTCGCCCTGCCCCTCGGCAAAGCCGACCTGATCGCCGGATACGCCCTGGCGTTCGGCGCGATCGCCGTCGCCCAGTCCCTCCTGGCCACAGCCATGTCCGTCTGGGTCCTCGGCCTCGACGTGGTGGGCTCACCCTGGCTGCTGCTCCTGGTCGCCCTGCTCGACGCGCTCCTGGGAACCGCGCTCGGCCTGTTCGTCTCGGCCTTCGCCGCCTCCGAGTTCCAGGCCGTGCAGTTCATGCCGGCCGTGATCTTCCCGCAGCTGCTGCTGTGCGGGCTGTTCACCCCGCGCGACCAGATGCACCCGGCCCTCGAAGCCCTCTCCGGCGTACTGCCGATGTCCTACGCCGTCGACGGGATGAACCAGGTACTCGGCCACACCGACGTCACGGCCGACTTCTCCCGCGACGTCCTGATCGTGGCGGGCTGCGCCCTGCTCGTCCTCTGCCTGGGCGCCGCGACCCTCCGCCGCCGCACCGCGTGACGGGCCGGTGCGAGGATGGCGGCCACCACACGTACCGCGTGCCGCGCACCGCCTCCCGGAGGATGAATCACATGGCCCAGACAGTCGCAGTCCTCGGTACCGGAAAGATCGGCGAAGCCCTGCTCAGCGGCATGATCCGGGCCGGCTGGCGGGCCGCCGACCTGCTGGTGACCACACGCCGCCCCGAGCGCGCGGAGAAGCTCCGCACCCGCTACGGCGTCGAGGCCGTCACCAACGCCGAAGCGGCCGGGAAGGCCGACATCCTCATCCTCGCGGTCAAGCCCCAGGACATGGGGACACTCCTCGGCGAACTTGCCCCCCACCTCACCGCCGACCGCCTGGTCATCAGCGCGGCCGCGGGCATCACGACGGCGTTCATCGAGGACAGCCTCGCCGAAGGCACCCCGGTCGTACGCGTCATGCCGAACACCCCCGTCCTGGTGGACGAGGGCATGTCCGTCATCTCGGCCGGGCGGCACGCCACCCCCCAGCACCTGGGCCACGCCGAGGCGATCTTCGGCGGCGTGGGCAAGACCCTCCGCGTCCCCGAGTCCCAGCAGGACGCGGCCACCGCCCTCTCCGGCTCGGGCCCCGCCTACTTCTACTTCCTCGTGGAGGCGATGACCGACGCCGGCATCCTCCTCGGGCTGCCCCGCGCCCAGGCCCACGACCTGATCGTCCAGGCCGCCATCGGCGCCGCGGTGATGCTCCGGGACAGCGGCGAACACCCCGTGAAGCTGCGCGAGGCGGTCACCAGCCCGGCCGGAACCACCATCAGCGCCATCCGGGAACTGGAGAACCACGGGGTACGGGCGGCACTCATCGCCGCGCTCGAAGCCGCGCGCGACCGCAGTCGTGAGCTGGCCACGGGCAACGGCTGAGAGGTGCGGGCCCCCGCACTGACCCATTCGGCACAACCGCACACCGCGGCGGCACCGGCGGCCCGCCGACACGTCCGCGCGGACTTTCGCCCGCCACTTCCGGGCGACCACCGGGGCGACGTCCTACCTGCCCGCCGTCCGCGCGCGGGACGGTGAAGTCCGGGGTTGACACGCCCGTCCCGGATCCGTAGTGTGCTCCGAGTTGTCCGACGTGAGCGCCGACTCCGGTCGGTCCCCGGACAGCCATTCCGCAGTAACCACCGAGAACCAACGGCATCTGTCGTGGCGTTTTTGCGTGCACGCGTGCGAAATGAGGAATCAACGTTCGAAGGAACCCCGATTAGCGTCGGGGCCGGGGATTCCGCTAATGTCTCACTCGTCGGAAGGGCCCAACGGCTCGGAGGACAAGCCCCGCTGACTGGGAATCAGGCCCGAAAGGATCTGATAGAGTCGGACTCGCCGGAAAGGGAAACGCGAAAGCGAAGAACTGGAAAGCGAAACAAGCAGTAGCCCGCTTCGACCGGGAATCGGACACGAAAGAGTCTGATAGAGTCGG
>NZ_JBIATW010000015.1:0-129156 GCF_042892135.1 Streptomyces sp. NPDC001822
CGGGCATGGACTCGAACAGGGCCACAGCATCGGCCCTGAACTCGTCCGAGTAGTCCTTCATCGCCATCGGCGGTCTTCTCGCTTCCTCCGGATCAAGCAGATCCAGTATCAGCGTGTCCACCACTCAGGGGGAGGCCCCGGAGGGCTCTCGCCCGACACCACACCCGCCGGGACAACCTGCCCGACACCATCCGAGCCATCGCCGGACTCCTGACCGACCAACAAGCAACCCACCACACGAAGGCACTCGCACTGCCCGTACCGGCCGCGTGATCAAAACGCCGACCGCAACATCAACACGTCTTCATCCCAACCATGCACGAGCTCGTAACGACCTCGTGCACGATTAGGGTCGTTGCTGCATCGGTGCAGGTCAGCGGCTCGGGCGTCGCGACGGAGCAAGCCGCTGACCTGCGGTGACGCCTATCGTGCACGAGGTCGTAAGGGCTGTCCCGTGAGTGATCTCCGAGTCGTTAGCCGCGCAGATCGTCACGGACGACGTCCCCGTCCCACTCGGAGTGGTTCAGCAGGCGCTGGACGCCGTCCGGCCGGAGCTGCCCGACCTGCTCGGCCATGGTCCAGGCTTTCTTCTTTCCAACGGGGCGAGAGGCCGGCTCGTGCTGGGCCCTGACTAAAAAGGGCGTCAGGCCGCCTCGGAAAGATCACGCTTCACAGCTGCAGCACCCATAGCCCATTCGACGGCTGCCACAACCTCCTCGTCCGATGCCTCCAGCAGATGCCCGTACCGGTCGACGGTTGTCGTGATCGATTCGTGGCCGAGGCGGGCCTGGATCACGGGCAGCGGGACCTTGCCGGCGATGAGCCAGGAAGCGTGCGTATGGCGCAGGTCGTGGACCCGGGGGCGTTTGGTGAGACCGGCTGCATTGGCCGCGTCAAGGGCAGGCTTCCAGCGGTGTGCGTAGAACACGCCGGAGTGCCAGGCCCCGCCTTCTGGCGCGGTGAAGATCAGGTCGGTCGACTGCTTGCCCAGACAGCGCCGCTGGAACAACTGCACCTGCTCCGGGGTCAGCACGAGAGTCCGGCGTGACTTCTTCGTCTTCGGAGCGCCGAGGAACGTCCCGCCCTCTCCACGCCGCTTCCAGGCGCGCTGAACGCGAAGCGTCGGCCGCTTCGACGCGAAGGTGAAGTCCCGGGGTTGCAGAGCGGTTATCTCGCCCCATCGGAGGCCGGTGCTCACCAGGGCATCGACGATGTCGACGGCGTCGGCGCGCACGTGTGTCTTGAGGAGTGCGTACTCCTCGGGTTCAAGGAAGACCTCGTCATCCTCGGTGTCGTTCCCCTTGGGCAAGCGCGTGTGGGCGCACGGGTTCGAGTCGCGCAGGGCGGGATCGGCGCTCACGGCGGACTGGAAGATGCTGTAGAGCAAGCCATGGAGGTTGGCGATGGTCTTTGGGGCGTACGCCCGGCGCTTCGTACCCGCGGGGTGCAGCGGGCCGGGCCTCCCGCTCTGAAGGTCCAGAATCCACTGGCTGACGTGGTCCCGGGTAAGCCTGCTCCCGCGGTCGGAGACTGACAGCTCCCCGAACCACGGGATCATGTGGTTATCGATGAATCTCGTGTAGTTGGTTCTGGTGTGCTCAGATATGTCTGTCAGTAGCCCCACGTAGAAGTGCGCATAGACCGGGAACTTCTCCGAGTCCGGCATCGGCGGCTCCCCCGCCTCGACGAATCCCTTCCCCTTGACCCACCCCGGCGGCCATTGCTGTCCGTGACCGTTGACCAGGTCGCGGAAACGTTTCGCCTGATCCTCGTCATCGAAGGTCTCGCGACACCAGTCCCCTGTTCGGGACCCGCCGGCCCGCCAGACGATGGTGTACGAGGGGTCTCCGGACAGCCGGGAATTGGTCTTGATCGAAGCCATGGAGAAATCGTACGGGGCTTCGGTGTGGCGTTTGTGTGGCGAACGCGACGCCTGCGCTAGCGTGAAACCTGCGTTCTCGCAGGTCACGACGTTTCTGCTGTGGTGGGGCGGGTGGGACTCGAACCCACGGCCGACGGATTATGAGTCCGCTGCTCTAACCGGCTGAGCTACCGCCCCGTATCGGCGTGGCGCGTACACGTGTGCGCGCCGTCTGCCGCAGCATAGCCGGTCATACGATCTCCTGCTGCGGATGGTCGGCTTCGCGTGACCATGAAGACCGCGCTGCGCGCCGCCCGGTTCCGGACGGCGCGAAATGACCACGAAAGAGTCACGGACAAGGGCGCGCGGGCACAAGAAAAAGGACCCCGAAGGGTCCCTTTCCGTTCCGCTCCCCCGACTGGACTCGAACCAGTAACCCTCCGGTTAACAGCCGAATGCTCTGCCAATTGAGCTACAGGGGATCGCGCTCCCCCGACTGGACTCGAACCAGTAACCTGCCGGTTAACAGCCGGCTGCTCTGCCAATTGAGCTACAGGGGATTGCTGCGTGCCTCGAATCGTACCTGCCTGGCGGCTGCCGAGCGGCGCGCGTTCGCTGCGACACATACATTAGCGCAAGCAGGGGGGTGCTCCGCCAATCGGTATGCCCCGGGGTGATCTCGGGCGTGCGCGGGTAGGCGGGCAGCACACGTCGCACGGAGCGAAGGAAGGGTGGCAGCCATGCGGTACCGGCTCACGTTCATCGCCGGAGTGGCCCTCGGTTACGTGCTCGGCACGCGAGCCGGGCGCGAGCGTTACGAGCAGCTGAAGAAGTCGGCGCAGCGGCTCGCCGAGAATCCGGCGGTGCGCAACGCGGCGGAGTCCGCCGCGCACGGTGGCCGGGAGTTCGCCGGCAAGGCGTACCACTCGGTGAGCGAGAAGGTGGGGGACAGGGTGCCCGTCTCCGTCTCCGACCGGGTGCGCTCGCTGAAGGAGCGCAGCGGCCAGAACGGCTCCGACGACTGGGGCACGACCAACACCTGAGGCCAGCACCTGAGGCCGATACCTGAGGCCGCACCGGCGGACCTTTCCCGTACCGGGCACCCGCCCGGTACGGGAAAGGTCCGCCGGTGCGGCAGAATCTTGGGTATGGGCATAGTCGCCGGCTTGGACAGTTCATCCGCCTTCACACACATCGTCGTCTGCGACACGGACACCGGTGCGGTGCTGCGGCAGGGGTACGCCGCGCATCCCATCGAGGCCAAGGCCTCCGAGGTGGATCCGCAGGCGTGGCTGCTCTCACTCGGTGAGGCGGCCTCCGGAGGGCTGCTCGAGGGCGTCCAGGCGATCGGTGTGTCCGCGCAGCAGCACGGCATGGTGCCGCTGGACGGCCAGGGCAACCTCGTGCGTCCGGCTCTGCTCGGCAACGACCGGCGGGCTCAGGCCGCCGCGGCCGACCTGATCGACGGACTCGGGGGCCGGCAGGCGTGGGCGGAGGCCGTCGGAGCCGTGCCGCAGGCCGCGCAGCCGGTGGCGAAGCTGCGCTGGCTGGCGCGGACCGAGCCGGAGAACGCGCAGCGCGTCGCCGCCGTCCTGCAGCCGCACGACTGGCTGGTGTGGCAGCTGCTCGGCCGGCCGGCCCGGCGTACGACCGACCGGGGTGCCGCGTCCGGGACCGGCTACTGGTCCGCCGGCTCCGGGTCCTACCGCCCCGATCTCGTGGAGCTCGCGCTCGGCCGCCAGGCCGCTCTCCCCGAGGTGCTCGGCCCGGCCGAGTCCGCGGGGACCACGCCGGAGGGACTGCTGATCTCGGCGGGCACCGGCGAGACGATGGCGGCGGCCTTCGGGCTGGGCGTGGCCGTGGGGGACGCGGTGGTCTCGCTCGGTGCCTCCGGTTCGGTGATGGCCGTGCACCACGAGGCGCTGGCCGACCCGACGGGGATGATCACCTCGTTCGCCGACGCGACCGGGATGCACCTGCCGGTGGTGTCCACCTCCAACGCGGTGCGCGCGCTGCGCGGGACCGCCGAGATGCTGGGCGTGGACGGGCTGGACGAACTGTCCGCCCTGGCCCTGAAGTCGACGCCGGGCGCCTCCGGACTGGTGCTGCTGCCGTATCTGGAGGGTGAGCGCACCCCGCACCTGCCGCACACGGCGGGCACGCTGAGCGGGCTGCGGCGCGAGTCGATGAAGCCCGAGCACCTGGCGCGGGCCGCCTTCGAGGGCATGCTGTGCTCGCTGGCCGACGCGCTGGACGTGCTGCGCGGCAGGGGCGTGGAGGTGCGGCGGGTGTTCCTGCTGGGTGCGGCGGCCGAGCTGCCCGCCGTGCAGGCACTGGCGCCCGCGCTCTTCGGTACGCAGGTCGTCGTCCCGCAGCCCGCGCAGTACGGGGCGCTGGGAGCCGCCCGGCAGGCGGCGTGGGCCCTCGGGGTCTCGCAGGGCACGCTCGATCCCCGTACTCCCCCGGCCTGGCGCGGCGCCGCGGCGCAGGTGCTGGAGCCGGGCGACGAGCTCGCCGTGGGCCGCGCCGTACGTCAGCAGTACGGAGCCACCCGGGACCAGATCCACCCCGGGGCGTTCGACACGTCCGTCTGACGGGCAACGGTCCGGATTTGACCGGGGCTTGAGGAAAAGTGTTGGCCGCCACGGCGCGGCGTACCGGAGTATGGATCGGCCTCTGCCCTTCGCCGACTCCGAGAGACTCGTGTGCTCATAAAAATCCTGCGGACCTACCTGGGTCCGTACAGACAGCCGATCCTGCTGCTGGTCCTGCTCCAGCTCCTGCAGACCTCGGCAAGCCTCTATCTGCCCAGTCTCAACGCGGACATCATCGACAACGGTGTCGTGCGGGGGGACACCGGCTACATCCTGCGCTACGGCGGGGTGATGATCGCCGTGAGCGTCCTCCAGGTCGTCTGCAACGTCGGCGCGGTCTACTACGGCGCCAGGACGGCCTCCGCGCTCGGACGGGAGGTGCGGGCGTCGGTCTTCGGCCGGGTGCAGTCGTTCTCCGCGCGCGAGGTCGGCAGGTTCGGCGCCCCTTCGCTGATCACGCGTACGACCAATGACGTGCAGCAGATCCAGATGCTCGTCCTGCTGGCCTTCACCCTGATGGTGTCGGCGCCCATCATGTGCGTCGGCGGCGTCATCCTGGCGCTCGGCCAGGACGTGCCGCTGTCGGGCGTCCTGCTGGCCGTGCTGCCCGTCCTCGGCATCTCGGTGAGCCTGATCGTGCGGCGGATGCGTCCGCTGTTCCGCACGATGCAGGTGCGGCTGGACACGGTGAACCGGGTGCTGCGCGAGCAGATCACCGGCAACCGGGTCATCCGCGCCTTCATACGGGACGACTACGAAGAGGGCCGCTTCCGGGGCGCGAACGGCGAACTGACGGACGTGGCGCTGTCGACGGGCCGTCTGATGGCCCTGATGTTCCCGACCGTCATGACGGTGGTGAACCTGTCGTCGATCGCGGTCGTCTGGTTCGGTGCGCACCGGATCGACAGCGGCGGGATGCAGATCGGGGCGCTGACGGCCTTCCTGGCGTATCTGATGCAGATCGTCATGGCCGTGATGATGGCCACCTTCATGTTCATCATGGTGCCGCGCGCCGAGGTCTGCGCGGAGCGCGTCCAGGAGGTCCTGGACACCGAGTCGAGCGTGGTGCCGCCGAGCGCCCCCGTCACGAAGCTGCTCAAGCACGGCCACCTGGAGATACGGGGTGCGGAGTTCCGCTACCCGGGCGCCGAGGAGCCGGTGCTGCGGGCGGTCGATCTCGTGGCGCGGCCCGGGGAGACGACCGCGATCATCGGGTCGACGGGCAGCGGGAAGTCGACGTTGCTGGGCCTCGTGCCGCGATTGTTCGACGCGACGGACGGGGACGTGCTGGTCGACGGAACGGACGTGCGGACCCTGGATCCCGTCCTGCTGGCGAAGACGGTGAGCCTGGTGCCGCAGAAGCCCTACCTGTTCTCGGGGACGGTCGCGACGAATCTGCGGTACGGCAATCCGGACGCGACCGACGAGGAGCTGTGGCACGCCCTGGAGGTGGCGCAGGCGAAGGGCTTCGTCGAGGACCTCGAACACGGTCTGAACGCCCCGATCGCGCAGGGCGGCACCAACGTGTCCGGCGGGCAGCGCCAGCGCCTCGCGATCGCGCGGACGCTGGTGCAGCGGCCCGAGATCTATCTCTTCGACGACTCGTTCTCGGCACTGGACTACGCGACGGACGCCGCTCTGCGGGCCGCGCTGTCCGAGGAGACGGCGGCGGCGACCGTGGTGATCGTCGCCCAGCGGGTGTCCACGATCCGTGACGCCGACCGCATCCTGGTGCTGGACGAGGGCCGGGTCGTCGGGAACGGCAGCCATCGCGAGCTCATGGACGGAAACGAAACCTACCGGGAGATCGTGCTCTCCCAGCTGACGGAAGCGGAGGCCGCCTGATGGCCGGGCCTGGCGGACGGATGATGTCCATGGGACCCACCGAGAGGTCGATGGACTTCAAGGGGTCCGGGAAGCGGTTGCTGAGACGGTTCAGCAAGGAGAAGTCGTCGCTGTCCCTGATGCTGGGGGCGGGGACGCTGAGCGTGGCGCTCTCCGTGGCGGGGCCGAAAATCCTCGGTTCGGCCACGGACCTGATCTTCGCGGGGGTCGTCGGCCGGGGGCTCCAGGAGGGCACGACGAAGGAGCAGGCCGTCGAGGGCCTGCGGGAGAAGGGCAGCGGCGGTCTCGCGGACGTGCTGTCCGGCGTGGACTTCACCCCCGGCGAGGGCATCGACTTCGGGGCGGTGGGCCACGTCCTGCTTCTGGCGCTGGCGGTGTACGTCGCCGCGGGGCTCCTGATGCTGGTGTCGACACGGGTCTCGATCCGGGTGATCAACCGGGTCGTCTACCAGCTGCGCGAGGACCTGCAGACGAAGCTGGCGCGGCTGCCGCTTTCGTACTTCGACCGGCAGCAGCGCGGTGAGGTGCTCAGCCGCGCGACGAACGACATCGACAACATCTCGCAGACGATGCAGCAGACGATGGGCCAGCTCATCAACTCCCTGCTCACCATCGTCGGCGTGCTGGTCATGATGTTCTGGATCTCTCCGCTGCTGGCCCTGGTGGCGCTGGTGACGATCCCGCTGTCGGTGGTCGTCGCGACGCGGATCGGGAAGCGCTCGCAGCCGCACTTCGTGGCGCAGTGGAAGGTGACGGGCGCGCTCAACGCCCACATCGAGGAGATGTACACCGGCCACACGCTGGTCAAGACGTTCGGGCGGCAGGAGGAGTCCGCACGGGACTTCGCCGAGCAGAACGACGCGCTCTACGAGGCCGGCTTCAAGGCCCAGTTCAACAGCGGGATCATGCAGCCGCTGATGATGTTCGTGTCGAACCTGAACTACGTCCTCGTCGCGGTCGTCGGCGGGCTGCGGGTGGCGTCGGGTTCCCTGTCGATCGGTGACGTGCAGGCGTTCATCCAGTACTCCCGGCAGTTCTCGATGCCGCTGACCCAGGTCGCCTCGATGGCGAACCTGGTGCAGTCCGGCATCGCGTCGGCCGAGCGGGTCTTCGGCCTGCTGGACGCCGAGGAACAGGCACCCGACCCGGACACGGCGGAGCGGCCCGCGGAGCTGCGCGGCAGCGTCTCGCTGGAGCACGTGTCCTTCCGGTACGACCCGGAGAAGCCGCTCATCGAGGACCTCTCGCTGAGCGTGGAGCCGGGCCACACGGTCGCGATCGTCGGACCGACCGGCGCCGGCAAGACGACGCTGGTCAATCTCCTGATGCGGTTCTACGAGGTGACGGGCGGCCGCATCACCCTCGACGGGGTCGACGCCGCGCGGATGACGCGCGACGAACTCCGTTCGGCCATAGGCATGGTGCTCCAGGACACCTGGCTGTTCGGGGGCACCATCGCGGAGAACATCGCGTACGGCGCCTCGCGCGAGGTCACCCGGGAGGAGATCGAGGAGGCGGCGCGCGCGGCCCACGCCGACCGCTTCGTGCGTACCCTGCCGGACGGCTACGACACCGTGATCGACGACGAGGGGTCGGGGGTCAGCGCGGGTGAGAAGCAGTTGATCACCATCGCGCGGGCGTTCCTCTCCGACCCGGTGATCCTGGTGCTCGACGAGGCCACCAGCTCGGTGGACACCCGGACCGAGGTGCTGATCCAGAAGGCGATGGCACGGCTGGCCCACGGCCGCACCAGCTTCGTGATCGCGCACCGCCTCTCCACCATCCGGGACGCCGACGTGATCCTGGTGATGGAGAACGGCTCGATCGTCGAACAGGGCACGCACGACGAACTGCTGGCTGCCGGCGGTGCCTACTCCCGGCTGTACGCGGCGCAGTTCGCGCAGGCGCTGGCGGAGGTCGACTGACCGACCCGGCCGGCGCACGGGAGTTGCGGCACCGCCACCCGTGCGCCGGCCGGGCTCAGTCCAGGTAGCCGCGCAGCTGGTCGGCGAAGGCGTGGTCCCGCAGCTTGTCGAGCGTCTTGGACTCGATCTGGCGGATGCGTTCGCGTGTCACGCCGAAGATCCTCCCGATCTCCTCGAGCGTGCGGGGCCTGCCGTCGTCCAGTCCGTAGCGCAGCTGGACGACTTTCCGCTCGCGTTCCCCGAGGGTGGACAGGACCGTCTCCAGGTGTTGGCGCAGGAGGAGGAAGGCGGCCGACTCGACGGGGGACGCGGCGTCGCCGTCCTCGATGAGGTCCCCGAAGGCGACGTCGTCCTCCTCGCCCACGGGGGCGTGCAGGGATACGGGTTCCTGGGCGAGCCGCAGGACCTCGCCGACGCGTTCGGGAGTCAGGTCCAGCTGGGCCGCGACCTCCTCGGGGGTCGGCTCGTAGCCGCGCTCCTGGAGCATGCGGCGCTGGACGCGGACGACCCGGTTGATCAGCTCGACGACGTGCACCGGGACCCTTATGGTCCTGGCCTGGTCCGCAAGGGCGCGTGACATGGCCTGGCGGATCCACCAGGTCGCGTAGGTGGAGAACTTGTAGCCCCGGGCGTAGTCGAACTTCTCGACCGCCCTGATCAGTCCGAGGTTGCCCTCCTGCACGAGATCGAGCATGGTCAGGCCGCGGCCGACGTAGCGCTTGGCCACGGACACGACGAGGCGGAGGTTGGCCTCGATCAGCCGGCGCTTGGCCATCCGCCCCATGACGACGAGCCGGTCCAGGTCGACGGCGAGCCGGGTGTCGGGGTCGGGGGTGCCGGCGAGGCGTTCCTCGGCGAAGAGCCCGGCCTCGACGCGGCGGGCGAGCTCGACCTCCTCGGCCGCACTCAGCAGGGGTATCCGCCCGATCTCGCGTAAGTACTGGCGGAAGAGGTCGGAGGACGGGCCGCCCGCCTCCGGGCGGCTCCGCGGCTCGGGGGGCAGGGGGGGCTCCACCGGCTCCTCCAGCACCGATTCGGGCGTGCCCGCCGTCTCCGGGTGTCGTGAGGCCCGGTTCTGCGCGGGGATCGCCGGGACGTGCTCGGTCGTGGTCGGCGCGGTCCGGGTCTGCACGGGGGCGGCCTCCAGATGATCGCTGCCGGATCGCGGGGATGGAGGGTCCGCCCTGGGTGGACCGGCCGCGCTCCGATGACTCAGGCACCGCCACCCAGTGTGGGGTACGACACATCGCTGTCACGAGGGGCGTGCGGTGACTTTTTGCGTCCGCCGGGTGACAGGGTGCTGATCGTGGTTCAGAGCGCGTCGGCGCCGTGGCTCCGCAGCGACTGCGCGTACTGCTGGAGGACCCAGACCTCGTTCTGCGCGGCGGCCAGGTGGTCCGGGGCCACGTTGCTCCCCAGCCGGGCCAGGCTGCCCTGGACGTCGTCGATCCTGCGGTCGACGGCCCGGAGGCGTACCTGGACGAGCTGCATGCCGGCGTAGGTCTCGTCGATGGTCTTGCCGTGGAAGACCTCGACCGCGAGCTCGGTGACGAGCTTGCGCACGGTGTCGTCGGGGGTCGCGTCGAGCACCTGGACGAGGTACTCGCGGGTCTCGGCGACCCCCATCTCGGCGCCCCCCGCCTCCGCGATGCACTGGCGCACCGCCGCGTAGGGCGGGGCGGTGAACTCGTCGACGCCGTAGGCGTCGAAGGCCGGCGACACGAGCGCGGGCTTCTGCAGGGCGAGCTTGAGCAGCTCCCGCTCCGTGCGGTGGGCGGGGCTGCGGAGGTTCAGCGCGGGTCCGGACGGTGCGGTGGGCGCCTGGATCCGGTGCTGCGGGGCGCCGCCCCGGGGCTGGTTGCCCGGCGCGGGTCCGCGCTCGCCCCGGCCGCGGGCCCACTGGGCGAGCTGGTTGACCCGGTGGACGACGAACTCCTGGTCGAGGATGCCGACGAAGCCGGCGAGCTGGACGGCCACCTCGCGCTGGACGCTGCTCGTCTTGATCTTCGCGACGACGGCGGCCGCCTCGTCGAGCGCGGCGGCCCGGCCGGCGGGCGTCTCCAGGTCGTAGCGGGCGACGATCTGGCGCAGGGCGAACTCGAAGAGCGGGGTGCGGGGTTCGACCAGGTCGCGGACGGCGCCGTCGCCCTTGGCCAGCCGCAGGTCGCACGGGTCCATGTTGTCCGGGGCGATCGCGATGTAGGTCTCGGCGGCGAACTTCTGGTCGTCCTCGAAGGCGCGCAGGGCGGCCTTCTGCCCGGCCGCGTCACCGTCGAAGGTGAAGATCACGCGGGCGCTGCCGTTGTCCATCAGGAGCCGTCGGAGGATCTTGATGTGGTCGTTGCCGAAGGCGGTGCCGCAGGTGGCGATGGCGGTGGTGACCCCGGCCAGGTGGCAGGCCATGACGTCGGTGTAGCCCTCGACGACGACGGCCCGGCTCGCCTTCGCGATGTCCTTCTTGGCCAGGTCGATGCCGTACAGCACCTGGGACTTCTTGTAGATCGACGTCTCGGGGGTGTTGAGGTACTTCGGGCCGTTGTCGTCGTCCCGGAGCTTGCGGGCGCCGAAGCCGACGATGTCCCCGGAGGTGTCGCTGATCGGCCACATCAGCCGGCCTCGGAAGCGGTCGATGGGACCCCGGCGGCCGTCCTGGGAGATGCCGGAGCTGATGAGCTCCTTGTCGCTGAAGCCCTTGCCGCGCAGATAGCGGGTGAGGTGGTCCCAGCCGGCCGGGCTGTAGCCGACCCCGAAGTGGGCCGCGGCGTCCTGGTCGAAGCCGCGCTCGGCGAGGAACTTGCGGCCGATCTCGGCCTCGGGGCCGTTCAGCTGTTCGCGGTAGAAGTCGGCCGCGATCTTGTGCGCCTCGACCAGCCGGATGCGCTCGCCGCGCTGGTGGGAGGGGTTGTAGCCGCCCTCCTCGTACCGCAGGGTGATGCCCGCCTTGGCGGCGAGGCGCTCGACCGTCTCGGAGAAGGTGAGGTGGTCGATCTTCATCACGAAGGCGATCGTGTCGCCGCCCTCCTGGCAGCCGAAGCAGTGGAACAGGCCCTTGCCGGGGCTGACCTGGAAGGAGGGGGACTTCTCGTCGTGGAAGGGGCACAGGCCCTTGAGGTTTCCGCCGCCCGCGTTGCGGAGCTGGAGGTACTCGGAGACGACGGCGTCGATCGGGACCGCGTCCCGGACCGCCTTCACGTCGTCGTCATTGATCCTGCCTGCCACGCGTGAAGTCTACGGGTGGGCCCGGCCGTCCGGGACCGGCCGTGCGGCGGGCCGGTCCCGTCGTGGGGCGTGCCCGCCCCGGGGCGGGCACGCGGGTCAGAGCAGGGAGTCCAGGGGCACCGACGGGTCGCCCAGGGCCTCCGGGTCGACCGGTACGGCGGCCCGGATCAGCTTCTGGATGCTCTCGGTGACGTCCCACACATTCACGTTCATCCCGGCGAGGACGCGGCCGTCCTTCAGCCAGAAGGCGATGAACTCGCGCTTGCCGGCGTCCCCGCGCAGGACGACCTGGTCGTAGGAACCGGGCGGCGCCCAGCCCGAGTACTCCAGCCCGAGGTCGTACTGGTCGGAGAAGAAGTACGGCACCCGGTCGTACGTCACGTCCTGGCCGAGCATGGCCCTGGCCGCCGCCGGTCCGCTGTTCAGGGCGTGCGCCCAGTGCTCGACGCGCAGCCGGCCGCCGAACAGCGGGTGGTCCACGGAGGCGATGTCCCCGGCGGCGTGGATGTGCGGGTCGCTGGTGCGCAGGGAGGCGTCGACGAGGACGCCGCCGCCCTGGTCCCGTGCCGCCATGTCGAGCCCGGCGGCCTCGGCGAGCGAGAGGCGGGGGGCCGCGCCGATCGCGGCGAGCACGTCGTGGGCCGGGTGCTCCTCGCCGTCGTCGGTGCGGACGGCGAGGACCATGCCGTCCTCCCCGGCGATCTCGGTGAGGCGGGCGCCGAAGTGGAAGCGGACGCCGTGCTCGGCGTGGAGGTCGGTGAAGATCTGGCCGACCTCGGGGCCGATGACGTGGTGCAGCGGGGTCGGGGAGGGGGCGACGACGGTGACCTCGGCGCCGTAGGTCCGGGCGGCGGCGGCGATCTCCAGCCCGATCCAGCCGGCCCCGGCGATCACCAGGTGGCCGTTGTCGCGGCCGAGCGAGGACAGGACGTTGCGCAGCCGGTCGGAGTGGGCGAGCCGGCGCAGGTGGTGGACGCCGACCAGTTCGGTGCCCGGGATGTCGAGCCGGCGCGGCTCCGCGCCCGTGGCGAGCAGCAGTTTGTCGTAGTGGACGACCGTGTTGTCGCCGAGCTGCACCGACCGGCCCTCGCGGTCGATGGAGGTGACCACCTGGCCGAGGTGGAGCTCGATGTCGGCGCCCGCGTACCAGGCGGTCTCGTGGACGAAGACGGAGTCCCGCTCCTCCTTCCCCAGCAGGTACCCCTTGGACAGGGCGGGCCGTTCGTACGGATGGTCGCCCTCGTCGCCGATCAGGATCACCCGGCCGCTGAAGCCCTCCGCCCGGAGTGTCTCAGCTGCCTTCGCTCCGGCGAGTCCTCCGCCGACGATGACGAACGTCCGATGTGCGTCGACCACTTGATGCCTCCTCGGTACTGTGCTGCGCGGCGCCACCACCCGCGAGCGTCCCGCACGCAGCGTGATGGCGAAAGAGGGTGTGCCCCGATCGGGCCGAAGCCACCGGCATGTGGCCCGGTCATGGTCCAGTCTGCCGGGCGTCCGTGAGCGTTCGGTGAAGGGAGCGCGCGGAGGCGTCGGTGAGTGCGGCGATCTGGTCGACGAGGACCCGTTTGCGGGCCCGGTCGTCGGAGGCGGTGGCGAACAGGGTGTGGAACTGCGGCTCCAGTCCTTCGGGCGCGCGGGCGGTGAGCGCCGCCGCGAGCTCGGCGATGACGATCCGCTGGCCGGCGCGGATGACCTCCTGCTCGGCGCGCTGCATGACGTAACGGTCCGCGACGGCCTTGAGGACGGCGCACTCGTTGCGCACGGAGCGCGGGACGACGAGTTCGGCGCCGTAGCGGCCGAGCCGTCCGGGGCCGTAGCGCTCGTGGGTCGCGACCTCGGCGGCGAGGCAGAACCTGCCGATGAGCTGGCTCGTGGCGTCCTTGAGCCGGGCCTGGGCGACCGCGGTGCCGTCGTAGCCGTGCGGCCACCATTCCTGGGCGGTGAGCCGGTCGAGGGCTTCGGCGAGTTCCTGCGGGTCGGTGTCCGCCGGGACGTACCGCCCGATGGCCACGTCCCAGATCTCCCGGCGCTCCGGATCGGAGAAGAGGCAGCCCGGGTCGACGTGTCCGGCGTGCAGGCCGTCCTCGAAGTCGTGCACGGAGTACGCGACGTCGTCGGACCAGTCCATGACCTGCGCCTCGAAGCACGTGCGGTCCTGCGGCGCACCCTTGCGGACCCAGTCAAAGACCGGCAGGTCGTCCTCGTACACACCGAACTTGGGTGAGCCGGGGTCCGTGGGGTGCGCGCCCCTGGCCCAGGGGTACTTGGTGGCGGCGTCCAGCGCCGCCCGGGTCAGGTTGAGCCCGACGCTGACGAGTTCGCCGCTGCGGGGGTCGCGCACGAAGCGTTTGGGTTCGAGGCGGGTGAGCAGGCGCAGCGACTGGGCGTTGCCCTCGAAGCCGCCGCAGTCGGACGCGAAGTCGTTGAGGGCCTGTTCGCCGTTGTGGCCGAAGGGCGGGTGGCCCATGTCGTGGGAGAGGCAGGCCGCCTCGACGAGGTCGGGATCGCAGCCGAGCGCGGCACCGAGCTCCCGGCCGACCTGGGCGCACTCCAGGGAGTGGGTGAGCCGGGTGCGCGGGCTGGCGTCCCAGGCGCGGCCCCGGGTGCCGGGGGTGACGACCTGGGTCTTGCCCGCGAGCCTGCGCAGGGCGGCGGAGTGCAGCACGCGGGCACGGTCCCGCTGGAACGCGGTGCGCCCGGGCCGTTTGTCCGGCTCGGCGTCCCAGCGCTCGGTGTCGGCGGCGCCGTAGGGAGTCGCGCCGCGCTCCTGTGTGTCCGGGGTGGGGTGCGTACCGTCCATGCACCGACAGTAGACGTCCTGGCTGACAGGAGGGGTCAGGCGGAGGCGAGGAGGGGCGCGTGGGACGGGGCGCCGTGCGCGGGCGCCGGGGCGGCCAGGGCCCGGTCGTAGCGGTGGAGCAGGAGGCGCGCCATGGCGGGGTGCGCGCCGAGCGGTGCGGCGGCGATGCCCGGGGCGGCGTCGGCCGCGGCGGTCGCGAAGCGGCCGGGGGCCGTGAAGTAGGAGGCGAGGGCGACCCGGTGGCGGCCGCGTGCGGCGAGGGCGCGCACGGCGGCCGGGACGGTGGGGGTGGCGGCGGAGGCGTAGGCGGGCACGACGGGCACACCGCCGAGGCGGGCGCTGAGCATGGCCGCCGTGCGGCGGGCGTCGACACCGGAGTCGGGGTCGCGCGAACCGGCGGCGGCGAGCACGACTCCGGCGCTGCGGCTCGTGCCGTCGCCGTCCCGCCAGCCCGCCTCGACGAGTCGCTCGTACAGGGTCTCCACGAGCAGGGGGTGCGGTCCGAGGGGTGCGGCGACGCGGGTCCGCACGCCGCTCGCGGCGGCTGCCCGGGGCAGGTCGTGCCGGACGTGGTGGCCGCGGCCGAGCAGCAGCGGCACGAGCACCGCCTCGCCGTGCCCGATCCCGGCCAGGGTGTCCGGCAGGAGGGGTGCGCTGAGCTCGATGTGGCCGAGTCGCACGTCGACGCCGGGCCGCAGCTCCCGGACCCTGTCCAGGAGCTCCAGGGCGGTGCGCAGGGCCTGCGGGTCCCGGCTGCCGTGCGCGACGGCGACCAGGGTGGGGCCGGGGGTGCGGGTGCGGTGCATGGGCCTGCGGGTTCCGTTCAGGGAGACGAGGCTGAGCTGGGTTCCGAGCTGGGAGGTGATGCGGGCCAGGAGTTGCGCCGTGCTGTCGAGGGGCAGGGCTTCACGGGGTTGTTCCGGTGCCGGCTCCGTCATGGACCGATCCTGCCGGGCGGACGTTGCCGGGCCGTTTCGCACCGGTGACGGGTGTTTGCCTCGGCCTCACGGTTCCCCTGTCCATGGTGTCAGTACCTGTTCACACGCGCGCGGGGCGAACCTTTCGCGCCCGCCGGGCGTCCCCTTCCGTGCAGGGTCCGGTGCAGGGTCCGGTACGAGCGCAGGGGAGCGTCGCATGCGGCTGGGGACGAAGGGGCGGTTCGCGGCTCCGCTGCGGTGGCTCGCGTCCGCGCTGCCACGGCCGCCGGGGACCCGGCGGGGGCAGCGGCGGCTGGTGCAGGCGCTGATGGTGGCCTGCGCGGTGGCACTCGCGCCCATGGCGTGGCTGCACGTCTCGGCCGACGACCGGGTGCGGACCGCGGCGGACGCCCCGGCGGCGCAGGTGGCCGTGGTGTTCGGGGCGGGGCTGTGGCAGGGCAGGCCGTCGCCGTACCTCGCGCACCGGCTGGACGCCGCGGCCGAGCTGTACAGGTCCGGAAAGGTGCGGGTCGTGCTCGTCACCGGGGACAACAGCCGCGTGGAGTACGACGAACCGGACGCCATGCGCGCGTACCTCACCGCCCGCGGGGTTCCGGACGCGCGCGTCGTCAGTGACTACGCGGGGTTCGACACCTGGGACTCCTGTGTCCGGGCCAAGCGGATCTTCGGCGTCGACCGGGCCGTACTGGTCAGTCAGGGCTTCCACATCCGGCGCGCGATCACCCTGTGCCGTGCGGCGGGGATCGACGCGTACGGGGTGGGGGCCGCCGACGTACACGATGTGACCTGGTACTACGGCGGGACGCGGGAGGTACTCGCGGCGGGGAAGGCGCTCCTGGACGCGGTGTTCGAGCCGGATCCGCACTTCCTGGGCCCGCGGGAGTCCGGAGTGACGAAGGCGCTCGCCGACGACCTCACCGCGGGCGGCGGGGCGGGCTGAGGTGCGTGTACCGGGGGCGTAACCGGACGCACCGGCCCTCGTAATACCCGGATCGCACGCTGGGTGCATGGCCAGCACCGAGACGTCCACACACTGCCCGTACTGCGCACTCCAGTGCGGGATGAAACTCCGGCCCGTCACCGGCGGCGGGGTGGTCGAGGTCGTCGAGCGCACGGATTTCCCCGTCAATCGGGGCGCCCTGTGCGGCAAGGGGCGCACGGCGCCCGCCGTGCTGGCCGCCGGTGTCCGCCTGACCGGGCCCCTCGTCCGCGACGCCGGCGGCGAGCTGGTGCCGGCCGGCTGGGACGAGGCGCTGGAGAGGATCGCGGACGGGCTGCGCGGGACCCGGGCGGAGTACGGCCCGGACGCGGTGGGGGTGTTCGGCGGGGGCGGGCTCACCAACGAGAAGGCCTACTCCCTGGGGAAGTTCGCCCGGGTGGTGCTGGGCACGTCGCAGATCGACTACAACGGACGTTTCTGCATGTCGTCGGCCGCCGCCGCGCACCAGCGGGCCTTCGGCCTCGACCGGGGGCTGCCGTTCCCGCTGGAGGACGTCCCCCGGACCGGATGCGTGATCCTGGTCGGATCGAACCTCGCCGAGACGATGCCGCCCGCCCTCCGCTATCTGACCGAGCTGCGGGAGAACGGCGGCCGCCTGATCGTCATCGATCCCCGCCGCACCAGGACCGCCGAGCAGGCCGACCTGCACCTGGCCCCGCGGCCGGGCACCGATCTGGCCCTCGCGCTCGGCATGCTGCATCTGGTCGTGGCGGACGGGCGGGTCGACGAGGAGTTCGTCCGCACCAGGACGCGTGGCTGGGACGAGGCGCGGGCGGGCGCGATGGCGCACTGGCCGGAGCTGGTGGAGCGTCTGACCGGGGTGCCCGTGCCGCGGTTGCGCGAGGCCGTGGAGATGTTCTGCGGGGCGGAGAGCGGGATGGTGCTCACCGCGCGGGGGCCCGAGCAGCAGGCGAAGGGCACGGACACCGTCGGGGCGTGGATCAACTTCTGCCTGGCGACGGGCCGGGCGGGGCGTCCGCTGTCCGGGTACGGCTGCCTGACCGGCCAGGGCAACGGCCAGGGCGGCCGCGAGCACGGCCAGAAGGCCGACCAGCTGCCCGGCTACCGCAAGCTCACCGATCCTGCCGCACGCCGCCATGTGGCCGGGGTGTGGGGGGTGGACCCCGACACGCTGCCGGGGCCGGGACTCAGCGCGTACGAACTGCTGGACGCGCTGGGGCGGGACGTACGGTCGCTGCTGGTCATGGGGTCGAACCCGGTCGTGTCCGCGCCGCGTGCGGGTCACGTCGAGGACCGGCTGAGGGCGCTGGACTTCCTCGCGGTCGCCGACGTGGTCCTGTCGGAGACGGCGGCGCTGGCCGATGTGGTGCTGCCGGTGACGCAGTGGGCCGAGGAGAGCGGGACGACGACCAGCCTGGAGGGCCGCGTGCTGCTGCGGCAGCGGGCGGTCGCTCCGCCCGAGGGGGTGCGCAGCGATCTGGAGGTGCTGAACGGGCTCGCCGGGCTGCTGGGGCACGGGAAGGGGTTCCCGACGGACCCCGGGGAGGTGTTCGACGAGCTGCGGCGCGCCTCGGCGGGCGGACCGGCCGACTACGCGGGCATCACGTACGCCCGGATCGCGGCGGAGGACGGGGTGTTCTGGCCCTGCCCGGACGAGGCGCACGCCGGGACCCCCCGGCTGTTCCTGGAGCGGTTCGCGACGGACGACGGGCTGGCCAGGTTCGTCCCGGTCGTCCACCGGCCGCCGGCGGAGGAGACCGACGCGGAGTACCCGGTCGTGCTGACCACCGGGCGGGTCGTGTCGCAGTACCAGTCGGGGGCCCAGACCCGCCGGGTGGCGGAGCTGAACGCGGCGGCGCCGGGACCGTTCGTGGAGCTGCATCCGCGGCTGGCCGAGCGGATCGGGGTGGCCGAGGGCGAGAGGGTGGCGGTCACCTCTCGGCGGGGGCGGGCGGTCGCCCCGGCGAGGATCACCTCGTCGATCCGGCAGGACACCGTCTTCATGCCGTTCCACTGGCCGGGCGAGGGGCGGGCCAACTCCCTGACGAACCCGGCGCTCGACCCGGTGTCGCGGATGCCGGAGTTCAAGGTGTGCGCGGTGCGGGTGGAGGCCGCCGGGTGAGCCAGTCACCGCCGGGCACCACCGTGCCACCGGTCCGCAGGGAGCGGGTGACGGTGGTGGCGGCGAGGTAGACCCAGGCGCGGACGGGCTCGGGAGGGGACAGGTCGCCCGCTGAGGGAAGGACCGTCCGGACCACCCGCTCGTAGAGATTGCGCGGGTGATCCGGGCCCGAGTACTCCTCCAGGCGGTCGAGGAGCCGGAGGAGTTCCGTGTACGAGTCCGGCGCGGCGGTGACCAGGACACCGGAGACCGTGCCGTGGCCGTCGATCGCGTACGGGTAGCCGGGGCCCTCGTAGAGGAGGGCGCCCGGCAGCACGGCGGGCCGCTCGTCGTGCGTACGGCCCCGGAGGTACCGGTCGTGGTTGTGCTCGCCCGGCAGCAGGGTGCCGTACACGAAGAACGGCAGCCGCACCTGCGTCACAGGTCCGCCGCGGGGGCCGTCTCCGCGCTCACCCAGGCGAGGTAGCGGCTGCTGCCCCGCACGACGGGCGTCGCGATGATCTCGGGTGTCGCATAGTCGTGCGCCGCGACGAGGTGGGCCTCCAGTTCGTCGTAGCGCCGGGCCGTCGTCTTGAACAGCACCTGCCACTCCTCGGCCGTCTCCACGGCGTCCTGCCACCGGTAGACGGAGGTGACGGGAGCCGAGATCTGCGCGCACGCGGCGAGCCGCGCCTCCACGGCTCCCCTGGCCAGGGCACGTGCCTTCTCCTCGCTGTCCGTGGTGGTCAGCACGGTCAGCACTGCGGGCTCGGTCATCGCGGGCCTCCTCGTCCTCGGCGTTCGTGACCATCGATTGTCACCCAGGGGGTGTCAGCCGCCGTAGGGGTGGCGGGTCCTGGCGTCGCGCAGCGCACGGCCCCACCAGACCAGCTGATCGAGCATCCGCTTGGCCGCGCCGTCGGCGGGCCCGGGGTCCTTCGGCTGTCCGAGGTCGTCGAAGAGGGCGCCCGCGCCGTGGAAGGAGACGGTGTCGCGCACGGTGGTGGCGTGGAGTTCGGCGAAGACCTGGCGCAGGTGCTCCACGGCCCGGAGTCCGCCGGAGACACCGCCGTACGACACGAACGCGACCGGCTTGGCCTGCCATTCGGCGAAGTGCCGGTCGATGAGGCTCTTCAGCGGGGCGGGGTAGGAGTGGTTGTACTCCGGGGTGACCACGACGAAGGCGTCGGCCTCCGCGAGCCGCGGGACCGGGCGGGCGCCCGGGGTTTCGGTCTCGGCGACGTCGACCGGTGCGGCCTCGACGCCGGGGTGGCCGGCCGCACGGCCGAGGAACCAGTCCGCGACGACCGGCCCGAAGCGGCCCTCGCGGTTGCTGCCGAGGATGACGGCCACCTGCAACGGGGCGTCGGAGGGGCCGGGGACGACGGGTGTGGTGATGTCCATGCACGGAAGCCTCACACCTCGACCAAGGTTGAGGTCAAGCGTGCCGGGACAGCCCTTACGGTGGGGGCCATGACGACTCCCGCGGCCACGACGTACGCCGAGTTCGACGGCCGTCCCGCCACCCCGGACGACCTCCTGGTCCCGGCCTTCGCCGGCTACGGCCACTTCACCGCGATGCAGGTCAGGGACCGCACGGTGCGCGGCCTGGACCTGCATCTGCGCCGACTGGACTCGGCGAGCCGCGAACTCTTCGGGCTGCCCCTCGCCGGTCACCGCGTGCGGGAGCTGGTCGGGCACGCCCTCGACTCCACCGGGATACGGGACGCGTCGGTGCGGGTGCACGGCTTCATGCCGCCGGGCAGCGCGGAGACGGTCACGATGGTGACCGTCCGCGGGCCGGCGGAGATGACCCGGGAACCGCAGAGCCTGATGTCGGTCCCCTACGCGCGGTCCGTACCCCACATCAAGCGCCCCGGGGAGTTCGGCCAGACCTACTACCGGGAGACGGCCGGGCGTTCGGGCTTCGACGAGGCGCTGCTGACCCTGCCCGGCGGTGTGGTGACCGAGGGTTCGATCACCAACATCGGATTCTGGGACGGCACGTCGGTGGTCTGGCCGGACGCCCCGTCACTGACCGGCATCACCATGGCGCTGCTGGTGGACGGTCTCGCCCGGGCGGACCGCCCGTCGGTGCGGCGGCCTGTGACGCTGGACGGCCTGGGCGCCTACCGCGCCGCCTTCCTCAGCAACTCCCAGGGGATCGCACCGGTCCGGCGGATCGACGACACCCCGTTCGCGGTCGACGAGGACCTGATGAAGCGGATCCGCCAGGTCTACGAGGAAGCCCCCCGCGACGCCGTGTGACCTCTCCCCCGGGGCCCGCGGCCGGGAGCCGGCCGCCCGGCGGCCGACCGCAGGTAGGGGACCATGGGCCCATGCAGATCCACATCGAGGCCTCGGAACTTCCGGGCCGCACCTGCGGCCCCGGCACCGGCTTCGCCGGTTTCGACAACATCCATGTCGGCGTGCAGCGCAAGGACCGGCCGGGCGAGCTGCTGGGCCTGCACCCGGGCGACGCGCCCCGCGCGGCCTGGACCCTGGACTGCACGGCCGCGCCCACCGCCGAGGGCGTCGAGATCTCGGGGCCGTACATCCAGAACAGGCTCGGCGGCCACTTCGTCTACCTGTCCTGGGGCACCGTCGACGGGTCCGGCGACTTCACCATGTTCCGGCGCGCCAAGCTGATGATCGGCGACATCGATCCGGAGGTCGTCGAGGCCGCCGCGCGGACCGGACACCTCACCGCGCGGCTGCGCCTGACCGACGACAGGGGCGGACCGAGGTGCGCCCGCGTGCGGCCGCCGGACATCACCTGGTCCGCGACCCGGGGGGCATGAGGGTCCGGCGGCACGCGGAGACACGGCACCGCCCCCACCGGTCCCGGGGGGGATGGGCCGGTGAGGGCGGTTGCCGGGGGCCGGCGGGGGGGCTGCCGTCCCGTGGGGGGTGTGGTGCGTGTGCCCGCCCCCGGCGACTCCATTCATGTGACGTGCGCCACACCCGGAAGGCGGGGGTGTCACCCGATCGGCACCGGACGCGCTCCGCCGCCGCCACCGGCGCCGCGACCTGCACGGAACCGCACCGAAGGGCGCGCCACCCGGGGCCGTACGGGTGAGAGCTGACCGTGCGTCAACGTGCGGCCCGGCCGCACGGCCCGTTACCTCGGAGGGAGGACACATCCGTCTGCCCGGAGGATTCCCATGCGCAGCCCCGCCCGCCTCGTGACCGGTACAGCCGCCGCGGCCCTCACCGCCGCCGCGCTCGGCCTCGCCGCCGCCCCGTCCGCCCACGCGGACGTGACCGGCCTCGGCAGACCGGAGCTCACCGCGGTGGCGTTGCCGGCCCCCGGCACGGCGGAGTGCGGCTCCGAGTACCCCGAGGGCACGGGGAGCCCGGACGGCTCGGCCGCCTGCGACACCGACGCGACCGCGGCCGACGAGCCGGCGCCGGACGCCGTCGGCGAGCCGGACATCCCCGAGGACCTGGCGGACACCGATCCCCTCGACGCGGCCGACGACCCGGCGACGCTGTCCGGTTCGCTCCTGCCGGGGACCGACGAGGACCCGCTGGAGGACCCCCTGCTGGACGACCTCGGCACCGGCCTGGCCGAGAAGCCCGGGACACGGCCCGAGCCGCTGACCCCACCCCACACCGATCCCGGCCACGCCAAGCCGCCCACGGGCAGGCCCACGACACCGCCCGGGAACCGGCCCAGTGAGCCGTCCGGACACGTCAGGACGGGAGTCGGCGGGAGCGCCGCCCCCGACACGGCACAGCTCGCGGCGGGAGCCGGCCTCGTCGCGGCGGCGGCCGGCAGCGGCCTCGTGCTCCTGCGCCGCCGGCGCTCGGACGGCGCGCACGGCTGAGACGCCCGGAGGAGGACGCCGTGAACAGCACCGCGCTGCGGGCCAGGGCCTGGCTGGCCGGCATCGTCGCCCTGTGCGGTCTGTGGCTCGTCGAAGAGGGCGCGGCCGCCCGGCTCGTCGCACCCCAGCCGTCCACCGGGGAGGCGTTCGCCGCCGGCCCCGGGGTGCGGCCCGGCGCACCGGTCGCCCCGCCCCTGCGCCCGTCGGCGCCGGTCAGGATCCGCGTCCCGGACATCGGTGTGGACGCGCCGATGACGGGGCTCCGGCTGGGCGCGGACGGCAGCCTGGACGCGCCCCCGGCGGAGCGCCGCAACCTCGCGGGCTGGTACGAGGACGGCACGCCGCCCGGCGCGAAGGGGACAGCGATCGTCGCGGGGCACGTCGACAACGCCGACGGGCCGTCCGTCTTCTACGGCCTGGGGTCCCTCAAGAAGGGCGCCCGGATCGAGATCGACCGCGGCGACCACCGCACGGCGGTCTTCTCGGTCGACGCGGTCGAGGTGTACGACAACGACCGCTTCCCGGACGAGCGGGTCTACGGCGCGACCGCGCACGCCTCGCTGCGCCTGATCACCTGCGGCGGCGGCTTCACCCGCGAGACCGGCTACCTGGGCAACGTCGTCGCGTACGCGCACCTCACCGAGGTGCGGTGATCAGGCGGTCCACTGGTCGAATCCGAGCTTGGCGACGAGCGAGAACACCACGACCAGCAGCACCCCGCGCACGAAGCCGCTGCCCTTCCGGAGAGCCATGCGCGCCCCGAACATGCCGCCGGCCAGGTTGAACACGGCCATCAGCGCGGCCAGCTGCCACAGGACGGTGCCCTGGTAGGCGAACATCGCCAGGGCTCCGGCGTTGGTGCAGACGTTCACGATCTTCGCCGTGGCGGAGGCGGTGACCAGGTCGAGGTGGAGGACCGCCGTCAGCGCGAGCACCAGGAACGTGCCGGTGCCCGGCCCGAACAGCCCGTCGTAGAAGCCGATGCCGCCCCCGACCAGCACGATGGCGGTCACGGTGCGCGCCCGGGTGACCTCCCGGCCCACTCCGTCGCCGGCCGCCGCCGTGCCGAAGGACGGCCGCAGCATCACGAAGGCGGCGACGCCGAGCAGGACCACCATGATCACCGGCCGCAGCACGTCGCTGCTGATCCCCGCGGCGAAGAAGGCACCGGTCATCGACCCCGCGAGGGCCGTGAGCCCGATCCTCACGGCGGTCCCGACCTGGACGGGCGCCTTGCGGACGTAGGTCACGGCGGCGCCCGAGGTGCCGACAATGGCGACCGCCTTGTTGGTACCCAGGATGTGCGCGGCCGGGACGTGCGGGAGTCCGAGCAGCAGAGCGGGCAGGAGCAGCAGCCCACCGCCGCCGACCACCGCGTCGATCCAGCCGGCAGCGGCGGCCGCGAGGCACAGGAGGACGAGGGTGGTCAGCGTGATGTCGGGCATGGACGCGACCTTAGGCAAGCGATAGGTGCCCCGTCCAACCAGTCTCACCAGCGCCTCACAGGAGCCGCCCCGGCGCGCTGAGCGCAAGGTTCCTCCAGGGAAACAGGAGGGATGCGGCCGGGTAACACCCGCCCCGCAGTCTCTTCGTCATGAGGACACGGAGCGGGAACACGGCGCAGGTGGTGGTGATCGGCGCCGGTATGGCGGGCGCGCGGCTCGCCTCCCGGGTGCCCGGTGTCACCGTCATCGGCGAGGAGGCCCACGCACCGTACAACCGGGTGCTGCTGGCCGAGGTCCTCGCGGGCCGTTACGAGCCGGACGTGATCGCGCTGCCGCCCGCCGAGGTGCGGCGCGGGGTGCGGGTCGAGCGGATCGACCGGGCGGCCCGCGAGGTCCTGTGCGACGACGGCGGCGTCATCGGCTACGAGCGCCTGGTGCTGGCCACCGGCTCGAACCCGGTGCTGCCGCCGCTGCGGGGCATCGGCCGCTCCCTCCCGGACGGGGTGCATCCCTTCCGCACCCTCGACGACTGCCTCGCCCTGCGCGCCGCCGTCCGTCCCGGATCACGTGCCGTCGTCATCGGCGGCGGACTCCTCGGGGTGTCGGCCGCCCGCGCGCTGGCGGAGTGCGGCGCCCAGGTGGTGCTGGCCCAGCAGGGCGAGCACCTCATGGAACGGCAGCTGGACGCCGAGGCGGCGGGGCTGCTGCGGCGCCATCTGGAGGCGCTCGGCGTCGAGGTGCACACGGAGTGCCGGGTGCGCGGGCTGCGCTGCACGGACGGCGCCGTCCCGGCGGTGCGTGCGGTGGAGATGGCCGACGGTTACGAACTGGAGGCCGAGATCACGGTCCTGGCCTGCGGGGTCCGCCCCAGGACGGGTCTGGCACTGGCCGCCGGCCTCGACGTCCGCAAGGGCGTGGTCGTGGACGACGAGCTGCGGACCTCGGACCCGTACATCCACGCCGTCGGCGACTGCGCCGAGCACGACGGGACGGTGTACGGCCTGGCGGGTGCGGCGATCGAACAGGCCGACGTCCTGGCCGAGGTGCTGGCGGGCCGCGCCGCCCGCTACCGGGGCACCCGCGCGCTGACCCGGCTCACCCTGCGCTCCCCCGCGGCCGCCCCGGTGGCCGCCGGGGGCCCCGGCGGCCTCGACCTGGCCGCCTTCGGGGACTCCCGCCCGATGCCCGGCGACGACGTGGTGCGGCTGGCCGACGCCACCCGGGGCGCGTACCGCACGGTCGTCGTCCGGGGCGACCGGCTCGCGGGCGGGGTGCTGTTCGGCGATCTCGCCGCCGTCGGCACGCTCGCCCGGACCTGGCAGGACGACGAGCCCCTGCCCGCCGACATGTCCCTGCTCCACCTGCTCACCAACGACGGAGGCCTCTGATGCCGGTGCCCACTCCCCCGACCGCCCCCACCGCGGGCGTGCCGACGATCGTGGTCGTCGGGCACGGCATGGTCGGGCAGCGGTTCCTGGAAGCGCTCGCCGACCGCGGTCTGACCGCCGCCGCGGGCACGGCCCGTGTCGTCGTACTCTGCGAGGAGCCCCGCCCCGCCTACGACCGGGTGCAGCTGACCTCGTACTTCGCCGGGAGGACCCCGGAGGACCTCTCGCTCGTCGAGCCGGGTTTCATGGCACGGCACGGCTTCGAGCTGCGCGTCGGTGATCCGGCGGTGAGCGTCGACCGTGAGGCGCGCACCGTCACGGCGCGCTCCGGGGAGGCCTTCGCCTACGACACGCTGGTGCTGGCGACCGGCTCGTATCCGTTCGTCCCGCCCGTGCCGGGCAAGGACGCCGAGGGCTGTTTCGTCTACCGCACCATCGAGGACCTGCTCGCCATCGAGGAGTACGCGAAGGGCGCGACGACCGGGGCCGTGGTCGGCGGCGGGCTGCTCGGCCTGGAGGCCGCGGGCGCCCTCCAGGGCCTCGGACTGCGGACGCACGTCGTGGAGTTCGCGCCCCGGCTGATGCCGGTGCAGGTCGACGGGGGCGGTGGTGCGGCCCTCCTGCGCACCATCGAGAACATGGGGCTCACCGTCCACACCGGTGTCGGCACCCAGGAGGTCACCGCGGGCAAGGACGGCCGGGTGGACGGCATGTCCCTGTCGGACGGCTCCTCCCTGGCGACGGACCTCGTCGTCTTCTCCGCCGGGGTGCGCCCCCGGGACCAGCTGGCCCGCGACTGCGGTCTGGAGGTCGGCCCGCGCGGCGGCATCGTCGTCGACGAGCAGTGCCGCACCTCGGACAGCGCGGTGTTCGCGATCGGCGAGTGCGCGCTGGCCTCGGACGGCCGGGTGTACGGCCTGGTGGCGCCGGGCTACGAGATGGCGGCGGCGGCCGCCGAGGTGATCGCGGGCAACACGGCCTCCTTCACCGGCGCCGACCTCTCCACGAAGCTGAAGCTGCTCGGCGTGGACGTGGCCTCCTTCGGGGACGCGCACGGCGCGGCCGAGGGGTGCCTCGACGTGGTGTACGCGGACTCCCGCTCGGGTGTCTACAAGAAGCTGGTGATCGGTCAGGACGGCACCCTGCTCGGGGGTGTCCTGGTGGGCGACGCCGACCAGTACGGCACGCTGCGGCCGATGACGGGCACGGTCCTTCCGGTCGCCCCCGAGCAGCTGGTGCTGCCGGCCGGCGCGGGCGGTCCGGTCACGCTCGGCCCGTCGTCGCTGCCCGACGAGGCGGTGATCTGCTCCTGCCACAACGTCACCAAGGGCGCGATCTGCGAGCACACCACGCTGCCCGAGGTGAAGAAGTGCACCAAGGCCGGGACGGGCTGCGGAAGCTGCGTCAAGGTCATCGGCCAGCTGCTGCCGCAGCCGGAGGACCAGGGGCTGTGCGGCTGCTTCGCGTACACCCGCAGCGAGCTGTACGAGATCGTCCGCACCCTCGGCGTCACGTCGTACGCCGCGCTGCTCGACTCGCACGGCCGCCCGGAGGCGCGTGGCGGCGACGGCTGCGAGGTCTGCAAACCGACGGTCGGCTCGGTCATCGCGTCGCTGGCGCCGACGGTCGGTGCGAGCGGTTACGTGCTGGACGGCGAGCAGGCGGCCCTCCAGGACACCAACGACCACTTCCTCGCCAACCTCCAGCGCAACGGCTCGTACTCGGTCGTGCCGCGCATCCCGGGCGGTGAGATCACCCCGGAGAAGCTGATCGTGATCGGCGAGGTGGCCCGGGACTTCGGCCTCTACACCAAGATCACCGGAGGTCAGCGCATCGACCTGTTCGGCGCCCGCGTCGACCAGCTGCCGCTGATCTGGACCCGGCTGGTGGACGCCGGCTTCGAGTCCGGGCACGCCTACGGGAAGTCGCTGCGGACGGTCAAGTCCTGTGTGGGGCAGACCTGGTGCCGCTACGGCGTGCAGGACTCGGTGCGGATGGCGATCGACCTGGAGCTGCGCTACCGGGGCCTGCGCTCCCCGCACAAGCTGAAGTCGGCGGTCTCGGGCTGCGCCCGCGAGTGCGCGGAGGCCCGTGGCAAGGACTTCGGGATCATCGCCACCGCCCAGGGGTGGAACCTGTACGTCGGCGGCAACGGCGGCGCCACACCGCGTCACGCCGACCTGCTCGCCCAGGACCTCTCCGACGCCGAACTGGTCCGTCTCATCGACCGGTTCCTGATGTTCTACATCCGCACGGCGGACCGCCTGGAGCGCACCTCGACCTGGCTGGACCGGATCGAGGGCGGCCTGGACCACGTCCGGGACGTCGTCGTCCACGACTCGCTGGGGCTGTGCGACGAGCTGGAGCGCCTGATGGCCGACCACGTCGCCGGCTACCGGGACGAGTGGGCGGAGACCATCAAGGACCCCGAGCGGCTGCGGCGCTTCGTCACCTTCGTCAACGCCCCCGACGCCCCCGACCCCTCGGTCCGGTTCGTGCCGGAGCGCGACCAGGTCAAGCCCGACCTGGACATCCTCGCGGGCCCGGTGCTCGCCATCCGCACTCTCGAAGGGACACCCTCCTGATGACGACCACGACGGCGGAGACGGCGCGGGACACCCGGACGGTCCGGCTCGCGGACGGGGACGGCTGGCTGACGGTCTGCGACAGTGCGCTGCTGACCCCGGGGCGCGGCGTGGCGGCGCTCCTGCCCGACGGCCGGCAGGTCGCGCTGTTCATGGACCGGGCCGGGCGGGCCTACGCGATCGACAACCGCGACCCGTTCACCGGCGCGTACGTCCTGTCCCGTGGCCTGCTCGGTTCCGCGGGCGGACGGCCGTTCGTCGCCTCGCCCCTGCTGAAGCAGCGCTTCGACCTGGAGACGGGCGCGTGCCTGGACGACGACGACGTGTCGGTGCCGGTGTACCCGGTCCGCGCGGACTGACCGCGCACCGTCTCCGCGTACTGACTCCGCCCCGTTCACGGCGCGTTGGAGCTGTGTCCACCCCGCGCCTCTACTGTCCTGACGTTCGACCCGCCGGGCCGACCGGGCCGGCGGGCCAGCACGTCACCCGTGGAGTGATCGTGGAACGTCGGACCTTCTTGCGCACAGCGGTGATCGGTTCATCGGCGGCGGCCTTCGGCGGCACCCTCTGGAGGGGTGCGGCCTCCGCCGCCCCCGCCCAGCCGGCCACCGGACCGTACGGTGCGCTTCAGGCCGCCAACGCCAACGGCATCCTGCTGCCGAGCGGCTTCACCAGCCGCATCGTCGCCCGCTCGGGGCAGACCGTCCCCGGCACCTCGTACACCTGGCACAGCGCGCCCGACGGAGGCGCCACCTTCGCCGCCGGCAGCGGATGGATCTATGTGTCCAACGCCGAGGTGTCCTCGGGCAGCGGCGGCGGGGCGAGCGCGGTGCGCTTCGACGCCTCGGGGAACGTCACCTCGGCGTACCGCATCCTGTCCGGCACGAACAACAACTGCGCGGGCGGCCGCACCCCGTGGAACACCTGGCTGTCCTGCGAGGAGGTCACCCGCGGATTCGTCTACGAGACGGACCCCTGGGGCGTGAACGCGGCCGTGCAGCGCCCGGCACTCGGCCGCTTCAAGCACGAGGCGGCGGCGGCCGACCCCGACCACGGCTACGTCTACCTCACCGAGGACGAGACGGACGGCCGCTTCTACCGCTTCCGCCCCACCACCTGGGGCAACCTCTCCTCGGGCACGCTGCAGGTCCTGGTGGCCGGCACGGGCACCTCCGGCCCGGTGACCTGGACGACGGTCCCCGACCCGGACGGATCGCCCACCCAGACCCGCTACCAGGTCTCCGGCGCCAAGGTGTTCAACGGGGGCGAGGGCTGCTTCTACGCGGCCGGCACCTGCTGGTTCACCACCAAGGGCGACAACCGGGTGTGGGCGTACGACGCGAACACCTCGTCCCTCTCGCTCGCCTACGACGACTCGCTCGTCACGAGCGGCACCGCGCCGCTGACCGGCGTGGACAACGTCACCCGGTCCGCCTCGGGCGACCTGTACGTCGCCGAGGACGGCGGCAACATGGAGATCTGCCTGATCACACCCGCCGACACCGTCGCGCCGTTCCTGCGGATCAGCGGCCAGTCGGGCTCGGAGATCACCGGGCCCGCCTTCTCCCCCGACGGGAAGCGGCTCTACTTCTCCTCGCAGCGGGGTACGAGCGGCAGTTCCTCCGGCGGCATCACCTACGAGGTCACGGGGCCGTTCCGCTCCTGACCGGTCCCCGGCGCGGCTGTCGTGGTGCGCGCACCGCGGCAGCCGCCCCGTAGGGACGTCAGGCCTGTCCCTGGACCGCGGCCGGGTCCATCCACACGACCTCCCAGATGTGGTGGTCGGGGTCCTGGAAGGAGCGGCCGTACATGAAGCCCTCGTCCATGGGCTCGTTGGCCGGTGAGCCACCCGACGCGAGCGCCGCGTCCGCCATCGCGTCGACCTCGGCGCGGCTCCCCGCGCTCAGGGCGACGAGCACCTCGGTCGTCGCCGACGCGTCGGCGATCTCCTTCTTGGTGAAGTCCTTGAAGCGCGGCTCGCTGATGAGCATGGCGAAGATCGTGTCGCTGATGACGAGACAGGCGGTCGTGTCGTCGCTGAACTGCGGGTTGAAGCCGAAGCCGAGCTTCGAGAAGAAGTTCTTGGTCGTCTCCAGGTCCTTGACCGGCAGGTTCACGAAGATCATCCGAGGCTGGGGCATGGTTCCCACTCTTCCGTCCGGCACTCTGCGGTGCTCCCACGCGCTCCGTGCGAGCGCTCACAAGAGGTAGACGGCCGCGGCGCACGGAACTCATCGCCCGGGGCGGGGCCGGTTTCCCGCGCGGCGCCGCCGGTGCCGGACGCCGGACGCATAGCTTCGGGGCATGAGCGGATCGACGGGCCGGAGGATCACCGAGAAGCTGTCGGACGACGCCCTGCGGGGAGCGACCGGCCGGGGCTGGGCGGACTGGTTCGACGTGCTCGACGCCTGGGACGCGACACGGCGCACCCATGCGGAGATCGCCGCGTATCTGGGCACGGAGCACCGGATGGGCGGCTGGTACGCCCAGTCGGTCGCCGTCGGGTACGAACAGGAGCGCGGCCTGCGGGAGGTGGGGCAGTCCTCCACGGGCGACTGGAACACCTCGGGCAGCCGTACCCTCGCCGCCCCGCCGGAGCGCGTCCTGGACGCCTTCACCGAGCCGGTGCTGCGCGGGCGCTGGCTGCCGGACGTGGACCTGTCCGTGCGCGGCCTGCGTCCCGGAAGATCCCTGACCGCGGGCTTCCGCGACGAGTCCGGGGAGGCGGCCGGGAGCGTCTCGGTGCGGGTGGAGGCCCTGCCGGACGGGCGTACGCGGCTGGGCGTGGGACACGGGAAGCTGGCGGACGCGGCGGCGGTGGCCCGCTACAAGGCGTTCTGGAAGGAGCGCCTGGCCGTCCTGAAGGCGGTCCTGGAGGAGCGGGGCTGAGGCGGCTCAGGACAGGGCGAGCGGCGCCCCGCCCCGGAGCAGCGCGGCCCCCAGCGGGGTCAGTGTGTGCAGGACCGAGCTGCCGTGGCGCAGGGTGCGGACGAGACCGGCTTCGCGCAGCACGCAGGCGTGCTGGCTGGCGGAGGCCAGGGAGACCCCGGTCCTGCGCGCCAGCTCGCTGGTCGTGCAGCCGTTGCCGATGGACCGCAGGACGGCGGAGCGGGTGTGCCCCACGAGCCGGCCGAGCCAGGGGCCCGGCTCCGCGAAGGCCGGGGCGCCGGGGTGGGTGACCGGGTAGACGAGGACGGGCGGCAGGAGCGGGTCCCGGTAGACGACGGGGGTGCCCCGGCAGAAGTACGAGGGCTGCAGGAGGAGGCCCCGCCCGTCCAGGTGGAGCTCCCGGTCGACGGGGTAGTCCGCTTCCAGGACCGGCGCGCGCCAGCGGATCATCGGGGGCAGGGTGGCGAGGAGTTCGTCCGCCCCGCCGTCGAGCAGGGCCCGCCCCCGCACCGCGCGGTCGGCCTCGACGCTCGCCCGGATGTGCGGCCAGTAGGGCTCGACCGCGGCGCGGTGGTAGGCGCGCAGGGTGGAGATGAGCCGGCCCAGCGGCTCCGTCCGCCCCTCGGCGAGCGCGTCCGGCAGGGGGGCCGCGGTGGAGCCGCCCGACGGCCGTCTCTGCAGAGGGGCGTTTTCGGCCAGAAGCGCGGTTTCCGCGCGGATCCGGTCGGCCGGGGTGTCGCGCAGCGCTTCCATTCCGGCGTCGAATCCGAATGGTTCGGCACCCTCGGCGGAAGGCGTCAGGAAGTCGGGGAAATAGCCGCGGGGCGGAACGACGGCCGACAGCAGACGTGCTTCACCATTCAACCGGGTCCGGGATTCCTTGCGCCATTTCCCGAACACCGAGGAACCCCGCCGGTCCCTCAGCCTGTGGAAACTGAGAACGGTTTCCCACATCGCGTCCGGCCTCGCGGCCATCCGCACCCGCGAAAGGTCCACTCCGGACACATGGATACGCAGCACCGAACCCCCACCTGTTGCACCCGCAATTGCCCCCGTCGAAGGGTATGCACAGCGTCACAGGAGGTCACCACGGGGTTTCGGCCACAGTTGAAACGCCTCGCCCGCATCGACCGCACCCGAAAGGCTGTACGACGTCGGGTACGCATCCGGCGTCATCGAAAGAGCGGGTGAGGGCCGTGGGGGGCTTTGCCCGTTCGGCGGCGGTGGACGACGGTGCGGCTCCGTGCCCGGCAGGGGTAAGCGGGTGCGGCCCAGGGGTGGGGATCCCTGGGCCGCACCCCTGCGGACGGTCCGCACTTTGCGCACCGAACGGTGAAAAGAAACAACTTTGAACGGTTCGCGATTCAATTGACGAAGCGGCGGCACCCCCGCACAGGGTGCCGCCGCTTCCGGGTAATCCGGCCCCGCCGTCGGATCGTCGAGGGTACAGGTGATCCGACGGCGGCCCCGGAGTCGTTTCGCGCGTTCCCCGCGGGGACTCAGCGGCTGTCGCTGCCCCTGGATTCGGCGGCGGCGCGGCCCGCTTCAAGCCGGGCGACCGGAATGCGGAAGGGCGAGCAGGAGACGTAGTCGAGACCCACCTCGTGGAAGAAGTGCACCGACTCCGGGTCTCCGCCGTGCTCCCCGCAGATACCGAGCTTCAGGTCCGGGCGGGTGGCCCGGCCGGCCTCCACGGCGCTCCGCACGAGGGCGCCGACGCCGTCCTTGTCGATCGTCTCGAACGGCGACACCCCGAAGATGCCCTTCTCCAGGTACGCGGTGAAGAACGAGGCCTCCACGTCGTCGCGGGAGAAGCCCCACACCGTCTGCGTGAGGTCGTTCGTGCCGAAGGAGAAGAACTGCGCGGCCTCGGCGATCTGACCGGCGGTCAGCGCGGCGCGCGGCAGCTCGATCATCGTGCCGATGCTCAGGTTCAGCTCCGTGCCGGTGGCCGCCTCGACCTCGGCGATGACCCGGTCGGCCTCCTCGCGGACGATCTCCAGCTCCTGGACGGTGCCGACGAGCGGGATCATGATCTCGGCACGCGGGTCGCCCTTGGCGTTCCTGCGCTGCGCGGCCGCCTCGGCGATCGCACGGACCTGCATCGCGAACAGCCCCGGGATGACCAGGCCGAGACGGACGCCGCGGAGTCCCAGCATCGGGTTCTGCTCGTGGAGCTTGTGCACGGCCTGCAGGAGGCGCAGGTCGTTCTCGTTGGCGTCCTTGCGGGACTCGGCGAGCGCGACGCGCACCGAGAGCTCCGTGATGTCGGGCAGGAACTCGTGCAGCGGCGGGTCCAGCAGCCGGACCGTGACGGGCAGCCCGTCCATGGACTCGAACAGCTCGATGAAGTCGGCCTTCTGGAGCGGCAGGAGCGCTTCCAGGGCGGTGTCACGCTCGTCGTCGGTGTCCGCGAGGATCAGCTTCTCGACCATCTCGCGGCGCTCACCGAGGAACATGTGCTCGGTGCGGCACAGCCCGATGCCCTGGGCGCCGAAGCGGCGGGCCCGCGAGGCGTCCTCGGCGTTGTCCGCGTTCGCCCGTACCCGCAGTCGGCGTACCCGGTCGGCGTAGGCCATGATGCGGTGCACGGCGGCGACGAGCTCGTCGGCGTCGTCGGCGCCCGCGTGCATGCGGCCCTCGAAGTACTCGACCACCGGGGACGGCACGACGGGGACCTCACCGAGGTACACCTTGCCGGTGGAGCCGTCGACGGAGACGAGGTCGCCCTCCTCGACGACCGTGTCCCCGACCGTGAGCCGGCGCCGCTTGGTGTCGACCTCGATCTCCTCCGCGCCGCAGACACAGGTCTTGCCCATGCCCCGGGCGACGACGGCCGCGTGCGAGGTCTTGCCGCCGCGCGAGGTCAGGATGCCCTCGGCGGCGATCATGCCGTCGAGGTCGTCGGGGTTGGTCTCCCGGCGGATGAGGATGACCTTCTCGCCGGACCGCGACCACTTGACGGCCGTGTACGAGTCGAAGACGGCCTTGCCCACGGCCGCGCCGGGCGATGCGGCGATGCCCCGGCCGAGCAGCACGCTGGCCGCGCCGTGGTCGAAGCGCGGGAACATCAGCTGGGCGAGCTGGGCGCCGTTGACCCGCTGGAGCGCCTCGGCCTCGTCGATGAGGCCCTGGTCGACGAGCTGGGTGGCGATCCGGAAGGCGGCACCGGCGGTGCGCTTGCCGACCCGGGTCTGCAGCATCCAGAGCTGGCCGCGCTCGATGGTGAACTCGATGTCGCAGAGGTCCTTGTAGTGGGTCTCCAGCGTCTCCATGATCTTCATCAGCTGGTCGTACGACGCCTTGTCGATCGACTCCAGCTCCGCGAGCGGCACCGTGTTGCGGATGCCCGCGACGACGTCCTCGCCCTGCGCGTTCTGCAGGTAGTCGCCGTAGACGCCCTGGTGGCCGCTGGCCGGGTCACGGGTGAAGGCGACGCCCGTGCCGGAGTCGGGCCCGAGGTTCCCGAAGACCATCGAACAGACGTTGACGGCGGTGCCGAGGTCGCCGGGGATGCGCTCCTGGCGGCGGTAGAGCTTGGCCCGGTCGGTGTTCCACGAGTCGAAGACCGCCTTTATGGCCAGGTCCATCTGCTCCCGCGGGTCCTGCGGGAAGTCGCGCCCCGCGTCCCGCTCGACGATCCTCTTGAACTCCTTGACCAGCTTCTTGAGGTCCGCCGCGTCGAGGTCCACGTCGACGGTGACGCCCTTGGCCTCCTTCGCGGCCTCCAGCGCCTCCTCGAAGAGCTCCCCGTCCACACCGAGCACGGTCTTGCCGAACATCTGGATGAGACGGCGGTAGGAGTCCCAGGCGAAGCGTTCGTCCCCGGCCTGCGCGGCGAGGCCGACCACGGAGGCGTCGGAGAGGCCGATGTTGAGGACCGTGTCCATCATCCCGGGCATCGAGAACTTGGCGCCGGAGCGGACCGAGACCAGCAGCGGGTCGTCGGCCTGGCCGAGCGTCTTGCCCATCCTCTTCTCGAGCGCCGCGAGGTGCGCACCCACCTCGTCGCGCAGGGCGGCGGGCTCGTCGCCGCTGTCGAGGTAGACCTTGCACGCCTCGGTCGTGATCGTGAAGCCCGGAGGGACGGGAAGCCCGAGGTTGGTCATCTCCGCGAGGTTGGCGCCCTTGCCACCCAGAAGATCTTTCAGATCCTTGTTGCCCTCGGTGAAGTCGTAGACGAACTTCTGGGGATCTTTGTTTTCCGACACGGGTCTCGACTCCTCGAGGACGCGGTGGCTGCCCTGACGGCGAGGAACATACCCAGATCGAAGGTGTCTGGGTACGGCCACTTGCGCGTCGCGAGGTCTCAACCACCCGTCCGCCAGCAGATCGAAAGTGGCACGGTGTCATGGCCCGATGGAGGCATTCGTTCAATTCTTGAACGCAATACCACCGAGCGTGCACACGATCGCGCACGTCACACACGGAGAGTGCCGGATGGCTCGATCGATCAAAGCCAAGACACCTGGCACCCAGTGCCGCCATTTGAGAAATACAGCGTCGATCGACGCGCTCATCTGAGCCAAACACGTCTCAGGGGTGGCGAGAATCACGCCCCGGAGCCCGCTCAGATGTCACCATCCGGACGCCCGCCAGGCGGACGCATGTCACTCTCCGGCTAGACGGACGGTACGAAGAGTCATCCTGCGGACGCCCATCGCGGGCGCCGTGCACGCCTGCCGTCGATTTCTCACGGAAGTCGCCCGGATCACGCACAACGGGCCCGCTCAATTGAGCGAGCCCGTCGGGGGCACTGGGTGCCGCCACTCGGAAGGCGGCGCTCAGCCGCCGGAGGTGTCCAGCTCCGCGTCGGCGCCCACGCCCGCGCAGTCATAGGGGTCGTTGAGCCAGCCGTCCGGCAGGGCCACCCGGTTGTTGCCCGAGGTGCGCCCGCGGGGGCCGTCCGCGCCCTCCGGCCACGGCTGGTCGAGGTCCAGGCGCTGGAGCTGCCCGGACAGTTCCTCCAGCGTCGATGTGACCGCGAGGCACTTGCGCATCTCCGAGCCGACGGCGAAGCCCTTGAGATACCAGGCCACGTGCTTGCGGAAGTCGATCACCCCGCGGCTCTCGTCGCCCATCCACTCCCCCAGCAGTGTGGCGTGACGCACCATGACGCCGGCCACCTCGCGCAGGCTCGGCCGCTGCCTCGCACCCGTGCCGTCGAAGGCACCGGCCAGGTCACCGAAGAGCCAGGGCCGCCCGAGGCAGCCTCGGCCCACGACCACTCCGTCGCAGCCCGTCTCACGCATCATCCGCTGCGCGTCCTCGGCGCTCCAGACATCGCCGTTGCCGAGGACGGGGATCTCCGGAACATGCTCCTTGAGCCGAGCGACGGCGTCCCAGTCGGCCGTGCCGCCGTAGTGCTGGGCGGTGGTCCTGCCGTGCAGGGCGACGGCGCTGATGCCCTCCTCGACGGCGATGCGGCCGGCGTCGAGGTAGGTCATGTGGTCGTCGTCGATGCCCTTGCGCATCTTGATCGTGACCGGGAGGTCGCCCGCCTGCGCGACGGCCTCGCGGAGGATCGCACGCAGCAGCGGCCGCTTGTACGGCAGGGCGGAGCCGCCGCCCTTGCGGGTGACCTTGGGGACCGGACAGCCGAAGTTGAGGTCGATGTGGTCCGCGAGGTCCTCGTCGACGATCATCCGGACCGCCTTGCCGACGATGGCCGGGTCCACTCCGTACAGCTGGATGGAGCGCAGCGTCTCGCTCGCGTCGAAGTGGATGAGCTGCATCGTCTTCTCGTTGCGCTCGACCAGGGCGCGTGTGGTGATCATCTCGCTGACGAACAGTCCCCTGCCCCCGGAGAACTCGCGGCAGAGCGTGCGGAAGGGAGCGTTGGTGATGCCCGCCATGGGGGCGAGCACGACCGGCGCCTGCACGGTGTGCGGGCCGATCCGGAGCGCGGGGGGAGCGGGAGCGAGCGTGGTCATGGCCCCATTGTCCCGTACTCGGCGCGGGGCCCGGATACCGCCCTTTACGGGGGCACGCGAGGCGGGCCCGGTCACCGAGGTGGTCCGGGCCCGCGCTCGTACGGGTGGCGAGGAGGTCAGCTCCCGGCCGGTGCGTCCCCGTCCGGGGCGGCACCCGCCGACGCGGCGCGCTCACGCATCTTGCGCACCAGCTCCTGCTTCTTGTCCTCGGCGTCCTTGCGGTCCTTGTCGCGCGCGGGACCGGCGCCCTGCTGTTCGGCGCGGGACAGCTTCTTGCGCTGTCCGCCCACACCGAGGAGGTTGTTGCGGCTCTTGGCCACGGGGTTCTCCCATTCGTGGTGAGAAGTGAGTCCGGGGTGACCGGAGATCACCTGGGGATCGGTTCGACGGTGACGGACGGCGAGGGCCCGTCACACGCTCACTCGTAGATCTGGAAGAACGAAGACATGGCGAAAAGGTACCCCGGTCCGGCGGCCGCCCTCACCAGGTTTTCCCGCGCCTCCGGCGCTCCCCCTCACCCGGCCGCGGCCGGGACGCCGGTTCAGGCGCTCGGGTCGACCGTCGCCTGGTGGGCCTCGGTGAGGTGCTCCTCGGCCTTCAGCCAGGGCAGGAACTGCGCCCCCTTGCGCCACCCGCAGGTGTCGCAGGTGAGCTGGCGCTGCATCCCCGACTTCCTTACGTGGACGACGTGTTCACGCCCGTGCTGGTCCCATCTGCTGACCTTGCTCGTGGTCATGGACGGCATCCTGGCCTCCCCTGTGGACGAGTGCGCCCAGTGTGCACGAAGCCCCCGGTTCCGCAGGCGGGAACCGGGGGCTTCGTCAGGGGGTCACCGCACTCAGCAGCCCAGCAGACGGGAGCCGAGGTAGCCCTGGATCTGGTCCAGGGAGACGCGCTCCTGCTTCATGGTGTCGCGCTCGCGCACGGTCACCGCGTTGTCGTCGAGGGTGTCGAAGTCGACAGTGACGCAGAACGGCGTGCCGATCTCGTCCTGACGGCGGTAGCGGCGGCCGATGGCGCCGGCGTCGTCGAACTCGATGTTCCAGTTCTGCCGCAGGTCGGCGGCGAGGCCCTTGGCCTTCGGCGAGAGCTGCGCGTTGCGGGACAGCGGCAGGACGGCGACCTTGACCGGCGCCAGGCGCGGGTCGAGGCGCATCACGGCGCGCTTCTCCATGACGCCCTTGGCGTTGGGCGCCTCGTCCTCGTTGTAGGCGTCGAGGAGGAAGGCCAGCATCGAGCGGCCGACACCGGCCGCCGGCTCGATGACGTACGGCGTGTACCGCTCGCCCTTCTCCTGGTCGAAGTAGACGAGGTCCGTACCGGAGGCCTCGGAGTGCGCCTTGAGGTCGTAGTCGGTGCGGTTGGCGACACCCTCCAGCTCGCCCCACTCGCTGCCGCCGAAGCGGAAGCGGTACTCGATGTCAGCGGTGCGCTTGGAGTAGTGGGAGAGCTTCTCCTTCGGGTGCTCGAACCACCGCATGTTCTCCTCGCGCAGGCCCAGGCCGGTGTACCAGTTCCAGCGCTGCTCCATCCAGTACTCCTGCCACTGCTCGTCCTCGCCCGGCTTGACGAAGAACTCCATCTCCATCTGCTCGAACTCGCGCGTGCGGAAGATGAAGTTGCCCGGAGTGATCTCGTTCCGGAAGGACTTGCCCATCTGCGCGATGCCGAACGGCGGCTTCTTGCGCGAGGTCTGCTGCACCTGGCCGAAGTTGGTGAAGATGCCCTGGGCGGTCTCGGGGCGCAGGTAGGCGACCGAGCCGGTGTCCTGGGTCGGGCCGAGGTGGGTGGAGAGGAGACCCGAGAAGGCCTTGGGCTCGGTGAAGGTGCCCTTGTTGCCGCAGTTGGGGCAGTTGAGGTCGGCCAGGCCGTTGACGGGCGGCTTGCCGTGCTTCTCCTCGTACGCCTCCTCCAGGTGGTCGGCGCGGTAGCGCTTGTGGCAGGAGGTGCACTCGGTGAGCGGGTCCGAGAAGGTGGCGACGTGGCCGGAGGCGACCCAGACCTCGGGGGCAAGGATGACCGACGAGTCGAGACCGACCACGTCCTCGCGCGCGGTGACCATGTAGCGCCACCACTGGCGCTTGAGGTTCTCCTTCAGCTCGACGCCGAGCGGCCCGTAGTCCCAGGCGGCCTTCTGGCCGCCGTAGATCTCACTGGAGGGGTAGACGAAGCCACGGCGCTTGCTCAGGCTGACGATGGTGTCGATCTTGTCGGCGGCCACGGTGCTCTCTTCATTACGACGGCGGAACTGGACAGGGGCGGCGCGGAGCGCCTCGCTGAGGGGATGCGCGCGAGGCGGGCGGGCGAATGCCCCAGATTACCGGCGGGCGCACCCCCCGGATCAAATCGGTGGGGCGCATAGCGGTACCAGGGCTGCGATCCGGGCATCTCATCAGCCTTGTTGACAATCGTTTCCAGTTTTGTTGAAAATGACTGTCATGAACGTACGCCGCCTCATACCCACAGCCGCCGTCGCCGGAGCAGTCGCCCTCGGCCTCACCGCGCTCTCCGCCTGCTCCTCGTCCGACGCGGCCGAAGGAGGGGGCGACGGCAAGCTGGACGTGGTGGCGTCCTTCTACCCGATGCAGTTCCTCGCCGAGGAGATCGGCGGGACGCACGTCTCCGTCACCACGCTCACGAAGCCCGGTGCCGAGCCGCACGATCTGGAGCTCTCCCCCCGGCAGATCGGCGGCCTGGGCGACGCCGACTACATCCTCTTCCTCAAGGGCGTCCAGCCCGCCGTGGACGACGCGGTCGCGCAGGCCGGTGTGAAGAACACCGTGGACGCGGCGAAGCTGACCACCCTGGAGAGCCACGGCTCCGAGGTGGACGGCCACGGCCACGAGGCCGGCGAGGAACACGGGGGTGAGGAGCACGGCCACGAGGACACCGGCCTCGACCCGCACATCTGGCTGGACCCCGTGAAGTACGCCGAGGTCGCCGCGGGCGTCGGCAAGTCCCTGGAGAAGGCCGACCCCGGCAACGCCGCGGACTACCGGAAGAACACGGACACCCTGGTCACCGAGCTGAAGTCGCTGGACACGGCCTACAGGACCGGGCTGAAGGACGCCGCCACCAGGACGTTCATCACCACGCACTCCGCCTTCGGGTACCTCGCGGAACGCTACGGCCTGACCCAGGAGGGCATCGCCGGCATCGACCCCGAGGCCGAGCCCAGCCCCGCACGCATCGACGAGATCCACACCGCCGCCGAGAAGAGCCGGGCCACCACCGTGTTCTTCGAGACGCTCGCCAGCGACAGGACCGCCAGGACACTGGCGAAGGACCTCGGCCTGAAGACCGCGGTCCTGGACCCGCTGGAGGGAATCACCGACAAGTCCGCCGGCGCTGACTACATCGAGGTCATGAAGTCGAATCTGACCGCGCTTCAGAAGGCGCTCGGCGCGAAGTGACCCACGACGTACCCGTATCCGCAGCAGTTCCGGAGGCAACCGTGCCCGAGCCAAGTACGCCCGAACCCGTGATCAGGATGTCCGGAGCGACGGCGACGCTCGGCGCGCGCCCGGTGCTGCGCGGCGTCGACCTCGCCGTGCACCGCGGCGAGGTCGTGGCGCTGCTCGGCGCCAACGGCTCCGGCAAGTCCACCGCCGTACGGTCCGTCATCGGCCAGGTCCCGCTGACCGGTGGCAGCGTGGAGCTCTTCGGCACGCCGCTGCGGCGCTTCCGCCAGTGGTCCCGCATCGGTTACGTGCCGCAGCGCACTACGGCGGCAGGCGGCGTCCCGGCGACGATCCGCGAGGTCGTGGCCTCCGGGCGGCTGTCCCGCACGAAGCTCGGACTGCCCGGCCGGGCGGACCGGGCGGCGGTGGACCGCGCGATCGGGCTCGTCGGCCTCGCGGACCGTGCCGGGGACTCGGTGAACGCCCTCTCCGGCGGCCAGCACCAGCGCGTCCTGATCGCCCGTGCGCTCGCCTCCGAGCCCGAGGTGCTGATCATGGACGAGCCGATGGCCGGCGTCGACCTCGTCAGCCAGGAGATCCTCGCCACGACGCTGCGCGAGCAGGTCGCGGGCGGAGCCACGGTGCTGCTCGTCCTGCACGAGCTCGGGGCCCTGGAGCCTCTGATCGACCGGGCGATCGTCCTGCGCGACGGCTGCGTCATGCACGACGGCCCGCCCCCCGAGGCCATGGGCCAGCACGCCCTTCCCGGCCACGACCACGTACACCCCCACGCGGCCTCCGAGCCCGTCCGGACGGGACTGCTGACCTGATCATGCTGGAATTCCTGAACCCTCCCTTCATGCAGCGGGCCCTGCTCGCCGCCGTCCTGGTCGGCATCACCGCGCCCGCCATCGGCATCTACCTCGTCCAGCGCCGTCAGGCCCTGATGGGCGACGGCATCGGGCACGTCGCACTGACCGGTGTGGGCCTCGGCTTCCTGCTCTCCGTCAGCCCCGTCTGGACGGCGACGCTCGTGGCCGTGGCCGGCTCGGTCGTGATGGAGCTGATCCGCTGGTACGGCCGCACCCGCGGCGACATCGCGCTGGCCATGCTGTTCTACGGCGGCATGGCGGGCGGCGTGATGCTGATCAACCTCTCGGACACCGGCTCCAACGCCAATCTGACGTCGTTCCTCTTCGGCTCCCTGTCGACGGTCTCCGAGGAGGACGTCACCGCGATCGTGGCGCTCGCCGCCTTCGTGGTGCTCGTGACGGTGGGGCTGCGGCGCCAGCTGTTCGCCGTCAGCCAGGACGAGGAGTTCGCCCGGGTGAGCGGTCTGCCGGTGCGCGCGCTCAACCTGCTGGTCGCGGTGACCGCCGCGATCACCGTCACCGTGGCGATGCGGGTCGTCGGCCTGCTGCTGGTCAGCGCCCTCATGGTGGTGCCGGTCGCCGCCGCCCAGCAGATCACGAAGTCCTTCAAGGTGACGTTCGTGCTGTCCGTCGTCATCGGGACGGCCGTCACCCTGGCAGGCACCGTGACCTCGTACTACGAGGACGTGCCGCCGGGCGCGACGATCGTCCTGATGGCCATCGCCGCCTTCGTCCTGCTCACCGCGCTCGCCACGCCGCTGGCACGCAGGCGTGCGCGGGGAAGCGAGGCCGAGGCGGCCCGGTGCACCCTTGAAGTACCGGCGGCCCGCCCGGCCAAGGACGACGTGCAGGTGTGACCGTGGCGACGGGGCGGGCTGGCACAATGGCCCGACACACGCACGGGCGACACGAGGAGGCAGCTGTGGCGACGGCGCCGATCAGTGGCACGAACGCGGCTCCGGTGCGCGGCCGGTCCACCCGGCAGCGGGCGGCGGTCGCGGCGGCGCTCGACGAGGTCGACGAGTTCCGCAGCGCCCAGGACCTGCACGACGTGCTCAAGCACCGGGGCGACTCGGTGGGGCTGACCACGGTCTACCGCACCCTGCAGTCCCTCGCCGACGCCGGTGAGGTCGACGTCCTGCGCACCACGGACGGCGAGGCCGTCTACCGGCGCTGCTCGACGGGCGACCACCACCACCACCTGGTGTGCCGCGTCTGCGGGAAGGCCGTCGAGGTCGAGGGCCCGGCGGTGGAGCAGTGGGCCGAGACCATCGCCTCGCAGCACGGCTACGTGAACGTGGCCCACACGGTGGAGATCTTCGGGACCTGCGCGGACTGCGCGAACCGCACCCCCGACGAGGACTGAGTCCGGCGCGGGCCCCGTCACCGGGGCCCGCGCCGTGCCGTCTCAGCCCGCGGTGATCTCCTCGGCGCCTCCGAAGCGCCGGTCGCGCTTGGCGAACTCGAAGCAGGCGCGCCACAGGTCGCGGCGGTCGAAGTCCGGCCACAGGACGTCCTGGAAGACCATCTCGGCGTACGCGCTCTGCCAGATCAGGTAGTTGGACGTGCGCTGCTCACCGCTGGGGCGCACGAAGAGGTCCACGTCCGGCATGTCCGGGTAGTAGAGGTACTTCTGGAACGTCTTCTCGTTGACCTTCGAGGGATCGAGCTTCCCGGCCGCGACGTCCTGGGCGATGCGCTGCGCCGCGTCGGCGATCTCGGCCCGGCCGCCGTAGTTGACGCAGAAGTACAGCGTCATCCTGTCGTTGTCCTTCGTCTGCTCCTGGGCGACCTGGAGCTCCTCGACGACGGACTTCCACAGCTTGGGCATGCGGCCGACCCAGCGGATGCGGATGCCGAGCTCGTCCATCTCGTCGCGGCGGCGGCGGATGACGTCGCGGTTGAAGTTCATGAGGAACTTCACCTCGTCCGGCGAGCGCTTCCAGTTCTCCGTGGAGAAGGCGTACAGCGAGAGGTTCTTGACGCCCATCTCGATGCAGCCCTTGAGGACGTCCAGGACGACGCCTTCGCCGACCTTGTGGCCCTCGGTGCGCGGGAGTCCCCGCTCCTTGGCCCAGCGGCCGTTCCCGTCCATCACGACGGCCACGTGCTTGGGCACGAGCTCGCCGGGGATCTTCGGCGGGGTGGCGCCGGAGGGGTGCGGCTCGGGGTCCTTGTACTCACGCCGGTTACGGCCGCCGAGCATCCCGCGTACTGCCATGGGCTTCTCTCGTCTCCCTGTGTCACTTTTCCACGTACCGCAGCGAGCGCAGACCGCGCTCCAGATGCCAGTGCAGGTAGGCGGACACGAGTCCGCTCCCCTCCCTGACATGACGCGCCTCGCACGCGTCCGCCGTCTCCCAGTCACCGGTGAGCAACGCGCTCAGCAGTTCGACGGCCTCCGCCGAGGGTACGACGCTGCCGGGTACGCGGCAGTCGGCGCATATGACGCCGCCTGCCGCGACGGAGAAGAACCGGTTCGGTCCGGGCATTCCGCACCTGGCGCAGGCGTCGAAGCTGGGGGCGTAGCCGTTGACGGCGAGGGAGCGCAGCAGGAACGCGTCCAGGATCAGGTTCGGCGCGTGCTCGCCGCGCGCGAGGGTGCGCAGGCCGCCGACGAGCAGCAGGTACTGCTGCACGGCGGGCTCACCCTCGTGGTCGGTGAACCGCTCGGCGGTCTCCAGCATGGCGGTACCGGCGGTGTAGCGGGCGTAGTCGGAGACGATCCCGCCACCGTACGGAGCGATGGTCTCGCTCTGGGTGCACAGCGGGAGGCCGCGGCCGATCAGCTCGCTGCCACGGGCGAAGAACTGCACGTCCACGTGGGAGAAGGGTTCGAGCCGCGCCCCGAACTTGGACTTGGTGCGGCGCACCCCGCGAGCCACGGCGCGCACCCGGCCGTGGCCGCGGGTCAGGATCGTGATGATCCGGTCGGCCTCGCCCAGCTTCTGCGTGCGCAGCACGACGCCGTCGTCCCGGAACAAGCTCATGCGCCCATTGTCGCCCACGGGAGCACCCACCGGGCAGAGGGTTCCCGGAGCCAGGAGTGCGGCACGTGCCGCGAGGGCCCCCAGGAGGCCCTAGGAGGGCGTACGGGCGGCCGCCGCGAGCAGGGCAGCCGTGTCGGCCGGACAGAGCCGCAGAGCGCTGCCCACGGTGGTGAGCACCTCGCGCTCCGCCTGGTTGTACGCCCCGTCCGCGAGCGCGATCCTGGCGCCCTGGAGCAGGACGGCTTCCCGGCCCGTCGTCGCCAGGTGCGGCGCGAGGGGCTTCAGTGCCTCGTGCAGCTCGATGGCGAGGGCCGCCCCGCACGCCTCCGCCGCCGGACCGGCGCCGCCGGACCCGGTCTCGGCGGCGAGCACCTCGACGATGGTGAAGAGCTGCTCCTGGGTGCAGTCGTCGAGTCCGGCCTCGCGGACCGTGGCCGCCGCGGCCTCCAGGACCGTGCGGGAGGTGGTGCCGCCGGCGGCCAGCACGGCGAGCGTGACGGTGTGCACGGCCTCCCGGAGCATCGCGGAGAAGCGCGTGGTGGTGGGGTGGTCCAGGACGTCGGTCCCGAAGTGCGTCCCGCAGGCGGCGCACTCGACGACGGGGCCCGCGGTGCCCCGGGCGAGCAGCGGCAGACCGAGGACGGTCAGGCGGTGGCGTCCGGTGAGGCGGCGGTAGTTGCGGTCGCCCCCGCAGCCGGGGCAGAAGAACTCGCCGTCGCCGACGGTTTCCCAGACGGTGCGGCTGCCGCAGATACGCAGTCCTGTGGCGCGTTGTCCTTTGGCTGTCCGCACGTCGCACACCTCCGTAACCCCACGGCAACATTGCCGCGCTGGACGTGATGTTAGCCACATGCGTGATGTGACGTCAGCATTCCGGACGTCCCAACCCCCGGAGATGGCCGAACCCCGCCCACCCTCGACGGGTGAACGGGGCTCCGGGGCCGCATGGTTCGAGACCCTTGCGGGTGTCTGTCCGGTATGCCGTGCGACGACGTCAGCGGGCCGACCGGTTGACCGCCGAGACGACCGCCTTCAGCGACGCGCGCGTGGTGTTGGCGTCGATTCCGATACCCCACAGCACCTTGCCGTCGATCGCGCACTCGATGTAGGAGGCCGCCTGCGCGCTCGCGCCCTCGCTCATCGTGTGCTCGGTGTAGTCCAGCAGGCGCGCGTCGATCCCGATGGCCTGCAGCGCTCCGAAGAACGCGGAGATCGGGCCGTTGCCCGTGCCGGTCAGCACCGTGTCCGCGCCGTCGACCGTGGCCTCGACCGTGATGGTGTCCTGCCCGTCGGAACCGGTCGTCGTCTGGCCGGACCGGATCTGCACGCGCCCCCAGGCGTTCTCGGGGTTCGGCAGGTACTCGTCCGCGAACGCCGACCAGATCTCCGCCGGTGTGACCTCGCCGCCCTCGGCGTCGGTCTTGGCCTGAATGATCCGGGAGAACTCGATCTGCATCCGCCGCGGCAGGTCCAGCTTGTGGTCGTTCTTCAGGACGTAGGCGATGCCGCCCTTGCCGGACTGCGAGTTGACGCGGATGACGGCCTCGTAGGAGCGGCCGACGTCCTTCGGGTCGATCGGCAGGTAGGGCACGGCCCACTCGATGTCGTCGACGGTCACGCCCCGGGCGGCCGCGTCGGCCTCCATGGCGTCGAAGCCCTTCTTGATGGCGTCCTGGTGGGAGCCGGAGAAGGACGTGTAGACCAGGTCGCCCGCGTAGGGGTGGCGCGGGTGGACCTCCATCTGGTTGCAGTACTCGCTGGTGCGGCGGATCTCGTCGATCTGCGAGAAGTCGATCTGGGGGTCGATGCCCTGCGAGAACAGGTTCATGCCCAGGGTGACCAGGTCGACGTTGCCGGTGCGCTCGCCCTGGCCGAACAGGCAGCCCTCGATGCGGTCGGCACCCGCCATGATCGCCAGTTCGGCGGCGGCGACGGCCGTGCCGCGGTCGTTGTGCGGGTGGACCGACAGGCAGACGTACGGGCGGCGCGTCAGGTTGCGCGACATCCACTCGAAGCGGTCGGCGTGGGTGGACGGCGTCGAACGCTCCACCGTGGCGGGCAGGTTGAGGATGATCTCGCGCCCCTCCTCCGGCTGCCACACGTCGCAGACGGCCTCGCAGACCTCCAGGGCGAAGTCCAGCTCGGTGTCGGTGAAGATCTCCGGGCTGTACTGGTAGCCGAAGACCGTCTCGTCGCCCAGGATCTTGTCCGCGTACTCCATGACCAGGCGGGTGCCGTCCACGGCGATCTGCTTGACCTCCTCCTTCGAACCGCGGAAGACCACGCGGCGGAAGGTGGGGGCGGTGGCGTTGTACAGGTGGACGGTCGCCCGGCGGGCTCCGCGCAGCGATTCGACGGTGCGCTCGATCAGTTCCTCGCGCGCCTGCGTCAGGACGGAGATCGTCACGTCCTCCGGGATCGCGCCCTCTTCGATGATGGAGCGCACGAAGGCGAAGTCGGTCTCGCCGGAGGCCGGGAAGCCGACCTCGATCTCCTTGTAGCCCATGCGTACGAGCAGGTCGAACATCTCACGCTTGCGGGCCGGCGACATGGGGTCGATCAGGGCCTGGTTGCCGTCGCGCAGGTCGGTCGACAGCCAGCGGGGCGCCCGCGTGATGCGGTTGTCGGGCCAGGTGCGGTCGGAGATGTCCACGGCGTCGTACCCGCGGTACTTGTGGACCGGCATCCCGGACGGCTTCTGCGGCTGCTTCGCGTTGGTGACCGGGGTGGGGCGGCCGACGGGAGTGGCTGCGGCGTCGGCGTGCACACGGGTGTTCGCGGGGGTCATGGCGTACGGCTCCTCTGAGGTCCAGCAGGGGCGGCCGACTGTGTCGCTGCAACAGCGAACTCCGCGGGGAGGGAGCCGGCCTACGACTACAGGCCCTCGCCGCGGCAGCTAAGAAGGAGCAGCCATGAACGCATGATGCGGCAACACTAACCGAGGGACGCCTGATGCGTCGGTCCGTATCAGTATGCGGGATCGGCGGCTTGTAAAGGCTGAACGGTGATACATCACTCCATTTCGTCAATCACAGTCGCAACCAGTGACAGAGTGGTGACTCAGTGCCACAGTCATTCGTATGCAGCCTCGACCGAACATCGGGCTCCGGCCCGTCTTCTGCACCATCGTTCCGCCCCACCTCCTCGACAAGCTGGCCCAGGCCGACGATCCGGTCCTGGCCGGTCCCGCCCGCCGCACCCTGGAGGCCGACGGGGCCCGCCGCCACCACCGCCGGGTGACGGCGCTGGCCTGGACCCCGGGGGCCGCCGGCACCTCGGACCCGGTCCCCACCAAGCCGCACCGCACCCTCCACGACTGCCGTCACGGGACGGACCTGCCGGGCGTCAAGGTCCGCGACGAGGGCGAGGAGCCCACCCGGGACGCCAGCGTCAACCGCGCCTACGCGGGACTCGGCGCGACCTTCGACCTGCTGCTCTCGGAGTACGGCCGCAGCTCGATCGACGGCCGGGGGCTGCCGCTCATCGGCTCCGTCCACTACGACGAGAAGTACAACAACGCGTTCTTCGACGGCGAGCAGATGGTCTTCGGGGACGGCGACGGCGAGATCTTCCTCGACTTCACCCTCGCCATCGACGTGATCGCCCACGAGCTGGCGCACGGACTGACCCAGTACACGGCCAACCTGGCGTACGAGGGCCAGTCGGGCGCGCTCAACGAGTCGGTGTCGGACGTCTTCGGCTCCCTGGTCAAGCAGTACTCGCTGGGCCAGAGCGCCGACCAGGGCGACTGGCTGATCGGCGCCGGGCTGCTCGCCCCCCGGGTCAGCGGCGTCGCGCTGCGCTCCATGAAGGCTCCGGGTACCGCGTACGACGACGACGTGCTCGGCAAGGACCCGCAGCCCGCCTCGATGGACGACTACGTCGAGACGGACGAGGACAACGGCGGGGTGCACATCAACTCCGGCATCCCCAACCGGGCCTTCTACCTGCTGGCCACGGCGCTCGGGGGCAACGCCTGGGAGCGGGCCGGCCGCATCTGGTTCGACGTGCTGACGGGCGGCGAACTGACCCAGGACGCGTCCTTCACGGAATTCGCCAAGCTGACCGTCGCGGCAGCCCAGCACAGGTTCGGGGAGGGCGACGAGGCGGACGCGGTGCTCAAGGCCTGGTCGGAGGTGGGCGTGCCGACCAGGTGACCGGGTAGATTCCAGGCGGGCCGTCCGAGCGGGCCAGACAGGAGCCGTCACGCATGCGCATTCGGGTCAGCCGCACCGGCGGGTTCGCCAGCATCCCCCGTGACGGCGAGGTCGAGACCTCGGGACGGGCGGACGCCGCGGAATGGGAAGCGCTGGCCGAGGCGGCACTCGGCGCCGGCCGGGGCGGGCCTCCCGCGGGCGTCCCGGACGGGTTCCGCTACAGGATCACGGTCGGCGACCGGACGGTCGACTGTGCGGACCCGCGGCTCACCCAGGAGCAGCGGGCGCTGATCTCCCGGGTCCTCAAAGAAGGGGCGTAGCCCCGGGTCCGCCGCAGCACGCCGCGCGGCCGGACCCGGTGGCCGTCAGAATCCCAGCTTGCGCAGCTGCTTCGGATCGCGCTGCCAGTCCTTCGCGACCTTCACGTGCAGGTCCAGGAAGACCGGGGTGCCGAGCAGGGCCTCGATGTGCTTGCGCGACTTCGTGCCGACGTCCTTGAGCCGCTTGCCCTTCGGGCCGATGATGATGCCCTTCTGGCTGGGGCGCTCGATGTAGACGTTCGCGTGGATGTCCAGCAGCGGCTTGTCCGCCGGACGGTCCTCGCGGGGCAGCATCTCCTCGACGACGACCGCGATGGAGTGCGGCAGTTCGTCCCGGACGCCTTCCAGCGCGGCCTCGCGGATGAGCTCCGCGACCATGACCATCTCGGGCTCGTCGGTGAGGTCGCCCTCCGGGTAGAGCGGCGGGCTCTCGGGGAGCAGCGGGGCGATGAGATCGGCGAGCAGGTCCACCTGCTGGTCCTTGACCGCGGAGACCGGAATGATCTCGGCCCACTCGAAACCGAGCTCGTCGGCCAGCGCGGAGACGGCGAGCAGCTGCTCGGCGAGCGCCTTGGACTCGACGAGGTCGGTCTTGGTGATGATCGCGATCTTCGGGGTCTTCTTGATCGCGGCGAGTTCCTTGACGATGAACTTGTCGCCGGGGCCGAGCTTCTGGTCGGCGGGCAGGCAGAAGCCGATGACGTCGACCTCGGCCCAGGTGGTCCGCACGACGTCGTTCAGCCGCTCCCCGAGCAGGGTCCGCGGCTTGTGGAGGCCGGGCGTGTCCACCAGGATCAGCTGGGCGTCGTCGCGGTGCACGATGCCCCGCACCGTGTGCCGGGTGGTCTGGGGGCGGTTGGAGGTGATCGCCACCTTCTGACCGACCAGAGCGTTCGTGAGGGTGGACTTGCCCGCGTTGGGGCGCCCCACGAAGCAGGCGAAGCCGGCCCGGTGGGGGGCGGTGTTCTCAGCCTGCTGGGCAGCGGCTTCTGTGTTCGGTCGAGCGCTCATGGCGCCCATTCTCCCCGATCCCGGCGGCGACGATGCACAGCAGGGCGCGACGGCCCCGAATCAGCCCGCCGCGACGGCGGAGCGGAGCGTGCCGTCCGGGGCGGCGAGCAGCACGGGGGTCCGGGGCCCGCCCAGGTCGCGCACGGCGGCGCGGTCCGCGTCGGACACGGCCTCCGCCCCGGAGACCACGGCCGCCGCCTCCAGCGACGTGGCACCGCTGGCCACCGCCATCGCGACGGCGGTCTGCAGCGCGCTGAGCTTCAGCGAGTCCAGGGCCACGGTGCCCGCGGCGTAGGTACGCCCGGTCTCGTCCCGGACCGCCGCGCCCTCCGGCACTCCGTTCCGGGCGCGGACGCTGCGTGCCAGCGTGACGATCTTGCGGTCCTCGGGGCCGAGGTCGGTGGTGTCGGTCATGTGCCGAGCATACGGAGCGGGCAGGTGCCCCCGCCGCGACGGGGGTGTGTTCCGTCACGGCGCTACGGCCGGTCCAGGCGCAGCCGTTCCGCCTTCGGCAGGCCGGCCACCACGAGGTCGTAGCTGTCCTCCACGAGCTCGCGGACCATGCGGGCCGGGAGCTCGGAGACCGACACCGTGTTCCAGTGCCGCTTGTTCAGGTGCCATCCGGGGACGATCGCCGTGTACTCCTTGCGGAGCCGCAGGGCCTCGTCCGGATCACACTTCAGGCTCACCAGCAGCGGTGAGGCGTCCAGGACACTGAGCGCGAACATCTTTCCCAGGACCTTGAAGACGGAGGCCTCCGGGCCGAAGGGGAACTCCTCCGTGCTCGCGTTGAACTCCAGGCAGAAACCGCGCAGTTCCTGGGGGGTCATGCCGCCTCGCTTCCCTCCGGCTCCACCAGCACCGTGACGATCTTGTTCCGGCGGCCCGCCGGGGACTCCGCGGTGAGGCGGAGCTTCCGTCCGTCGGGGAGGTCGACGATCGAGGAGGCCCCGGAGATCGGGACCCGTCCGAGCGCCTTCGCCAGCAGACCGCCGACCGTCTCCACGTCCTCGTCGTCGTAGGCGTCGAGGCCGAAGAGTTCGCCCAGGTCGCCGATGTCGAGCCGGGCGGTCACGCGGAAGCAGCCGTTCTCCAGCTCCTGGACCGGCGGGAGTTCACGGTCGTACTCATCGGTGATCTCGCCGACGATCTCCTCCAGGATGTCCTCGATGGTGACGATGCCGGCCGTGCCGCCGTACTCGTCGATGACGACGGCGACGTGGCTGCGGTCCTGCTGCATCTCACGCAGGAGGTCTCCGGCGTTCTTCGTGTCGGGGACGAACGCGGCGGGGCGCATCGCCGTGGAGACCAGGTCCGCCTCCGCCTCCCGGTTGATGTGCGTCTTGCGGACCAGGTCCTTCAGGTAGACGACGCCGACGATGTCGTCCTCGTTCTCCCCGGTGACCGGGATGCGGGAGAAGCCGGAGCGCAGCGCCAGGGTGAGCGCCTGCCGGACCGTCTTGTACCGCTCGATGCAGACGAGGTCGGTGCGGGGCACCATCACCTCGCGCACGAGGGTGTCCCCGAGTTCGAAGACCGAGTGCACCATGCGGCGTTCGTCGTCCTCGATGAGCGACTCCTGCTCGGCGAGGTCGACCATGGCGCGCAGTTCGGCCTCACTGGCGAAGGGGCCCTTGCGGAAGCCCTTGCCCGGGGTCAGCGCGTTGCCCAGGAGGATCAGCAGCTGGGGGATCGGCCCCATGATCCTGGCCAGGGGCAACAGTGCGTAGGCCGCGGCCGTCGCGGTGTTCAGCGGGTGCTGACGGCCGATGGTGCGCGGCGAGACCCCGATGGCGACGTAGTTGACGAGGACCATGATCCCCACCGCGAGGGCGAGTGCCTGCCAGGTCTCGGTGAGTTCCTGGAGGCAGGCGTAGGTCACCAGCACGCCGGCCGACGTCTCGCAGGCGACGCGCACGAGCAGCGCCACGTTGAGATAGCGGGTCGGGTCGGCGGCGACCTGCGCGAGTTTGGCGCTGCCGCGCCGCCCGGCGCGCACGGCCTCGGCCGCCCGGAAGCTGGACGTCCGCGCGATGCCGGCCTCGGCGCACGCGGCGAGCCACCCGACGACGACCAGCAGGACCGCGCCCGCGACGAGGGGGAGGCTCACGAGACGGTGGGGGCGGGGGACGGGCCGGTCAGACCGCGCTCGCCGCGCCAGCCGTCGACGATCGCCGCCTGCAGGCCGAACATCTCGGCCTTCTCGTCGGGCTCCTCGTGGTCGTACCCGAGGAGGTGCAGCACCCCGTGGACGGTGAGCAGTTGCAGCTCCTCGTCCATCGAGTGCCGCGTCTCGGCGTCCTCGCCCTGCTTCTTGGCGACCTCGGGGCACAGCACGATGTCACCGAGGAGCCCCTGCGGGGGCTCCTCGTCGTCCTTGGCCGGCGGGCGGAGTTCGTCCATCGGGAAGGACATGACATCCGTCGGGCCCGGGAGGTCCATCCACTGGATGTGGAGCTGCTCCATGGCGGCGGTGTCCACCACGATCACCGAGAGTTCGGACAGCGGATGGATCCGCATCCGGGCGAGGGCGTAGCGGGCGATGTCGAGGATCGCCTGCTCGTCGACCTCGGTTCCGGACTCGTTGTTGACGTCGATCGACATGGTGCGCTGCGACTACTTCCCGTTGCGGCCCGTGCGGCCCTCTGCGTTGTCGTACTTCTCGTACGCGTCGACGATACGGCCGACGAGCTTGTGCCGGACGACATCCTGCGAGGTGAGCCGGGAGAAGTGCACGTCCTCCACACCGTCCAGGATCTCCTGCACCTGACGCAGGCCGCTCTTGGTGCCGCTCGGCAGGTCGACCTGGGTGACGTCACCGGTGATGACGATCTTCGAGTCGAACCCGAGCCGGGTGAGGAACATCTTCATCTGCTCGGCGCTGGTGTTCTGCGCCTCGTCCAGGATGATAAAAGCATCATTGAGCGTCCGGCCGCGCATGTAGGCCAGCGGCGCCACCTCGATCGTGCCCGCGGCCATGAGCCGGGGGATCGAGTCGGGGTCGAGCATGTCGTGCAGGGCGTCGTAGAGCGGACGCAGATACGGGTCGATCTTGTCGAAGAGCGTGCCGGGCAGGAATCCCAGCCGCTCCCCCGCCTCGACCGCGGGCCTGGTCAGGATGATCCGGCTGACCTGCTTGGACTGCAGGGCCTGGACCGCCTTCGCCATGGCGAGGTAGGTCTTGCCCGTACCGGCGGGGCCGATCCCGAAGACGATGGTGTGCTTGTCGATCGCGTCGACATAGCGCTTCTGGTTGAGCGTCTTGGGGCGGATGGTGCGTCCGCGGTTGGAGAGGATGTTCTGGGTGAGCACCTCCGCGGGGGTCTCGGTGCCGTCCCCTTCGCCGTTTCCGCTCGCCCTGAGCATGGCGATCGAGCGTTCCACAGCGTCCTCCGTCATCGGCTGCCCGGTGCGCAGCACCAGCACCATCTCGTCGAAAAGGCGCTGGATCAGCGCGACGTCCGCCGCGCCCCCAGACGCACTGATCTCGTTGCCCCGGACATGGATGTCGGCGGCCGGGAACGCCGTTTCGATCACGCGCAGCAGGGAATCGCCCGACCCCAGGAGCATCACCATGGGGTGTGCGGCCGGAATGCTGATCCGGGCCGTCGCCTGCGGCTGTGTAGGTGACTGAGTCATGGGCCGGCCCTCGGGCCTGCGCATACCTCCCGTTGCAGGGCCGTCGCTGCTCGACGGCCTCTGGACTACCAGCGTACGACCTGGCTCCCCCGGCGCCGAGAGATTTACCGAGTGATCATCTGCCCGTCACTGACGGAACCCGATGGTCGGAACGGCCCGGCGCAGCGGCCACGCCCTGCTCGTCGCGGGCAGCAGATCCTCCAGGAAGGCGTAACGCTCCAGTGCGGCCGGGTCCTGTTCGGCGAAGGTGCGCACCTGCTGCCACCAGGCGGCGACCTCCGCCCATCCGGGGGCCGAGAGGGAACCGCCGAACTCCTGCACCGAGAGGGCCGCGGTCAGTCCGGCGAAGGCGAGGCGGTCGGCGAGCGGCCAGCCGGCCAGGGTCCCGGTGACGAAGCCGGCGACGAAGACGTCACCGGCCCCCGTGGGGTCGAGCGCCTCGACGTCGATGGCGGGCACCGAGGCGGCCGTCCCGGTCGCCCCGTCCACCGCGTAGGCGCCGTCGGCCCCCAGGGTGACCACGGCGAGGGGGACCCGTTCGGCCAGGGCGTGGGCGGCGGCGCGGGGGCAGTCGGTGCGCGTGTAGCGCATCGCCTCCTCGGCGTTGGGGAGGAAGGCCAGGCAGTGGCCGAGATCGGGCAGCGCGTCCAGGTCCCAGCGGCCGGACTCGTCCCAGCCGACGTCGGCGAAGAGCGTCGCGCCGTTGCGGGCCGCGTCGGCCACCCAGGGCTCGCTGCGGCCCGGAGTGAGCGAGGCGATCGCGGCGCGTGCGCGCGGCGGGCAGGAGGGCAGTGTGCGGCCGGGCACCGCCGACGGGCCGGGGTCCGGGGCCTCGTGGCCGTGCGAGACCATCGTGCGTTCGCCCTCGTACGCCATGGAGACGGTGACGGGCGAGTGCCAGCCGGGGACCGTGCGGGACATGGACAGGTCGATGTGCTCACCCTGTTCGAGGGCGTCCCAGCAGTACTCGCCGTAGTGGTCGTCGCCGAACGCGGCGGCCAGGGACGTGCGCAGGCCCAGCCGGGCGAGCGCGGTGGCCATGTTGGCGACGCCGCCGGGGCTGGATCCCATCCCCCGCGCCCAGGACTCGGTCCCGCGCACCGGAGCGCTGTCCAGGCCGGTGAAGATGATGTCCAGGAAGACCGTGCCCGTCAGGAAGACGTCGCATGCGGGGTCCTGGGGGGCGCGCAGCCCGAGCAGCGGGTCGATGCCTGGATTACGTGTACTCACCTTGCGCTCCCGGCCGTGGCGGATCTGATCAGTGCGAGATCCGGTCAGTCTGCCGGATCGGCTCCGCCGTCCGGAGCGCACGCGCCGGTCCGCGCATACTCGCCCCCACCTGCATAAACATGCGCTGTTACCCGGCTTCTCCGTGCATAAACGCAAGAGTGACCCAGATCACATCGAGCCGACTTTCCGTCGCCGGTGCGTGCTTGATACAAATTGGCCCGCGAGCACCGTTCGGGACAGTTGACGACGAGTGCCCCTTCTCCCGCTTTCCCCCGCTTTCTCTCGTTTTACCCTCCCCCCCTTTTTCTGTGCCCCGCCCTCCCCTGCTCCACCCCGCTCCGCCCTCCCCTGCCTTTCTGCCTTCTTCGGCATGTCTTCAGGAACGCCCATGTCCTCGCGCCCTCGCGCCGCGTGGCCCCTGGTGGCCGTGTTCACCGCCGGTTACCTCGCCGCCTATCTGCTCCCCACCATCGTCGGCCGCCTCAGCACCTGCCTGGGGCTGAGTCCGGCCCAGGCAGGCCTGGTCGGCAGCGCCCTTCTGCTCAGCTCCGCCTCTGCTGGCTTCACGCTGGCCGGACGCGTCGAGCGGTACGGATCGCGCGGACCGGCACGGGCCGGCCTGGTGCTCGCCGGGCTCGGCTACGGCTGCGCGGCGCTGACCACCTCGGTGCCGCTGGTCGTCCTCGGTGCGGTGATCGGCGGATTCGGCTCCGGCACGGCGACCGCCGTGGCGGCGTCGGGCATCGCGGCGCAGAGCGACCCGCACCGGACGTCGTCGCTCGGACTGCTCAGCGTCTCGGCGACGGCGGGCGCCCTCTACCTGACGATCCCTCACCTCGGTGGCGGCCACAGGCTGCCGTTCGCGTCGATCGCGCTGGTAGCCCTGCTCGTGTGGCCCGCCACGTCCCGGCTCGGCGGCCCCGTGCCCGCGGGTGCGGCCTCACCCGCCCAGGGGCGGCTGCCGCACCGCCGCTCCGGTCTGGTGCTGGCGGGCGGGATGCTCGTCTGGTCCATGGCGCAGAACGCCCTCTGGGGCGTCAGCAGCCGTATCGGCGTCGGTCAGGCCGGGCTCTCCGAGGTGACCGTCGGCGCCGTGTTCGCCGCGGCGCTCGGCGCGGGCCTGCTCGGCGTCATGGGCGCGGGCGTGCTGGGCGCCCGGCTCGGGCGGGCCGTACCGATCGGCCTGGGCACGATGGTCATCGCGGGCAGCATCGTGCTCAGTTCGTCGGCCGACGGCCTCGGGTCGTTCGCGACCGGTGAGGTCGTGTGGAACACCTTCTACCCGGTGGTCCTGTCCTACCTGATCGGTCTGGCCGCCTCACTGGACGTGCGCGGCCGCTGGGCCGTCCTCGCGGGCTCGGCGTCGTCCGTGGGCGTGGCCTGCGGCCCCGTCCTGGGGAGCGTGCTCTCCGAGCAGGCGGGCTACGCCGTGATGGGCCTGATCCTCGGCGCGACCACCCTCCTGGTCGCCGCCCCGGTCACCGCCGTCGCCCTGCACACCGGCGGACGCCCGCTGGTGCCCGGTTCGGTGCGGCGCCGGGGTGGCGCGCCCGCCGCGCTCCTCGCCGCCACGACCGGCAGCCTGTCCGGCGCCGTGCCCAAACTGGGTGCGCCGGAGCAGGCGGTCACGGAGATCAGCGCTCCCGGTCTCCGGCGGAGGCGGCTGGTCCGCAGCGCGATCCGGACCGCCGGCCCCGCCGGTTCGGCCGGTCAGTCGAACGCGTACGCCTCGACCTCGGAGAGGTAGCGCGCCCTGCGCTCCTCGTCGTGGTCGAGGAAGGCCGCTTCGAAGGAGTTGCGGGCCAGGGCGCGCAGTTGTTCGCGGTCGAGGCCGAGCGCCTCGTGGACGGCGTGGAAGGTGTCCCCGGCGTAACCGCCGAAGTAGGCAGGGTCGTCGGAGTTCACCGTGCAGAGCAGTCCGGCGGCCATCATGGCCGGCAGCGGGTGCTCCTCCAGTACGTCGACGGCGCGCAGCCGCACGTTGGACAGCGGGCAGAGCGTGAGGGGCACCCGGTCGGCGACCAGCCGCTTCACCAGGTCCGGGTCCTCCATCGCGCGCAGTCCGTGGTCGATGCGCTCGACGCCCAGGACGTCCAGGGCCTCGCGGATGTAGGCGGGCGGGCCCTCCTCGCCGGCGTGTGCGACCTTGCGCAGCCCGAGGGCCCCGGCCGCCTCGTACACCTCGCGGAACTTGGACGGCGGGTGGCCGGCCTCGGCCGAGTCGAGGCCGACGGCGCTGATGCGGTGGAGGTACGGCTTCGCGGCCTCCAGGGTCTCCAGCGCCGACGCGGCGGACTTGTCGCGCAGGAAGCACATGATCAGCTGCGTGGAGACGCCGTGCTTCTCCTCGCTCCCGTCCAGCGCCCGCCCGAGCCCCTCGACGACGGTCCCGATCGGCACGCCCCGGTCGGTGTGGGCCTGCGGGTCGAAGAAGATCTCCGCGTGCCGGACGCCCTGCGCGGCGGCGCGGGCGAGGTAGGCGTCGGCCAGTTCGGCGAAGTCCTCCTCGGTGCGCAGGACCGCCATGAGCGCGTAGTAGAGGTCGAGGAAGCTCTGCAGGTCGTCGAAGGAGTAGGCGGTGCGCAGCTCTTCGGTGTCCGCGTAGGGGAGGTCCACGCCGTTGCGCGCCGCGAGCGCGAAGGCCAGCTCGGGTTCGAGGGTCCCCTCGATGTGGAGGTGGAGCTCTGCTTTGGGGAGGTGCACGGTGATCTCGTTACTGGTGGCGGGTGGGTACGGGAACCCTGATCAGGTCCTGGGCGATGGTCAGTCCGCCTTCGAATCCGGCCGCCCTGGCCTGTTGTTCGAAGACGTCGGGGTCGCTGTAGCGCTGCGAGAAGTGGGTGAGCACGAGGTGCCGTACGCCCGACTCCTTCGCGACGCGCGCCGCCTGCCCCGCGGTGAGGTGCCCGTGGTCGGCGGCGAGCCGGCCGTCCTCGTCGAGGAAGGTCGACTCGATGACCAGCATGTCGCATTCCTCCGCCAGCGCGAACGCGCCGTCGCAGAGCCGCGTGTCCATGACGAAGGCGAAGCGCTGTCCGCGCCGCTCCTCCGAGACGTCCTCCAGCCGGATCCCGCGCAGGACTCCGTCCCGCTGGATGCGTCCCACGTCCGGTCCCGCGATGCCGTGCTCGGCCAGCTTCCCGGGGAGCATGCGCCGCCGGTCGGGTTCGGTGAGGCGGTAACCGAAGGACTCCACCGGGTGCGAGAGCCGGCGGCTGTCGAGGGTGTACGCCGCCGTGGTGGCGAGGACTCCGTCGGCGGCCACGGGGACCTCCGCCAGTTCGACGGACTCGCGGTAGGCGGTCGAATACCGCAGCCGGTCGAAGAAGTGCTGCCCGCTCGCCGGGAAGTGGGCGGTGACGGGGTGCGGGACCTGGTCGAGGTTGATGCGCTGGATCACACCGGCGAGGCCCAGCGCGTGGTCGCCGTGGAAGTGGGTGACGCAGATCCGGTCGATGTCGTGCGCGGCCACGCCCGCCCGCAGCATCTGGCGCTGCGTCCCCTCGCCCGGGTCGAAGAGGATGCCCTCACCGTCCCACCGCAGCAGATAGCCGTTGTGGTTGCGGTGGCGGGTGGGGACCTGGCTGGCGGTGCCGAGGACCACGAGTTCTCTTACGGACACGGTCGCTTCCGGGGTCGTTCGTCGGATCGGGTCGGATCGGGCGCCGGTGCGTCCACCCCGCGGGGCGCGCGGGCGCGGGCGGCGTCAGCCGGGGTCCGGGGACCCGCCGGCGGCGCCGAGATGCGGGAGCGCCCGCCCCGGCACGGTCCGTAGGGGACGGCTCTCAGCCGGGGGGCCACTGCATCCCGCGTCCGCCCAGGACGTGGGCGTGCGCGTGGAAGACGGTCTGCCCGGCGCCGGCACCGGTGTTGAGGACGATGCGGTAGCCGGGTCCGGTGAGCTTCTCGTCCGCCGCGACCAGACCGGCCTCACGCAGCACGTCCGCGGCGATCTGCGGTTCGGCGGCCGCGAGCGTGGCGGCGTCCGGGTAGTGCGCCCGGGGAATGACCAGGACGTGCGTGGGCGCCTGAGGGTTTATGTCACGGAAGGCGATGGTCGTGGCGCTCTCGCGCACGATGGTGGCCGGGATGTCCCCTGTCACGATCTTGCAGAACAGGCAGTCGGTCTGCGGCTCTCCCGCCATGGCCCGGTCCCCTCGGTCGTTCGGTCCTCTTGATCAGTACACCGGCATGCTATCCGCCCCCGGCGGAGCGGCGGGGGCGGCTCCGGCGGGACGAGCGGAGCGTCAGCCCCAGCGACCGGTGCGCCCCATCAGCAGGGCGGCGGCGGCGGTACCGGCCGTCGAGGTGCGCAGCACGCTGGGCCCGAGGCGGTAGGCCGGCGCACCCGCCTCGGCGAACGCCGCCAGCTCCTGGGGGGACACGCCACCCTCCGGCCCGACGACCAGCACGATGCCGCCCTCGCCGGGGAGCGCGGCGGTCGCGAGCGGTTCGCTGCCGGTGTCCCGGTCCTCGTGCAGAACCCCCGCGAAGCCGGCTCCGGAGAGGAGCGCGGCGACCTGCCTGGTCGTCATGAGGTCGGTCACCTCCGGAAAGCGCACCCGGCGTGACTGCTTGCCGGCCTCGCGTGCGGTGGCACGCCACTTCGTCAGGGACTTGAGGCCCCGGTCGCCCTTCCACTGGGTGATGCAGCGGGCGGCCTGCCAGGGCACGATCACGTCGACACCGGTCTCGGTCATCGTCTCCACCGCGAGCTCCCCGCGGTCGCCCTTGGGAAGCGCTTGGACGACGGTGATGCGGGGCGTGGGCTCCGGCTCCTCGTGGACGCGGGCGAGGCCGGAGACCACGAGCCGGTCCTTGCCCTCGGCGGCGCGTACGACGCCCTCGGCCCAGCGGCCGCGGCCGTCGGTGAGGACGACGTCCTCCCCGGGGTTGAGCCGCTTCACGGAGACGGCGTGCCGCCCCTCGGGGCCGTCCAGGACGAACTCCGGCCCACTGGGGAGGTGTTCGACGACGAAGACCGGTGCCGTCACGGGGCACTCCTCACGTTCACTGCCGCACGCGCGGCTTCCATTTCTGCGGCGAGCAGCCCGACGAGCTCTCCCGCGGGCATCTCGCGGGCCATCCGGTGCCCCTGCCCCGCCCACAGGGCCATGCCCTGAGCGTCGCCCGTCCTGGCGGCCGCCTTGCGCAAGGGGCTGGTCACCTGGTGGACCTGCGGGTAGGCGGCGGGGGCGTAGCGCCCGTGCTCCCGCACGAAGCGGTTGACCAGCCCGCGCGCCGGACGTCCGGAGAACGCCCGGGTCAGGGCCGTGGTCACGAACAGCGGGTCGGTCAGGGCCTGTTTGTGCAGCGGGTGCGCGCCCGACTCCGGACAGGGCAGGAAGGCGGTGCCGAGCTGTGCCGCGTCCGCGCCCGCCGCGAGGACCGCCGTGATCTGGGAGCCGCGCATCAGTCCGCCGGTCGCGACGAGGGGCAGCGCCACGGACTCGCGGACCTGGGCGATCAGGGAGAGCAGGCCGGTGCCGCCGAGTCCGCCCTGCGGATCGTCGTGGTGCGTGGACTGGTGACCGCCCGCCTCGACGCCCTGGACGCAGAGGGCGCCGGCCCCCGCCCACCCGGCGTTGCGCGCCTCCTGGGCCGAGGTGACGGTGACGACGGTGAGCGTGCCGACGGCGGCGAAGGCTTCGAGGACCTCGCGCGCCGGGCAGCCGAAGGTGAAGGAGACGACGGGCACCGGATCCTCCAGGAGGATCGCCACCTTGGCCTCGTAACCGTCGTCGCCGCAGGCGTCCGGGTCGCCGAGCGAGGTCTCGTACCAGGCGGCCTCGCCCGCGAGCTGGTGGCGGTAGACCTCCACGGCGCTCGGGTCGGCGACCGCGGGCTGCGGCATGAAGAGATTCACGCCGAAGGGCCGGACGCTCGCCCTGCGCATCTCCCGGATCTCCTCGTACATCCCGTCCGCGGTCTTGTAGCCGGCGGCGAGGAAACCGAGCCCCCCGGCCTCCGCCACGGCGGCCACCAGTCCGGGGCGTGACGCGCCGCCCGCCATGGGGGCCTGCACGATCGGGTACCGGCAGAGATCGGTCAGGGCCAAGGACATGACCGCATCGTGCCACGTCCGGAGAACCGCGCCGAATCAGCCGTTCTGCGGTGCGCGCGGGCTGACGTGGAAACACCGCACCGCCCGCCGGTGAGGAACCGGCGGGCGGTGCGGTGAAAGGGGTCAGCGGCCGTTGAAGGCGTCCTTCAGACGGGAGAAGAGCCCCTGCTGTCCTGGCTGGAACTGGCCGGTGGGCCGCTCCTCGCCACGCAGCTTGGCCAGCTCCCGCAGGAGGCGCTCCTGCTCGGGGTCCATCTTCGTCGGGGTCATGACCTCGACGTGGACGATGAGGTCACCGCGGCCGTTGCCGCGCAGGTGCGTGATGCCGCGCCCGTGCAGCGGGACCGACTGGCCGGACTGGGTGCCCGGCCTGATGTCGATCTCCTCCAGGCCGTCCAGCGTCTCCAGCGGCACCTGCGTGCCGAGCGCCGCCGCGGTCATCGGGATGGTGACCGTGCAGTGCAGGTCGTCCCCGCGCCGCTGGAACACCGGGTGCGCCAGCTCGTGGATCTCGACGTACAGGTCGCCGGCCGGGCCGCCGCCGGGGCCGACCTCTCCCTCGCCCGCGAGCTGGATCCGGGTGCCGTTGTCGACACCGGCCGGGATCTTCACCGTGAGCGTGCGGCGGGAGCGGATACGGCCGTCCCCCGCGCACTCGGGGCACGGGGTCGGCACGACCGTGCCGAAGCCCTGGCACTGCGGGCAGGGGCGCGAGGTCATGACCTGGCCGAGGAAGGACCTGGTGACCTGGGAGACCTCACCGCGGCCGCGGCACATGTCACAGGTCTGCGCGGAGGTGCCGGGGGCGGCTCCTTCGCCACTGCACGTCGTACAGACGACCGCGGTGTCGACCTGGAGGTCCTTGGTCGTGCCGAAGGCCGCCTCGGAGAGGTCGATCTCCAGCCGGATCATCGCGTCCTGGCCGCGGCGGGTGCGCGAACGGGGTCCGCGCTGCGACGCCGTGCCGAAGAACGCGTCCATGATGTCGCTGAAGTTGCCGAAGCCCCCGGCGCCGAAGCCTCCCGCGCCGCCACCGCCGCCCGAGGAGGACAGCGGATCGCCGCCGAGGTCGTAGACCTGCTTCTTCTGCGGGTCCGACAGCACCTCGTAAGCGGCGTTGATCTCCTTGAACCGCTCCTGGGTCTTCGGATCCGGGTTGACATCCGGGTGCAGCTCGCGGGCGAGCCGACGGAATGCCTTCTTGATCTCGTCCTGAGATGCGTCGCGGCGCACGCCGAGTACGGCGTAGTAGTCCGTGGCCACTTACGACTCCGCCAGGATCTGTCCGACGTAACGTGCCACTGCGCGTACCGCTCCCATCGTTCCGGGGTAGTCCATGCGGGTCGGTCCGACCACGCCGAGTTTGGCGACTGCCTCGTCGCCCGAACCGTAGCCGACCGCGACGACGGACGTGGCGTTGAGGCCCTCGTGGGCGTTCTCGTGCCCGATCCGTACGGTCATGCCCGAATCCGTCGCCTCACCGAGCAGCTTCAGCAGGACGACCTGCTCCTCCAATGCCTCCAGCACCGGCCGGATCATCACAGGGAAGTCGTGTCCGAAGCGGGTGAGGTTGGAGGTGCCGCCGATGATCAGCCGCTCCTCCGTCTCTTCGACCAGAGTCTCGAGGAGGACGGAGAGCACCGTGGACACGGTTCCCCGGTCCTCGTTCTCGAACGACTCCGGCAGGTCCTGCACCAGCTGCGGGACGTCCGCGAACCGCCGTCCCACGACCCGGCTGTTGAGCCGGGCCCGCAGATCGGCCAGCGACGTGTCACCGAACGGGGCAGGACAGTCGATCATACGCTGTTCGACCCGGCCCGTGTCCGTGATCAGCACGAGCATCAGCCGGGCGGGGGCCAGGGACAGCAGTTCCACGTGCCGGACCGTCGAACGCGTCAGTGAGGGGTACTGCACGACGGCGACCTGTCGGGTCAGCTGCGCGAGCAGCCGCACCGTGCGGCCCACGACGTCGTCGAGGTCGACCGCTCCGTCGAGGAAGTTCTGGATGGCCCTGCGCTCCGGCGACGACAGGGGCTTGACGCCCGCGAGCCGGTCGACGAAGAGGCGGTAGCCCTTGTCCGTAGGAATACGCCCGGCACTGGTGTGCGGCTGGGCGATGAAGCCCTCGTCCTCCAGCACCGCCATGTCGTTACGGACGGTGGCCGGGGAGACCCCGAGGCTGTGCCGCTCCGTGAGCGCCTTGGAACCGACCGGCTCCTCGGTGCCGACATAGTCCTGGACGATGGCGCGCAGCACTTCGAGTCTGCGTTCACTGAGCACCGCGCACACCTCCAGCTGTTGTTCTCCGGTGTCTGCCTGGCACTCTGTGCGTTCGAGTGCCAGCAATCCCCCGGTCAGTGTACGGGGGTGGGGTGGGCCCGGGGCAAGGCCGACCGGCCGGTCCGTCGCGGGACCGCGCAGGTCGATGCCGATAGCGTCGCCGTATGGACGCCTCTTGGGAAGAGTTCGGCTGGGAGCGGTTGGGCAACGGTATCGGGCGGCGGCGCCTCCCCGTCTGGGACGCGACCGTCGCCCTGGTGGCGGGGGCGGACTCCGTGCTGCTCCTCGACACCGGTGCGACGCTCCGCGAGGGGGCGCAGGTGCGGGCGCAGGCACAGGCCCTGCTGGGCCGGAGGGTGACGCATATCGCACTGAGCCATCCCCACTTCGACCATGTCCTCGGGACCGCCGCCTTCGCCGGTGCGGAGGTCTACGGCGCCGTCGGCACGGCGGAGCTGCTGGGGCGGGGCGCCGACGGGCTGCGCGCGGACGCGGTGCGGCACGGGATGAGCGAGCGGGACGCGACGGCGGCCGCGGACGCCCTGGTGGCTCCGCGGCACCAGGTCAGCGGTGAGTGGACGCTGGACCTCGGCGGCGGCCTCCAGGTGCTGCTGGCCAACGTGGGGCCCGGCCACACCGGGCACGATCTCGCGGTGCTGGTGCCGGGCTCGCCGGTCGTGGTGCTCTGCGGGGATCTGGTCGAGGAGTCCGGCGAACCCCAGGCGGGCCCGGATGCGGTGCCCTCGCACTGGCCGGCGGCGCTGGACCGGCTGCTGGAGCTGGGCGGCGAGGACGCGCTGTACGTTCCGGGACACGGGGCGGTGGTGGACGCGGCGTTCGTACGGGCACAGCGCGACCGGCTGGCCGCCCGGTTCGGCGTGTCGTGAAAGCGGCCCCGCTTATCGTCGTGCCATGCGCAGCTACCAGCCGGACCTGACCCCGCCGTGGAAGAGGTCCTCCCCCGCTCCCGAGGTCCCCGCCGAGCCCGATCTGGTCGTCGAGGAGGCCGTGACCGGTTTCTGCGGGGCGGTGATCCGGTGCGAGAAGACGGCCGAGGGGCCGACGGTCACGCTGGAGGACCGATTCGGCAAGCACCGGGTGTTCCCGATGGTGCAGCGCGGCTTCCTGCTGGAGGGCCGGGTGGTCACCCTCGTACGCCCCTCGGCGGGCGGTCCGGCGCGCCCCTCGCGCACGGCGTCGGGCTCGGTGGCGGTGCCCGGCGCGCGGGCGCGGGTGGCGCGGGCGGGGCGCATCTACGTGGAGGGGCGCCACGACGCGGAGCTCGTCGAGCGGGTCTGGGGGGACGACCTGCGCATCGAGGGCGTGGTGGTGGAGTACCTGGAGGGCATCGACGACCTGCCAGCGATCGTGCGGGAGTTCGCGCCCGGGCCCGACGCGAGGCTGGGTGTGCTGGTCGACCATCTCGTGCCGGGCTCCAAGGAGTCCCGGATCGCCGCGCAGGTCACGGACGCGAACGTGCTCGTGGTGGGACACCCGTACATCGACGTCTGGGAGGCCGTGAAGCCGTCGTCCGTGGGCATCCCCGGCTGGCCGGTGGTCCCTCGCGGCCAGGACTGGAAGACGGGGGTGTGCCGGGCACTGGGCTGGCCCGCGAACACGGGCGCGGCCTGGCAGCACATCCTGTCCCGGGTCGCCTCCTACAAGGACCTCGAACCGCAGCTGCTGGGCCGGGTCGAGGAACTGATCGACTTCGTCACGCTGCCCGGCTGAGAGGGCCGGCGCCCTTCGGGGCCCGGCCGCGCGTTCCGGTCCGGCCCCGCTCTCAGTCCACCAGGTCCCGCACCACGGCGTCGGCCAGGAGCCGGCCCCGCAGCGTCAGGACCGCGCGCCCCTCGGCGTACGGTCCCGGCTCCAGCAGCCCGTCCGCGACCGCGCGGCCGGCCGCCGCCAGACCGGCGGGGGCGAGCAGCGACAGCGGGCAGCCCTCGACGAGCCGCAGCTCCAGCAGGATGCGTTCGACCCGCCGGTCCTCGTCGCCCAGGACCTCACGGCCCGCACCGGGCGAACGGCCCTCGGCGATGGCCTGGGCGTACGCCCCGGGGTGCTTGACGTTCCACCAGCGCACCCCGCCGACGTGGCTGTGCGCCCCGGGCCCGGCGCCCCACCAGTCGGCGCCGCGCCAGTACAGCTCGTTGTGCAGGCAGCGGCCCTCCGGCGTCCGGGCCCAGTTCGACACCTCGTACCAGGAGAAGCCCGCCGCCGCCATCGCCTCGTCCGCGATCAGGTAGCGGTCGGCGTGGACGTCGTCGTCCGTCATCGGGACCTCGCCCCGGCGGATGCGGCGCGCCAGCTGGGTGCCCTCCTCCACGATCAGCGCGTACGCCGAGACGTGGTCGGGCCCGGCACCGATCGCCGCGTCGAGGGAGGCCCTCCAGTCGTCGTCGGACTCGCCGGGGGTGCCGTAGATCAGGTCGAGGTTGACGTGCTCGAAGCCCGCTTCCCGGGCCTCGGCGACACAGGCCTCGGGCCTGCCGGGCGTGTGCGTGCGGTCGAGGATCTTCAGGACGTGCTGCCGTGCGCTCTGCATGCCGAAGGACACACGGTTGAAGCCGCCCTCGCGCAGGGCCGCCAGATAGGCCGGGTCCACGGACTCCGGGTTGGCCTCCGTGGTGATCTCGGCGTCCTCGGCCAGCCCGAACTCCTCGCGGATCGCCGCGAGCATCCTGACGAGGTCAGCGGCGGGCAGCAGCGTCGGGGTGCCGCCGCCCACGAAGACCGTGCGGACGGGGCGGGGGTCGTCGCCGAGCACCTTGCGCGCCTGGCGGACCTCCTCGACGAGGTGGGCCGCGTAGTTGTCGCGGGAGGCGAGGGCGCCGCCGGAGCCCCGCAGTTCGGTCGCGGTGTAGGTGTTGAAGTCGCAGTAGCCGCAGCGGGTGGCGCAGTAGGGCACGTGCAGGTAGAAGCCGAGCGGCCGGTCGGCTGCGCCTTCCAGGGCGTGGCGGGGCAGCGCCCCGTCGTCGGGCACGGGCTCACCATCGGGCAGTACGGAAGGCATACCGTCCATTGTCACTCGCCGCCGGAGCTTCCCGGCACGCCTGGCTGTGGGCCCGGTCTCAGTCCACCTGGATCACCATCAGGGCGAGGTCGTCGTCCGGCGGGCGCTCGGCGAAGGTGTGCACGGCCCGCTTGATCCGGTCGGCTATCCCGGCGGCGGAGAGCCCCGCGCAGTCCGCCAGCACCCGTGCGAGCCCGTCGCCGTCGTCGAACATCAGCCGCCCGGAACGCCTCTCCGTGACCCCGTCCGTGACGCAGAGCAGGCTGTCGCCCGGCGCGAGGTCGAAGGTCTGGCTGCCGTACGCCACGTCCTCGACGACCCCGAGCAGCACCTGCGGCTCGGCCGCGGGGCGTACGGATCCGTCGGGGCGCAGCAGCAGCGGGAGCGGGTGACCGGCGCTGGCCACGGTGCAGCGCACGCCGCCGTCCGGGAGCGGCACCAGGTCGCCGTAGAGCAGGGACAGGAAACGGGACTGGGTGCCGTCCTGGATCTGCTGGCCGCCCGCCGCCGCGACCATGAGGGCCGCGGCCTCGGCCGCCTCCATGGCGTCGTCGAGGAGGAGCCGGTTGAGCCGGTCGAGGACCTCGCCGACGCTGAAGTCCTCGCGGGACAGCAGGCGGAGCCAGGGGCGGGCGAGACCGGTGACGACGGCGGCTTCGGGACCGCTGCCCTGGACGTCACCGAGGACGAAGCACCAGCGGCCGCCGGGGCAGGGGAAGAGGTCGTAGAAGTCCCCGCCGACGACGCCGTCGTCACCCGGTTCGTAGACCAGGGCACTGGTGACGCCCGGTATCTCGGCGACCTTGCTGGGCAGCAGACCGCGCTGGAGGATGCGGCTGATGGTGGCCTGGCGGGTGTAGGCGCGGGCCGCGCCCACGGCGAGGCCGACACGGCGCACGAAGTCCGCGAGGAGCGCGACGACCTCGTCGGGGATGTGGTCCACGCCCTCGCGTCCCACGAGGACCGCGCCGAGCGTCCGCCCGCCGGAGATGATGCGGTGCGCCAGGGCCGCTCCGGTGACGCTCTCACGCTCCGCCCCGGCGCCGCCGGGCCAGGGCATGGGCACGGGGCCGGTGCCGACGCTGCCGGGCAGCCGGAGCGGTTCCTTCTCCAGCGCGGGGCGCAGCAGCGCCGTGCGGGCCTCGTCGCTGTGCCAGACCCCGGCGAGCCGGGGCACGGCCCCCGGGCCGCCGCTCTCGCTCTCCAGCCATATGGCGCACCAGTCCGCGAGCCGGGGCACCAGGAGCGGGCCCGCCGTCGCGGCCACCAGGTTCTCGTCGAGCTGGCCCGCGAGCATGCCGGACGCCTCGGCGAGGAAGGCGGGCCCTCCGCGCCCCGCCCAGCCGGCGTCGTCGCGCTCCGGCCTGCCGCCCGTGGGAGCGGCGGCCGGACGCGGCCCCGGCCGGGAGGCGGCCTCTCCGGCGGGCGGGGCGTCGGGCAGTCCGAACCGGTCGTCGCCGGGGAGGCGGGCCCAGACGGTCTTGAGACCGGTGCGGTAGGTGATGCCCCAGGACTCGGCGAGGGTCGCGACCAGTTGCAGCCCCCGGCCGTACTCGGCCGGATCGGGCCGCTCGGCGCGGCCGTCGCGCACCGAACGTGCCGGGTGGTGGTCGGTGATCTCCAGCACGAGTGCGAGCGGCTCGGGTCCGGTGGAGTCCTCCAGCCGGATGAGCAGTTCGACCGTCGTGCCGGCGTGCACGACGGCGTTGGTGACCAGTTCGCTGGCCACGGTCAGCGCGTCGTCGGTGAGCCGCTCGCCGAACTCGCCGGCGCTCGGCAGACCGAGCCCGTTCCAGTCGGCGAGCGCGGCGCGGACGAACCTGCGCGCCGCGGACGAGGCCTGCGGGATACCCGGCAGGCTCGTGCGCGCGACCGGACGCGGGTCGTCGCCCTGACCGGCGACGACGGTTGCGGGACGGTGCACGATGTCCCGCTGCAAGGGAATGGACCCCACGGTGCGGCTCCTGACAGTCTCGCGAACGCCGTGACGTTCTACGACAGAGTGACAGACCGACCGTGCCCATAAGCACCGAGTGACGGAAGTCGTCGGGGTCGGGCGGGAACGCGGCAGGGGCCGGTGGGCGCCTCCGCGTCCACCGGCCCCTGCGGGTTCACCCGACCCGGCTCACTTCTCCCGTGAGCCCGCGTACATGTCGTCGATGAGGTCCTGGTACTCGCGCTCGACGACCGGGCGCTTCAGCTTGAGACTGGGGGTGAGCTCGCCGTGCTCGATGTCGAGATCGCGCGGCAGCAGCCGGAACTGCTTGATGGTCTGCCAGCGCTGCAGCCCCTCGTTGAGGCGCGTCACATAGCCCTGGACGAGTGCCACGGCCTGCGGCGACGCGACCACGTCGGCGTACGGCTTGCCGCCCAGGCCGTTCTCCTCGGCCCAGCCGAGGATGGTCGGCTCGTCGAGGGCGATGAGGGCGGTGCAGAAGTTACGGTCGGCGCCGTGCACCAGGATGTTGGACACGAACGGGCACACGGCCTTGAACTGTCCCTCGACCTCCGCGGGGGCGATGTACTTGCCGCCGGAGGTCTTGATCAGGTCCTTCTTGCGGTCGGTGATCCGCAGGTAGCCGTCCTGGGACAGCTCGCCGATGTCGCCGGTGTGGAACCAGCCGTCGGACTCCAGCACCTCGGCGGTCTTCTCGGGCAGCCGGTGGTAGCCCTCCATCAGGCCGGGGCCGCGCAGCAGGATCTCGCCGTCGTCCGCGATGCGGACCTCGGTGCCGGGGAGCGGCTTGCCGACGGTCCCGGTGCGGTAGGCCTCGCCGGGGTTGACGAAGGAGGCCGCGCTGGACTCGGTGAGGCCGTAGCCCTCCAGGATGTGGATCCCGGCGCCGGAGAAGAAGAGACCGATGTCGGGGGCGAGAGCGGCCGAGCCCGAGACGCAGGCCCGGAGCCGGCCGCCGAAGGCCTCGCGGAGCTTCGCGAAGACGAGAGTGTCCGCCACCTTGTGCTTGGCTCCGAGGGCGAAGGGCACGGAGGCCCTGCCGGTGCGGCGGAAGTTGTCCTGCGACACCGTCGCGTACTCGCGGGCGACGCCCGCCGCCCACTGGAAGATCTTGTACTTGGCGCCGCCGCCGGCGCGCGCCTTGGCCGCGACCCCGTTGTAGACCTTCTCGAAGATGCGCGGCACGGCCGCCATGTAGGTCGGCCGGACGACCGGCAGGTTCTCGATGATCTTGTCGACGCGGCCGTCGACCGCCGTGACGTGGCCGACCTCGATCTGGCCGGAGGTCAGCACCTTGCCGAAGACGTGCGCGAGCGGCAGCCAGAGGTACTGGACGTCGTCCGCGGTGATCAGGCCGGTGGCCACGGTCGCCTTCGCCATGTACGACCAGTTGTCGTGCGGCAGCCGCACGCCCTTGGGACGACCGGTGGTGCCCGAGGTGTAGATGAGGGTGGCCAGCTGATCGGGGGTGATGGCGGCGACCCGGTCGGTGATCGCGTCCGGGTTCTTCACCAGGTACTCCGCGCCCCTGGCCTCGAGCTCGGCCAGGGTGAGGACCCATCCCTCCGGGTCACCGTCGACGGGCTCGACGCCCGCCGGGTCGATGACCACGACATGGGCGAGAGCGGGCAGCCCGGCCCTGCTCTCTCTTGCCTTCGCGAGCTGGGTGGCGTCCTCCGCGATCAGGACGCGGCTGTCGGAGTCGGCCAGGATGAAGGCGGACTCCTCGGCGTTCGTGGACGGGTAGATCGTCGTCGTGGCCGCCCCCGCGCACATCACGCCGAGGTCCGCGAGGATCCACTCGACGCGGGTGGAGGACGCCAGCGCGACCCGCTCCTCGGGCAGGACACCGAGCCCGATCAGCCCCGCCGCGATGGCGTGGACACGCTCGGCGGCCTGCGCCCAGGTCAGCGACTTCCAGTCGTCCGGGCCCTCGCCCGAGGCGGCGGGCACCGGGTAGCGGTACGCCTCCCCCTGCGGGGTGGCCGCCACGCGGTCGATGAAGAGGGACGCCACGGAGGGCGGCCGGCTGTCGATCAGGGTCTGTGTGTCGCTCACGACGTCCTCCGGGCCTGCGGCATTGCTACGACCGGTCTCTTGGGTTTGCTTGCTCGTGTTCCTGCTTCTCGTTCCCGCTCGGCCTGCTTGTTTAACTGGCGAGTAACTAACGGGTGGTGATCAGAGTAGAGCGCGCGGGACCGCGGCGTAAGGGGCAACAGGCCGCCGCTTGATAACGAACCCGGCCCCTGTGCCGCGGACATCCGCGGCACAGGGGCCAGTTGGGCTACTTCCGGGTACTTCCAGGTCGTCACGCTCCCGGTGAGCACCGGGGCGCGCTCCCCGTCACCCCGGGGCAGGGAGTGACTGACGTTACTTCTCGGCCGTGCTTCCCGGCCGTGCTTCGCGGCCTTGCTTCCCGGCCTCGCGCTACTTCTTCGCCTTGCCCTCGCCCGCCGACTCGTCGGTCGACAGCACGGAGATGAACGCGTCCTGCGGCACCTCCACGTTGCCGACCATCTTCATCCGCTTCTTGCCTTCCTTCTGCTTCTCCAGCAGCTTCCGCTTACGGGAGATGTCGCCGCCGTAGCACTTGGCGAGGACGTCCTTGCGGATCGCCCGGACGGTCTCACGGGCGATGACCCGGGAGCCGATGGCCGCCTGGATCGGCACCTCGAAGTTCTGCCGGGGGATGAGCTTCTGCAGCTTGGCCACCAGGCGGACACCGTAGGCGTACGCCTTGTCCTTGTGCGTGACCGCGGAGAACGCGTCGACCTTGTCGCCGTGCAGCAGGATGTCCACCTTGACCAGCTGCGCGGACTGCTCGCCGGTGGGCTCGTAGTCCAGCGAGGCGTAACCGCGGGTCTTGGACTTCAGCTGGTCGAAGAAGTCGAAGACGATCTCGGCGAGCGGCAGGGTGTAGCGGATCTCGACCCGGTCCTCCGAGAGGTAGTCCATGCCGAGCAGGGTGCCGCGCCGGTTCTGGCAGAGCTCCATGATCGCGCCGATGAACTCGCTGGGCGCGAGGACCGTGGCCCTCACGACCGGCTCGTGCACCTTGTCGATCTTGCCCTCGGGGAACTCGCTCGGGTTGGTGACGACGTGCTCCGAGCCGTCCTCCATCTCCACGCGGTAGACCACGTTGGGGGCGGTGGCGATGAGCTCCAGGCCGAACTCGCGCTCCAGGCGCTCACGGACCACGTCGAGGTGGAGCAGGCCGAGGAACCCCACGCGGAAGCCGAAGCCGAGAGCGGCCGAGGTCTCCGGCTCGTACACCAGGGCGGCGTCGTTGAGCTGGAGCTTGTCCAGGGCCTCACGCAGGTCCGGGTAGTCCGAGCCGTCCAGCGGGTACAGACCGGAGAACACCATCGGCTTGGGGTCCTTGTAGCCGCCCAGCGCCTCGGTCGCCCCCTTGTTCAGAGAGGTGATGGTGTCGCCGACCTTGGACTGCCGGACGTCCTTCACACCGGTGATGATGTAGCCGACCTCACCGACGCCGAGGCCGTCGGACGGAGTCATCTCCGGGGAGGAGACACCGATCTCCAGCAGCTCGTGGGTGGCGCCGGTGGACATCATCTTGATGCGCTCACGCTTGTTGAGCTGGCCGTCGACGACCCTCACGTAGGTGACGACTCCGCGGTAGGGGTCGTAGACCGAGTCGAAGATCATCGCCCGGGCCGCCTCGTCCGCCAGGCCGACGGGGGCGGGGACGTCCCTGACCACGCGGTCGAGCAGGGCGTCCACTCCGACACCGGTCTTCGCCGAGACCTTGAGCACGTCCTCGGGCTGGCAGCCGATGAGGTTGGCCAGCTCCTCGGAGAACTTCTCCGGCTGGGCGGCCGGCAGGTCGATCTTGTTGAGCACCGGGACGATCGTGAGGTCGTTCTCCATCGCCAGGTAGAGGTTGGCGAGCGTCTGCGCCTCGATGCCCTGGGCGGCGTCGACCAGCAGGACCGTGCCCTCGCAGGCTGCCAGCGAGCGGGAGACCTCGTACGTGAAGTCGACGTGGCCGGGGGTGTCGATCATGTTGAGGACGTGAGTCGGGCCCTTGCCCTCGCCCTCGGTGGGCGCCCACGGCAGTCGGACCGCCTGGGACTTGATGGTGATGCCGCGCTCGCGCTCGATGTCCATCCGGTCGAGGTACTGAGCGCGCATCTGCCGCTGATCGACCACTCCGGTCAGCTGGAGCATCCGGTCGGCAAGCGTCGACTTGCCGTGGTCGATGTGCGCGATGATGCAGAAGTTGCGGATCAGCGCCGGGTCGGTACGGCTCGGCTCGGGCACGTTGGTAGGAGTCGCGGGCACGCAGGGTCCTGATTCTTGAGACGCCGAACGCCGTGTCTCGGGTCGTTGTCGGGTCGGGCGGATCGATACGTAGCCTCCATCGTCCCACGCCTGCGGGACCGGGACCGGTTTGGGCCGGTCCGAGGGTGACTGCTACCGTGGGCAGCTGTGCCTCGTGGCCCTCAGAAGCGGCGTGGCGCACATAGAAGATCCAACGAACCTGAAAAGGCTCTTTCGTGGCGAACATCAAGTCCCAGATCAAGCGGAACAAGACGAACGAGAAGGCGCGCCTGCGCAACAAGGCCGTCAAGTCCTCGCTCAAGACCTCGATCCGCAAGGCCCGTGAGGCTGCCGCTGCCGGTGACGTCGAGAAGGCCACTGTGGCCGTCCGTGACGCGTCGCGCCAGCTCGACAAGGCTGTCTCGAAGGGCGTCATCCACAAGAACGCCGCCGCCAACAAGAAGTCGGCGCTGGCTCACAAGGTTGCCGCCCTCCAGGGCTGAGCTCTGATGTGATCGCCGGAACGGACTCGGCGGGCCCTCTCTCCCGCCCCTGACCGGCACCCCGCGCCGCACACCGAACCTGCGTTCGCCACGCGGGTGCGGCGCACCTTGCTCTGCACGAAGGCCCCGGCCGAAGTCCTCCCCAGGACGACGGCCGGGGCCTTCGTGCGTGGGGGTTCATGCGTGGGCCTTCGTGCGTGGGCCTTCATGTGTGGGGCTTCATGCGTGGGGCTGGGTGCTGGGCATGGCTGGGCGCGCGCCGGGGTGCGGGCACTGGGGCGCGGGTACGTGGTGCGCTGGTTACGTGCTGCCGGCGGGGGGCCGGGGGCTCAGCGGCCCCCGGAGCGTGCCGCGCGGGCGATGGCGACCACGGCCTTCTCCAAGGCGTACTCGGGGTCGTCGCCGCCGCCCTTGACGCCCGCGTCGGCCGCCGCGACCGCGATCAGTGCGGCGGCGACACCGTCCGGGGTCCATCCGCGCATCTGCTGGCGTACCCGGTCGATCTTCCACGGCGGCATTCCGAGCTCGCGGGCGAGATCCGCGGGCCGCCCGCCGCGGGCGGAGGAGAGCTTGCCGATCGCCCGGACGCCCTGGGCGAGGGCGCTCGTGATGAGGACGGGGGCGACACCGGTCGACAACGACCAGCGCAGTGCCTCCAGAGCCTCCGCGGCGCGGCCCTCGACCGCCCGGTCGGCGACGGTGAAGGAGGATGCCTCGGCCCGGCCGGTGTAGTAGCGGCCGACGACGGCCTCGTCGATGGTCCCCTCGACGTCCGCGACGAGCTGCGAGGCGGCGCTCGCGAGCTCCCGCAGGTCACTGCCGATGGAATCCACCAGCGCCTGGCACGCCTCGGGGGTCGCGGAGCGCCCGAGCGCACGGAACTCCGACCGGACGAAGGACAGCCGCTCGGCCGGCTTGGTGGTCCTGGGGCACGCCACTTCGCGTGCCCCGGCCTTCCGCGCCGCGTCCAGCAGCCCCTTGCCCTTGGCGCCGCCCGCGTGCAGGAGCACAAGGGTGATCTCCTCGGCAGGGGCTCCCATGTACGCCTTGACGTCCTTGACGGTGTCGGCGGAGAGGTCCTGGGAGTCGCGCACGATCACGACCTTGCGCTCGGCGAAGAGCGAAGGACTGGTCAGCTCGGCGAGAGTGCCGGGCTGCAGCTGGTCCGAAGTGAGATCGCGGACGTCCGTGTCGGCGTCGGAGGCGCGTGCAGCCGCCACCACGTGCTGCACGGCGCGGTCCAGGAGCAGGTCCTCCTGGCCCACGGCGAGCGTGACGGGAGCGAGCGGGTCGTCGGTGGAACTGCGTCTGGTGGCCATCGCGCTCCAGCATCCCACGGCCCACCGACAACGACCCCGGACGGCCGCCCGAGGGCAGGGGTGTCGGGCGCGTGCCGGAGAATGGCCGGGTGAGCGATGTGAGACATGTAGATGTGAGACATGTACTGGTACTGCCCGACCGGGATTCGGCCGAGGCGGTCGCCGAGGAGTTGCCCGACCGGTTCCCGGTCGACGAGGAGCCCCAGCTCGTGCGGGACGCGCTGGCCGGGGAGGACGACGCCGAGGACGCCCAGTGGCTGGTGGTCGTCGAGGACCCGGCAAAACGGCTGGACTCCGCGGCACTCGACGCCTTCGCCGCGGAGTACGACGGCTGGCTGGAGACGCCGTAGCCCGAACGCCCGCCGGACGCCGGACGTCGCCAGCCAGTAGCCCGAACGGCCGCAGGACGCCCCCAGCCACGCCGTCACGCTCCCGGCGCCGCCGCACGCACTTCGGGCACCCGCTCCAGCGCCACCCCGAACAGATCGAGATAGGCACGGAGTACGTCCGCGTCGGTCGCCCGCTCCTCCGTATGCCGTGTCCCGCGCACGGTGGAGACGAGTGTCCGGCCGCTGAGTGTCACCCGTCCGTCCTCGGTCAGCCGTGAGCAGACGAGGGACCGGGTGAAGCGGGACTCGGGCGAGGTGCGGTGGTACCAGGAGCCCGCCCGGAAGTCGGAGAGCGCACGCGGCCGGAGATCGAGACGGAACTGCCGGGAACCGTCCCGCGACAGGTCGAGGTCTCCTCGCGGTGCCTCCCTGAAGCGGAACGTTCCGCTCACGTCGACCTGCTCCGCGCGGGAGTCCAGGGCCAGCGGCGCCACGGCATGGTCACCGAACCCCACATCGGCGAGCCACGGGCCCGTACCGTCCTCCGTCTCCACACGCAGCGCGACATGGTCGTACGGAATACCGAGGCGCCCTCCATCGCCGAAGACCCTGGCCTGGAGCAGGGTGACCCGGAAGCCGAGACCGCGCAGCAACGCGGCGAAAGCGCCGTTGAGTTCGTAGCAGAAGCCGCCCCGGCGCTGCGTGACGATCTTGTCGACGAGTCTTTCCTCCTCCAGGACGATGTCCTCGCCCAGATGGATGGACAGGTTCTCGAAGGGCACGGTCATGAGGTGGCGGCGCTGCAGGTCCCGCAGAGCGGGCGCGTCGGCCCGGCAAGGGCGTGCCGCTTGGATGCGCTCCAGGTAGGCGTCCACACGGGCTCGGCTGAGGGCCGGACCCGCGCCGGGCGCTCCTTCGGTCGTCCTGGGGGTTCCGGGGGTTCCGGGGGTTCCGGGGGTTTCGGCGGTTCCGGGGATCTTGGCGGTTCCGGGGGTCTTGGCGGTTCCGGGGGTCTTGGCGGTTCCGGGGGTCTTGGCTGATTCGTCCATGGCGGAAGTCTGTTCCCGTGCACAGGGCGGTGCCATGAGCCGGTGGACCTAGGTCCGTCGGCCGAGGCGAGGGCGGCTGCCGGTCGCTAGCGTGGGGGCCATGACGGATCCGGCACCGGCGCGAAGCCCGGAACAGCGCAAGCATGACGTACTCCACCGCTTGGACCACGACGAGGACGTCTGGGTGGCGACGGCGTCGCACGACGGCGAGCCGTGCCTCGTACCGCTGTCGTTCGTGTGGGACGGGGGCACGCTGCTGCTGGCGACCCGGCGTACCAATCCGACCGCTGTCAACGTGACGCCCACCGGCAGGGTCAGGCTCTCCCTCGGGCACACCCGCGACGTGGTGCTGATCGAGGGTGAGGCCGAGATCGTGGAGGGCACGGAACTCCCCACCGAGTCCGGGGACGCGTTCGCCGAGAAGCTCAAGTGGGACCTGCGCGGCCGTCCCGCCTGGGTGTACCTGCGCGTCACACCGCGCGGGGTCAAGGCGTGGCGGGAGGAGAACGAGCTCAAGGGGCGCGACCTGATGACCGACGGAACCTGGCTGGTCTGACAGCACCGGCCCGCCCCAGCCGCCACGAGCCGCCTGTTCGTCACCGGCCCGCCGCACCGGACACCGTAGCCCTCCCCGTTCACGAACCGCCTGTAGCACCGGAACCCGTACCCCTTCCCGTTCATGCCCGGCCCGCCGCCGCAAGCCGCTCACCGCTTCCCGTGACCGCGATCGCACCGTCCCTGTCGGTCCGCAGGATCTCCGCCCCCGTCGCCTCGAGCGCTTCGAGCGTGCGGGGGGCCGGATGTCCGTACGGGTTGTCCGCGCCACAACTGATGACGGCGAGCCGCGGGCGGGCGCTGCGCAGCAGAGCGGGGTCCTGATGCGCGGAGCCGTGGTGGGCCACCTTGAGCACGTCGACCTGCGGCAGTGCGGGGAAGGCGCGCAACACCCCTCGCTGGGAGGGAGGTTCGAGATCCCCGAGCAGCAGCAGGGTCAGCCCTCCCGACCGGACCAGGAGGGTGACGCTGGAGTCGTTCGGCTCCTCGGTCGCCAGAGCCGGGAGCGGCCCCCGCCCGTACGCGGCCGGCCACAGCACCTGCCAGTCGACCGGGCCCGCCCTGCGCCGCTCACCCGGCACGGCCCTGATCAGCGGGATGCGCGCCGCCGCGGCCGTCCGCTTCACGAAGGCGGCCTGCTCGGGTGGTTCGTCGAGCACCGTCGTCTGGATCGCGCCGACCTCGCGGCCCCGCAGCACGCCGGGGAGACCGCGTACGTGGTCGGCGTGGAAGTGGGTCAGAAGCAGCAGAGGAACACGGGTGACGCCCAGGTCGCGCAGGCATCCGTCGACAAGGCCCGGTTCGGGGCCGGCGTCCACGACCACCCCCGAACCCTCCCCCGTGGCGAGCACCATGGCATCGCCCTGCCCGACGTCGCACAGCGCGAAGGCCCAGCCCGGCGGCGGCCATCCCGTCATGAGCCGGGTGAGCGGCACCGGTCTCCACACGGCCAGGACCAGCAGGAGCGCGGCGGCCGAGCAGATCCACGGGTGGCGTGCCAGCCGGCGGGCGGAGAGCACCAGCACGGCGGTGAGGCCGGCCAGGAGAGCGGCACCACCCCAGCCACCGGGCCAGTCCGCCTCCGCCCCGGGAAGGGCGGCCCCGGTACGGGCCACGTACGCGACCCAGCTGACGGGCCAGCCGGCCACCGTGGCCAGTCCCTCGGCCGCCGGCATCCACACGGGGGCCACGGCGAGCGCGGCGAATCCGAGAACCGTCGCAGGCGCCACCGCGAACTCGGCCAGCAGATTGCAGGGAATCGCCACGAGGCTGACGCGTGAGGCGAGAACCACGACCACAGGCGCGCAGACCGCCTGGGCGGCTCCGGCGGCCGCCAGCATCTCGGCGAGCCGGGCCGGGACCCCGCGTCGCCGCAGCGCACCGCTCCACCGCGGGGCCAGCGTGAGCAGCGCCCCCGTGGCGAGCACGGAGAGCAGGAATCCGTAACTGCGGGACAGCCACGGGTCGTACAGCACGAGGAGCAGCACGGCCGCGGCGAGTGCGGGGATCAGCGATCTGCGCCGGCCCGTCCCGATCGCGAGCAGAGTGATCAGACCGCACGCCGCCGCGCGCAGGACGCTCGGTTCGGGGCGGCAGACGATCACGAAGGCGAGCGCGATGGCCCCGCCGGTGACGGCCGTCATGCGCAGTGAGATCCCCAGCCTGGGTGCCAGCCCGCGGCGCTCGCTGCGCAGGGCCGTACCCGGTGGTCCGATGAGGAGGAAGAGCAGAACGGACAGGTTGGCACCGGAAACAGCGAGGAGATGGGTGAGGTCGGTGGCCTTGAAAGCGTCGTGCAGGTCGGGTGGGACACGGGAGGTGTCTCCGACCACGAGCCCCGGCAGCAGGGCCCGAGCGTCGGGGCCGAGCCCGTCCGTGGCCTCCCGGAGGCCGGAGCGCAGTCGCCCCGCACCGCGCTGGAGGAAGGTCGGTCCGGCGCTCGTCCTCGGTGCCTCGTCCGCGTCGGTGCCGAGCACGGCCGCGATGCGCTCGCCCTCGTGACGCGGTGGTGCGAGACGCCCGCTGATCCGAAGGCGTGTCGAGGGCAGTAACTGCCTCCAGCTCGCCGCCTCCTCGCCCGGGGCGACCATGACGAGAACCGGGGTACGGAGTGCGGTGACCCGCCCGTCGGGAGCCGTCAGCCGGGAGACCTCGGCGTCGATGAGCAGCGACGCGGGCGTGCTGTGATCGCCCTGGACGCGGGGCCGGGTCGGTCGCGGGTCGGACGTCAGGGTCACATCGGCCTCGATCCGCGCATACGCCTGTGCCAGCTCCGGGACGGGCCCGCTGCGGGAGTCCGCTCCGTGCAGGCCTCCCGCCGCCGCGCCGGCGGCGGCACACAGGAGCATTCCGGCAGCGACGGTGGCACGTGGCGTGGAGCGCCGCACACAGCCCTCGGGGGCCATCGGCTGCCCACGCGCATCGGGGCGCGACACCCGCCGTGGGCTCGCCCGCAGGGGCGGCGATCCGCCGTCCCGGCCTGTCGTGGTGCGGGACAGGCCGAGGAGGACCAGGCCCGCGCAGGCGCAGAGAACGGCTCCCGCCCCCGCCCAACGGCCGGGCACGCCCAGAGCCACCGCCGCGGCCCCCCACGCCGCCAGAGCTGGAGGCACCAGCCGGAGATCGGCCGGAGCTTCTTGCCGCGGATCGGCGGCGCCCAGCCGAGATCCCGAATCCCGGTGCACATCGGTGCTGTTCACGGTGTGACCAGGGTCCGGAGGTCCGCGAACCGGCGGTCGCCGATTCCGTTCACCTCACGGAGCTCGTCGACGGAGCGGTAGCCGCCGTGTTCGGTCCGGTAGTCGATGATGTGCTGGGCGAGGACGGGTCCCACTCCCGGCAGGGTCTCGAGCTGCTCGGCGGTGGCCGAGCCGAGACTCAGCGGCGCCACGGGACCGGTACGCCCGGACCCCGGTCCAGTGCCTGCGCCCGGTGGGGGCTGGGCGGCAGGCAGCCCCACCGCGACCTGCTCGCCGTCCGTCAGGACGCGCGCTCGGTTGAGTCCCGTGACATCCGCACCTTCACGGACACCCCCAGCCGCCCTCAGCGCGTCCGCCACACGGGAGCCGGCCGGCAGGTACTGGATCCCAGGACGGCGCACCTTCCCGCTCACGTCGACGACGATGCGACCGCCAGGAGTCGGGCCGACCGACGACCCGGCGGCCAGAGGCGAGGGATCGCCGGCACCGGGAGGGCCAGGAGTGCCCGCCTGGACGGCCGCGGCCTCGGCCACCCGTTCGGGAGCTCGCACCGTCTCGGGCCGGGCGGACCGGAAATGGGCCGCTGCGAGGATCACGGCGCCGGCCAGGATGACCCCCACCGCCGCGAGGGCACGCGGTTCCAGACCGCATCTGAGCTGTATCCACAAGGGGAGGCGGTCGCGCAGCGCAGAACCGGCCTCCCGCCACCACCATGCCCGCGCTCCGGAAGTGCGGGGCACTCCCCGGTCCGGTGGCCGGAGCGGGCCGGCGACGGCCGGAGCGGCCTGCCGGCCGGGCTCCGGGGCCGGGTCCGCCCCACGGTCCGCCGGGCGGAGGAGCCTGGTGGACACGGCCGACTCGTCCGGGCGCACGGCCCAGGAGGGGGCCGCGCGAGCCCGCCCGGTCGCGGCACTCACGCCCGCTGCCGCTTCGGTCTGAACGGAGCACCCGCCCGCTTCCGCCTCGCTTCGAAGGGAGCGCCCGGCTGCTTCCGCCTCCGTCGGCAGGGAGCGTCCGCCCGCCATCAGCGCGTCCGCCCGGAGCCGCGAGGCCGCCGCGGCCTCGGCGTCGAATCCGCGCGCGAGGCGCCTGCGCCCGTGCCGGACTCGGTGGGCGGCGCCCGGGGAGGTGCCGGCCGCACCGCCCGGGCGGACACCGGATCTGTGCCGGGCGCGCCCCGTCGGGCCCGTCCCGCGCACCGGACGCCGGTCACCGCGATGCGTGTTCGTGTCGGCGTGCCGGGACGGATGCGCGTGCACCTGTCCGATCCGGTCGGGAGCGATGCGCGCCGCGCCGCTGGGCTGCTGCGGAACGGCCGGGAGGCCGGGCGTCGGAAGTGATCGGTAGCTCATACCGCACGACGCTAGACACTTCTGCCGGAATGCGCTGAGGCGCCCCATATCCGGTGGATAACCCACCAGTTGTGGATATCATCGCCACCCGAAGGGGTGGTGTTCAGCGCGGGGAGACGACAGCGCCCAGCAGTCCGGGTCCTGTGTGCGCCCCGATGACCGCGCCGACCTCGCTGACGTAGAGATCGGCGAGTCCGGGCACCCGGGACCGCAACCGCTCCGCGAGCCGCTCGGCTCCTTCCGGCGCGGCCAGATGGTGCACGGCGATGTCCACCGCACCCGAGCCCGCCTGCTGCGCGACGATCTCCTCGAGCCGGGCGATCGCCCTGGACGCGGTCCGTACCTTCTCCAGCAGCTCGATACGGCCGCCGTCCAGCCGGAGGAGGGGCTTGACCGCGAGGGCGGAGCCCAGCAACGCCTGAGCGGCGCCTATGCGGCCGCCCCGGCGCAGGTAGTCCAGCGTGTCGACGTAGAAGTAGGCCGACGTGTCCGACGCCCGCTTCTCGGCCGCGGCGACCGCCTCGTCAGGACCGCCCCCCGCTTCCGCGGCCTCGGCGGCCGCGAGCGCGCAGAAGCCCAGGGCCATGGCCACCATGCCGGTATCGACGACTCGCACCGGCACGGGCGCGTCCTTCGCCGCGAGCAGCGCGGCGTCGTACGTCCCGGAGAGTTCGGCCGACAGGTGGAGGGAGATGACGTCGGTGGCACCGGCCTGCGCCACGGTGCGGTACGTCGCGGCGAAGACTTCCGGACTGGGCCGCGACGTGGTCACGGAGTGGCGTTTCTGCAGAGCCAGGGCCAGCGACCGGGCCGAGATCTCCGTGCCCTCCTCCAGTGCTTGATCACCCAGGACCACGGTCAGCGGCACCGCGGTGATGCCGTGCCGTTCCATCGTCCGGCGTGGCAAGTAGGCCGTTGAATCGGTGACGATAGCGACATGGCGGGACATGAGCCGGAGATTACCTTCCAGGGCGGGGGCACGGCAGCCCGGGACCGATCTACTGATCGTTTCCGCTCACCCTGCAAACATTCCTGCGTGTAACTCGGACACCCGTTGACGAGTCCGCACACACGTCGCCACTCTCGCCGCCCGTGGGGCCACCGGCTCCGGACGCCCTCCGAACGCCCCCTCAGCAGGGCGTCACCCCACGACCGGTCACCCGGCTGTCCGCCGGTTCAGTTCGTCGTCTCCGGCTTGGCCGACTTCTGCCACGGGTAGCCCGCGCCCGAGCGAGGATCCGGAGAGCCGATCGCCTGCGGTGACGGCTCGTCCGCCGGGGCAGTCCAGTGGTGCCCGGCCGCGTCACCGCTCTGCGCCTGCGGTTCCTCGGTCGTCCAGTGCCGCAGGGCTCCGGCCTCCACGTCGATCTGAGCGTTCAGCGCGGCCAGGTCGTCGTCGGCGAACTGCCTGGCCCGGTCACGCGCCGCCCAGCGCAGCGACTCCGCCGAGTGCGTGATGCGCTCGGTGCGCTCCTTCAGGCCCGGGAGCAGGGAGGCCACGGTCGCCCGGTCCGGCTCGCGCTCCAGCCGCTTGAGGTCGTGTTCGAGCTCCCGCCCATGGGCGCTCAGCCGGTGGAACAGGTTCAGCGACTCCGAGAGGGACGCGTCATCCGCAGCCCCGGCGTTCAGCGCCTCCTGGGTGGCCCTCATCGACGTCCTCAGGGCGAGTCTCAGCTGTGCGAGCTCTCCCGGTACACCCGGCTGTCCGTAGCTCTTCGCCCGCAGCGCGGTGTCCTCCACGGAACGGCGCGCCTGCGTGATCGTCCGGTCAACGCCCCGCTTGGCGGCCCGCACCGCCTTCACGCCGGCGTACACACCGAGCGCCATGAACGCGACGAACAGCAACGTCAGGATCAGGATCACGGCTTCCATGGACGCCCCTCGGTTGTCGGTTCGGCTGCCGGTGTGCGGCCCGCCCCTCCACCGTAAACGGAACGGGCAGGCCGAGGGTTCCGGAGGAACCCCCAACCTGCCCGTAGGGGAAAGCCCTGGCCGTGGGGAGAATCCCGGCCAGGAAACCCTGCGCCCCTATGCGGGGACGATGTTGACCAGCTTCGGCGCCCGGACGATCACCTTGCGGATACCGGCCCCGCCCAAGGCGGCGACGACGTTCTCGTCGGCCAGGGCCAGCGCCTCCAGCTCCTCGTCCGTGATCGACGGGGAGACCTCCAGACGCGCCCTGACCTTGCCCTTGATCTGCACCACACAGGTGACGGTCTCGTCGGCGACGTACGCGGGGTCGGCGACCGGGAAGTCCTGGTGCACGACGGACTCGGTGTGGCCCAGCCGGCGCCACAGCTCCTCCGCCACGTGCGGCGCCAGCGGTGCCACCAGCAGCACCAGTCGCTCGGCGACCGACCGCGAGAGCGGCCCGCCCGCCTTCGTCAGGTGGTTGTTCAGCTCCGTGACCTTGGCGATCGCGGTGTTGAAGCGCATCCCCGCCATGTCGTGACCGACACCGTCGATGGCCTTGTGCAGTGCCCGCAGCGTGTCCTCGCCGGGCTCCGCGTCGACGACGGTGACCTCGCCCGTCTCCTCGTCGACGATGTTGCGCCACAGGCGCTGCAGCAGCCTGTACTGGCCGACGACGGCCCGGGTGTCCCACGGACGTGAGACGTCCAGGGGCCCCATGGCCATCTCGTACAGGCGCAGGGTGTCCGCGCCGTACTCTCCGCAGATCTCGTCGGGCGTCACCGCGTTCTTCAGCGACTTGCCCATCTTGCCCAGGACGCGGCTGACCTTCTCGTCGCCGTGGAAGTAGGCCCCGTCCCGCTCCTCGACCTCGGCGGCCGGGACGGCGATGCCACGGCTGTCACGGTAGACGAAGGCCTGGATCATGCCCTGGTTGTACAGCTTGTGGAACGGCTCGGCGGACGAGATGTGCCCCAGGTCGTGCAGGACCTTGGACCAGAACCGGGCGTACAGCAGGTGCAGCACGGCGTGCTCGGCGCCGCCGACGTACAGGTCCACGCCGCCGGTCGGCAGGCCGTCGCGCGGTCCCATCCAGTACTGCTCGATCGCCGGATCGACCAGCCGCTGGTCGTTGTTCGGGTCCAGGTAGCGCAGCTCGTACCAGCAGGAACCGGCCCAGTTGGGCATGGTGTTGGTCTCGCGGCGGTAGCGCCGCGGACCGGCGCCGTCGCCCAGGTCCAGCGTGACGTTGACCCAGTCGGCGTTGCGGGACAGCGGGGTCTCGGGCTGGGTGTCGGCGTCCTCCGGGTCGAAGGTGCGCGGCGAGTAGTCCTCGACCTCGGGCAGTTCCAGCGGCAGCATCGACTCGGGCAGCGGGTGGGCGATGCCCTCCTCGTCGTAGACGATCGGGAAGGGCTCGCCCCAGTAGCGCTGACGGCTGAACAGCCAGTCGCGCAGCCTGAAGTTGACCGTGCCCTCGCCGACCCCGTGCGCCTGCAGCCACTCGGTGATCTTCGCCTTGGCCTCGACGACGCCCAGGCCGTCGAGCGAGATCTCACCGTTGGAGGAGTTGACCAGCTTCGCCTCGTACGAGGAGAACGCGTCCTCCCACGTGGAGGGGTCCAGTCCGCGGTCGTCCGACGGCTCGACGACGCAGCGCATCGGCAGCTCGAAGGCGCGCGCGAAGGCGAAGTCGCGCGCGTCGTGCGCCGGTACCGCCATGATCGCGCCGGTGCCGTAGCCCATCAGGACGTAGTCGGCGATGAAGACCGGCACCTTGTCGCCGCTGACGGGGTTGGTCGCGTAGGTCCCGGTGAAGACACCGGTCTTGTCCTTGGCCTCCGCCTGGCGCTCCACGTCGGACTTGGCCGCGGCCTGCTTGCGGTAGGCGGTGACCGCCTCGGCCGGGTTGGCGTGGCCGCCGGTCCATACCGGATGCGTGCCCTCGGGCCACGCGGCGGGGATGATCCGCTCGACCAGCTCGTGCTCCGGCGCCAGCACCATGTAGGTGGCACCGAACAGGGTGTCCTGCCGGGTGGTGAAGACGGTGATGTCGCCGGCACCGTCGACGGGGAAGTCGACGCGCGCACCCTCGGACCGGCCGATCCAGTTGCGCTGCTGCAGCTTGATGGCCTCGGGCCAGTCCAGCCCGTCCAGGTCGTTCAGCAGCCGGTCCGCGTACGCGGTGATCCGCATGTTCCACTGGCGCAGCTTCGCCTTGAAGACCGGGAAGTTGCCCCGCTCGGAGCGGCCGTCCGCCGTGACCTCCTCGTTGGCCAGCACGGTGCCCAGGCCCGGCGACCAGTTGACGGGTGCGTCCGAGGCGTACGCCAGGCGGTACTGCCCCAGGACGTCGGCACGCTCGGCGGCGCTCAGCGCACCCCATGCGCGGCCGTCCGGCAGCGGGCGCTCACCGCTCTCGAACTGGGCGACCAGGTCGGCGATCGGGCGGGCCCGGTCGGCCTCGGTGTCGTACCAGGAGTTGAAGATCTGCAGGAAGATCCACTGGGTCCACTTGTAGTACTCCGCGTCGATGGTCGCGAAGGAGCGGCGCTTGTCGTGGCCCAGGCCCAGCCGTCGCAGCTGGACCTTCATGTTCTCCATGTTGGCCTCGGTGGAGGCGCGCGGGTGGGTGCCCGTCTGTACGGCGTACTGCTCGGCCGGCAGACCGAAGGCGTCGAAGCCCAGGGTGTGCAGGACGTTGTGCCCGGTCATCCGCTGGTGGCGGGCGTAGACGTCGGTGGCGATGTAGCCCAGCGGGTGGCCGACGTGCAGGCCGGCGCCCGAGGGGTACGGGAACATGTCCATGATGAAGCGCTTCGGCTTCGCCGCCAGCCCGGAACCGTCCGCCAGGTCACCGCTCGGGTTGGGCGCCTCGTACGTCCCCTCGGCGTCCCAGAAGTCCTGCCAGCGTGCCTCGATGTCGGCGGCCATCGCTGCCGTGTAGCGGTGCGGCGCGGCCACCTCGGCCGCGGAATTCGTCTCGCTCATGATCCTCAAAGCTCCATCGATCGTCATCTGCCGGCGCCCACCGTCTACGGACACACGTCTACGGAAACGAAAAATCCCCTCGCACAGGAGGGGACGCCGCGCCGAGTCCGACCAGGCATGGTCACCGGTCGGTAGTGATCAGCGCGGCTCGCTAAGCAGAAGGCGTACGGCACGCATGGCGTCAGGGTACCGCACGGGCCCGGAGCACGGCCCGGCGGCCGTCCGGCGCACACCGCACCCCGGACCCGCTCCGACCGCGATCATGGGCACGGGACAATCACGAACCCTCCGCAGGACCTGCACAGTCCGGGGGTTACTCCGCGTACTGCCCCCTATCGGGGCAACACTTCAAACCTCGTACCGGCCAGTATGCGGCGACTTAGCATGCGGCAACGGGACCGCTTTGCCGAACCATTCGGAGTCGCCCCCATGAAGCCTCATCGCAGGATCCGCTCGTCCCCCTCCATGAGTCCGAGTCCAGGTATGAGCCGCCAGACACAGGGCGGACTGACCGTCGCGGCGCTGGTCCTCATTCCGTTGCTCGCCGTCGCCGGGAGCGACGGCATGCGCACCGCGTTCGACTTCACCACCGGCGTCCTGACGCTGGTGTCGCTCACCGCGGCCGTCGCGTGGGGCCTGCTGGCCACCGACCGGCTGTTCCTCTCGACCCGCCAGCGGCTCGTCTGCCAGGGCATCCACCGGGCCGCCGCCGTCACCTCGCTCGGCTTCCTCCTCCTGCACGGCACGGTGAAGGTCGCCCTCGGTCACGTCGGCCTGCTGGGCGCCCTCATACCCTTCGGCACGGGTGTCGGCGGCACCGCCGGTCTGATCGGCTTCGGCTCACTGGCCGGACTGCTGATGATCGTCGCCGCCGCCACCGGCGCCATGCGGAGCGCGTTCGCGACCCCCGGCAAGATCGCCGGCCGCTGGCGCGCGCTGCACGCACTGGCCTACCCGGCGTGGTGCTCCGCACTGGTACACGGTCTCTACGCGGGCCGGCAGCCGGCGACCTGGGTCGTCGTGATGTACATGCTCTGCCTCCTCGCGGTGGCGGCCGCCCTCTGTCTGCGGCTCCTCCCCGGCCCGGCGAAGAGGCTGGTCATCGAGCTGGTCACCGACCTGACCGGCTCGGCGGGCCCACCCTCGCCGTCCGACCCGGTCGTCCGCACCTCCCCGCTCCCCGGAGCGGAACACGCGCCGCCGCAGCCCCGCCGGGGCCTGCCGCCGGACGCCCCCGGCTGGGGTGACGACGACCGCGGGGTACGCGGCACCCCGGTCCGTCCCCGGACGCTGACGGCGCCGTCGTCCCCTCCGCCCGGCACACCCGGGTACGGCTCCGGGGTGTACGGCCGGGCGCCGTACGCACAGGCTCCCTCCGCGCAGCCCCTGTACGAGCAGCCGCGCTACGAGGCCCCGTCATCCTTCGAGGCGTCGTCCTTCGAGGCGCCGTCGTCCTTCGAGGCCCCGTACGAGGCACCCCCTCGTGTCGCCGACCGGCTCGGGCCCGCACCGGAGACATCGACCGGAACGCGGCCGGGCATCTCGGCCGCCTACCGGGCGGTGTCCCGGGCGTCCGCCGCCGCACGGGAGGGGACGGACACCCGCTGGCCCGCCCCCTCTCCCGCTCTCCCGTCCCAGGCACCCCCGCCCGCGCAGACCTCTTATCCGACCACCGCATCCGACCAGGAGACCGAGCAGCTGCCGGGGCCGCTCTACCCGCCCCCGGCCGGGGCCCCCTGGCACGCACCCGCAGGAGAACGACCTTGAACGTCCCCCTCCCCGATGTGCCCGAGGTCCGCGTCGTCGGCCTCCCCCAGCTGACCACCGGATTCGACCTGGTGGAACGCCTCGATCTCGCCATGCACCTGAAAGTGCACGGCCCGCTCGAACCGATGACGGGTGAGCGGCTCGCCGAGCTGGCCGAGGCCATCTCCCTGCGCGGCCGGGGCGGCGCGGGATTCCCGTTCGGGAAGAAGCTCCGCGCGGTGGCGAAGGCCTCCATACGTCGCGGGGTGAGGCCCGTCGTCGTGATCAACGGCAGCGAGGGCGAACCCGCCTGCCGCAAGGACACCGTGCTGCTCAACCGTGCTCCGCACCTCATCCTGGACGGCGCGCTGCTCGCCGCCGAAGCGCTCGGAGCCCGCACGCTGGTCGTGGCCGTCACCCGGAACTCCACGGAGATGTCCGTACGGGCCGCCCTGGCCGAACGCGGCCTGTCCGACAAGCGCGGACAGCACCTGCGGGCCCGTGTCGTGCGCACCCCCGAGCGCATGGTCTCCGGAGAGGCGTCCGCCGTCATCCGGGCGGTGAACGGCGGGCCCGCCCTGCCTCCGGGGCGCCGTGAGCGCGCGGCCGAGTCGGGCGTCGCCGGAGCCCCGACACTGCTGTCGAACGCGGAGACGTACGCCCAGCTCGCGGTCGCCGCCCGCATCGGTTCCCGTCGCTACGGGCACACGGGCCTGCACGACGAACCGGGCACGGTCCTGCTCACCGTCTCCGGGGCCGTGGCGACCCCGATGGTGGTCGAGGTGCCCACCGGAGTGCCCCTGCGGTACGTCCTGCAGCTCGCGGGAGCCCCGCCGCTGCCGCAGGGGGTCCTCACCGGCGGCTACCACGGCAACTGGATCGACGCGATCGCCTCGCACGACGCGGTGGTCTCCAGGGCCTCACTGGCGGCGGCGGGCGGTGCACTGGGCGCCGGGGCCATCCTGCCGATCGGCCCCGACACCTGTCCGATCGGCGAGTCCCTGCGGATCGCGAACTGGCTGGCCGCCGAGACGGCCGGCCAGTGCGGTCCCTGCAAGCTGGGCCTGCCGGCGGCGGCGGGCGGGCTCTCGGACGTGCTGAACGGCGGCGGGCCGGCGGCCCTGGAGGCGCTGCGGGAGGTGACCCAGGCCGTGAAGGGCCGCGGGGCCTGCAAACACCCGGACGGTTCGGCCCGCTTCCTGTCGTCCACCCTCTCCGCCTTCACGGACGACCTCGCCGCACACGTTCTGGACGGCGGCTGCGGACGCGAGACGCTCGGCGTGCTTCCGCTGCCCGCCGCCGGATACGAGGACCTGGAGGAGTCCATTCCGAGCGGGGAGAAGCTCGCCGTCGACTGGACGCTGTGCCAGGGACACGGGCTCTGTGCGGACATCGTTCCCGAACTGATCAGACTGGGCCCCGACGGCTATCCCGCGCTCGCGGACGCCGCCGTACCGATGCACCTGCGGGGCCGGGCCCAGCGAGCGGTACGGCGCTGCCCTGCGCTGGCCCTGCGCATCGAACAGGCTCCCGCCGAACGCCCCGCGCTGCCCAGCGCCCAGCGCAGGGCACTGGGCAGCGGCCGGGGCTGACCGTCCGCACGGGAGGGCCCTGGACAACGAGAAGCGGGTCATCCGATCCGGATGACCCGCTTCTTCACTGTGGAGCTAAGGAGAATTGAACTCCTGACCTCCTGCATGCCATGCAGGCGCTCTACCAACTGAGCTATAGCCCCGTGCTGTTTGCCACCCGGTTTCCCTGGCGACATCGAGAACATTACACGGTCCCCCCGGCCCATCAAAAATCGTTTCCACCGGGGCTCGATCCGGCCGGGGGCCGGCGCCCCGGCGTACGGTTCGTCCGGCTCCCGTCGCCCCCGTCAGGCGGTCGCGAAGGAGTAGAACCGCTTGAGCGTGCAGTGCTCCTCCAGGAGCCGGCCGTAGATGGGCTCCCCTTCGAGTTCGCGGTACGTCTCGATGGCGTCGCCTTTTATGATCAGCGCCCGCGCGCACTCCTCGCACCAGTACTGGAACTCCGCGTTGACGGGATCCATGTCCCTGACGATGGGCGTGCCGCTGCCGCACCAGTCGCACTTCCGCCTGTGTGCACCCATCCGGTCAGCTCCGACTGTGGCCGCAGGCCGTGCACGCGAAGGGGTTCTCCCGCGAAACGGCAGGTCCGCCGTCCGCGGTGGGGCCATGGGTCGCGGTGAGGGCAAGCAGCGGGTCGGGGACCCGTACGCGGCTCGCAGGCATCGCGCTCCCTCCCGATCGGTCCGTCGCCCCCTCCGGCGCTCCGATTCTGCCATGGCCCCGCAAGGGGGTCAGCCCGACGACGGGCCCGTCACCCGCCTTTGGCCTGAAGGAACGGCACCGCGCGAGCCGGCACAGTGCAGGGAGCGGGCCCCGGGCGCCCTGTCGCCCCTTGTGCCCAGCGGGGCAAGCCAGTTGGGGAGGTGTTCGCGCGCGTCGCCGCTGCCGCCCTGGCGCAGGACGAAAAAAAGATCCCGCCCCCTGCCGGGGACGGGATCTTGACTGTGGAGCTAAGGAGAATTGAACTCCTGACCTCCTGCATGCCATGCAGGCGCTCTACCAACTGAGCTATAGCCCCGCTGTTCGCTGTGTTTCCCTGCGTTTCCGCGCTGCGAACAAGAAGAACTTTAGCCTGCGACCAGCCGGAAAGTGAAATCCGGCCCCGACCGGCGATGGAAGGCCGCGCGGCGACCGTCAGTCGTCGTCCCCGAGCACCGGCTCGGGAAGCGTCCCGGCGTTGTGCTCGAGCAGACGCCAGCCGCGCGCGCCCTCGCCCAGGACGGACCAGCAGCAGTTCGACAGCCCGCCGAGCCCCTCCCAGTGATGGGACTCGAGTCCGAGCAGACGGCCGATGGTCGTCCGGATCGTGCCGCCGTGACTCACGACAACGAGGGTCCCCGCGTCCGGCAGCTTGCCGACGTGCTCCAGGACGACCGGCGCGGCTCGGTCGGCCACCTCGGTCTCCAGCTCGCCACCGCCCCGGCGCACCGGCTCACCGCGCTTCCACGCGGAGTACTGCTCGCCGTACTGCTCGACGATCTCCTCGTGCGTGAGCCCTTGCCAGGCACCCGCGTACGTCTCGCGCAGGGCGGAGTCGTGGGCGACGGCCAGGCCGGTGACCGCGGCGAGCTCGGCGGCCGTGGCCGCCGCCCGGCTCAGGTCGGACGCCACGATCGCGTCCGGCCCGAGCGAGGCGAGCAGCCGGGCGGCCCGGCGGGCCTGCCCGACGCCGGCCTCGGTCAGCTCGATGTCCGTGGACCCCTGGAAGCGCCGCTCCAGGTTCCACGCCGTCTGGCCGTGGCGCCAGAGGACGATCCTGCGGCCTCGGCCGCTCCTGCTGCCGTTCAGCTCTGCTCACCTTCCGTGCCGCCGTTGAGCTGGGCGTGCTCCTCGGCCTTGCCCCGGGTCTTGACCGCGTCCTCGGGAAGGGCGATCTCGGGGCAGTCCTTCCACAGTCGCTCGAGCGCGTAGAACACGCGCTCCTCGCTGTGCTGGACGTGGATCACGATGTCGACGTAGTCGAGCAGGATCCAGCGGGCGTCGCGGTCGCCCTCGCGGCGCACCGGCTTGGCGCCGAGCTCCTTCTGCAGCCGCTCCTCGATCTCGTCGACGATCGACTTGACCTGGCGGTCGTTGGGAGCCGAGGCCACGAGGAAGGCGTCGGTGATCGACAGGACGTCGCTGACGTCGTAGGCGATGATGTCGTGCGCGAGCCGGTCGGCCGCCGCCTGGGCGGCGGCGGTGATGAGCTCGATGGAGCGGTCCGTGGCGGTCACATGCAGGCTTTCGTCGGCGGTCAGATCAACCTCTAGGGTCTCACGGACCGCCGACAGCCCTTACGACGTCTGCTTCGGGATCTCGTAGTCCTGCCCGAGCAGCACGGACACGTCCGCGTTGGCGGCGGGCTTGCCCTTCTCCGCAGCGCTCTCCGGCAGGCCGAGGGTCTTCGCGACCTCGACCGCCTTCGCCTTGTCCTCCGCGGTCCCGTAGACCACCGCGGACGAGGCCGCCGTGTCCGCCGTGCCGCCGTCGACGAAGGCGTAGCCTCCGTTGACCAGCTGGACCCGGGCGCTCTCCGTGCCGCGGGTGCTGCCCGTGGCGTTCTTGATCCCCACGCGCACCGCCGCGTCCTGGTCCGGAGCCTTCACCTTGCCGCCCAGGACGTCCTTGACGACGCTCTCGGTGGCACTCTCGGTGAGGGTGCCGTCGTCCTGCACCGGCAGGAGTTCCGTCTTGTAGTCACCGACCTTGGCGTGCCCGGCGAGCTTCGCCAGCGAGGCACCGAGGTCCTGCTCCGGCAGGGACGGGTCGAGGATCTGCGCGAGCGTCTCGATGGTGACGGTCGCGGCCTTGGGGTCCTCCGAGAGCTTGCGGAGCACGCTGCGCATGACCTGCCCGAAGCGCATGAGCTGGTTGGCCTCGGGCTCGCCCGGCCCCTGGTAGGTGGCGTAGGCGACGGCCGCCTGACCGCTCAGCGTCTGGGCCTCACCCTTGCGCACCAGCGGTGAGGCGCCCTTCTCGGGGGCGGGTACGGCGGTGTCCGTGTCCACCTCGATGTTGCCGACGAGCTCGACGAGGTTCTCGAGGTACGGCGTGTCGAGCCGCCAGGTTCCGCTGATGCTGGTGCCGAGCAGGGTGTCGATCGCCTCGCGGGTCCCGCTGGAGCCGTCGTCGTCGACGGACTTGCCCAGGGTGGTGGTGGAACCGTCGTCCCCGGCCACCGCGAGGGAGTTGGGCAGAAGGACGGTGGTGCCCTTCTTGGTGGTGACGTTGTCGACGAGCAGCGCCGTGGAGGTGCCGCCCTTCTTGGTGTTGTGCAGGTGGACGACTATGACGTCCCTCTTCTGGGGGCCGGCGGTCGCGGCACTCTGCTTGTCCTTGCCCCCGACACCCGGGATCTTCCCGGCGAACCAGAGGTAGCCGGCTCCGCCGACGACCACGAGTGCCACGACGACTATCAGCGCGACCATCCGGTTGTGCCCGCGCCGCCGAGCCTCCTCGCGCCGCTCGCTCCTGCTCTCGGTGAATTTGAGCCAGTCGATGACGTCTTCGGAGTTCTCGTCGGGCTCCTCGATGAAGGAGAACTGCTCCGTGCGGTAGTCGCCGTCGGCGCGGCGCTGCCCGGGCACGCCGGGGCCCGCCTGCGGCTCCGGCTCACGCCGCTCGTCCGCCGGCGGAGCGGCCACGGGTGCGGGCGCCGGGGCGGCGGGGCCGGGCGCGGGCGGCGCGGGGGTGGTGGCCCACTGCTGGGTGGCGCCGTCCACGACGGGCTGCGTGCCGGTGTCGTAGCCGTATCCGGCGTAGCTCTGGTCGTACCCGTACCCCTGCTGGCCCTGCTGGGCCTGCTGTCCCTGCGGGGCCTGCGGGGCTTGCTGTCCCTGCTGCTGCGTGTGCTGGGCCGCGTACGGGTCGTACTGCTGCTGCGTACCGGCGTACGGGTCGTAGCCGTAGCCCTGCTGGGACTGTCCGTCCTGCTGGGTCTGCTGTTGCGTGTACGGGTCGTACTGCTGCTGCCCCTGCTGCTGGTAGACCGGCTGCCCGTACTCGTCGTAGCCGATGATCTGCGGCTGCTGCTGGTAGTACGGGTCGTACGGGTTCTGGCGGTCGGTCACAGGTGCCCCTCTCCGTGGCTCATTCGCCGCGGTACAGCTGGCGCTTGTCGATGTAGCGGACGACACCGTCCGGGACCAGGTACCAGACCGGCTCCCCTTGCGCGACCCTCGCCCGGCAGTCCGTGGACGAGATCGCCAGTGCGGGCACCTCCACCAGCGAGACACCGCCCTCGGGCAGTCCGTCGTCCGTCAGCACGTGCCCCGGCCTGGTCACACCGATGAAGTGGGAGAGCGAGAACAGCTCCTCGGCGTCCCGCCAGGTGAGGATCTGGGACAGGGCGTCGGCGCCGGTGATGAAGAACAGGTCCGCGTCGCCGTGGACCCTGCACAGGTCCCGCAGCGTATCGATCGTGTACGTCGGACCGCCACGGTCGATGTCGCTGCGGCTCACCGAGAACTGCGGGTTGGACGCGGTGGCGATGACCGTCATGAGATAGCGGTCCTCGGCCGGGGACACCTGCTTGTGGCTCTTCTGCCACGGCTGCCCCGTCGGCACGAAGACGACCTCGTCCAGGTCGAAATGGGCGGCCACTTCACTGGCCGCCACGAGGTGGCCGTGATGGATCGGGTCGAATGTCCCGCCCATCACGCCGAGTCGGCGCTTGCCGCGTCCGGTAGGCACTTCCTGCTCTCCCATGCGTGCAGACCCTACTGGCACAGCTGTTCGCCCTCTGCCTCAGCGGTCCCGGTTGAAGCGCGTGGTGACCCAGAGCAGGAGCAGCAGCACGACGAGCGCGCCGCCACCGGTGAGGTACGGGCTGAGGCTTTCGTGGTTCCCACCGTGCTCACCTTCGGAGGCGAGGTTGACCAGCTGGTGCGCGGTGCTCGTGAGGCTCATCTTCTGCAGGACCTATCCATCGGGGATCTGGAGGGAGACGTCGCGCACATCGTATGCGTGCGCCGCGGGCACGCTCACGCCGACTCAGTCGTTGTTGTCGTCGTTGCGGTATCCGCGCAGCAGGAACCAGCCGAGCAGAGCGGCTCCCACGAGCGAGACGAGGAGCACGACGCGGAGCGTGTCGCCCGGCCCCTGGTCCTCGGACACGGCGGCGAGCAGTACTGCGATGTGCGGCATTCCGGGCGCTCCTCAAAGTTATCCACAGCCCCCCGCACACCGTAGCGCCAGCACATACGCTGGCTCTTGTCAGGGGGACGAGCGACGTCTCGTACGAACAGGGGGCATCCATGACCGACACCGGCCACGAGGGCGTGCCGAGCAGGCAGCGCAAGCGATTCCCGGGCATCTCGTCCCGGGCGTACGAACACCCGGCGGACCGCTCGGCCCTGGTGGCCCTGCGGAAGCTGACCGGCTTCGACACCGTCTTCAAGGCGCTGAGCGGCCTGCTCCCCGAGCGGAGCCTGCGACTCCTCTTCCTGTCGGACTCCGTCCGGGTGAGTGACGCACAGTTCGCGCATCTCAACGACATGCTGCGGGACGCCTGTTACATCCTGGACCTGAAGAAGGTCCCGCCGATGTACGTCACGCAGGACCCGAAGCCCAATGCCATGTGCATCGGTCTCGACGAGCCGATCATCGTGGTGACGACGGGGCTGGTGGAGCTGCTCGACGAGGAGGAGATGCGCGCCGTCGTGGGCCACGAGACGGGCCACGCCCTCTCGGGTCACTCGGTGTACCGGACGATATTGCTCTTCCTCACCGGTCTCGCGGTCAAGGTGGCGTGGATCCCCCTGGGCAACGTGGCGATCATGGCGATCGTGACGGCGCTGCGCGAGTGGTTCCGGAAGTCGGAGCTGTCCGCCGACCGGGCCGGGCTGCTTGTGGGCCAGGACCTGCGCGCGTCGATGCGCGGTCTGATGAAGATCGCGGGTGGCAACCACCTCCACGAGATGAACGTGGACGCGTTCCTCGCCCAGGCCGACGAGTACGAGAAGGGCGGGGATCTCCGCGACTCCGTGCTCAAGATCCTCAACGTGCTGCCCCGGACACACCCGTTCACCACGGTGCGCGCGGCCGAGCTGAAGAAGTGGTCGGAGTCCCGGGACTACCAACGCCTCATGGACGGCCACTACCCGCGGCGCGACGAGGACAAGGACACTTCGGTGACGGACTCCTTCCGGGAGTCGGCGGCCCACTACGCGGACACGGTGCGCACGAGCAAGGACCCGCTGATGAAGCTCGTCGGTGACATCGCGGGCGGCGCCGGCGACCTCGGCGGCAAGCTGCGGGACAGGTTCACCGGGGCGGGCGGCGGCGCGGCGTCAGGGGGCGGCGCCACGGGCAAGGGCGGCGCGACCGCCACGGACAGCAGGACCGGGACGGACGCTACGGACGGTTCGGAGGAGACTTGGCGGCGTCCGGGCCCCGAGGAGGGGCCGGAGGCTGGGAGCTGACCGTCAGGGTGCCGCAGAGGGCCGCTGTGGGCACGCCCGTGGCGTAGGGATCGGTGCCGGCCGGGCCCCGGGTGTCCGCCCGCTCGCCCGCGAGCAGCGGGCGGAGGACGGCCGCCATGTCGGCGGAGCAGGACTGCGGGCCTGCCTGGACGTAGGCGCTGCGGACCTCCAGCCGGTGGAGCCGGATGTCCTCGCGGTCGAGAAGGAAGCGCAGCACACGGCGCACGGTGAACAGCGAGGCCGCGTCGGCCCGGTGGGGTCCGGACACGGCGGGCCGCAGTGTGTACGTGAAGGTGTGGTCGGACACGACCTCCAGCGTGTCAGCCCCCGCCTCCGCGTAGGTGAAGGTGCCCTGGACCCTGATCTCGGGGTCGGCCAGTTCGACCTGGGCCGGGTCGAAACGCACCAGCCAGCCGGTCGCCAGGTGCTCGCCGTCGGCGGACGGCGAGCCCACGCTCCGGTCGAACTGTGCCGTCTGGTCCGGGTCGAGGAGACGCCCGACCGGCCGGACGACTCCTCCGGTGAGCACGTCGGGGTCCAGCGCCGATGCCACCAGGTAGTCCTTGACCGTGGTGAGGCCCATGGTCACCTGGCTGTCCGAGAAGTTCTTGGTCCTCCGTACGGCCGGAAGGTTGATGCCCGAGGCGCCGGTGCGGAATCCGGCGGCCGGGCCGTCGTCCAGGAGGGACTCCGGTGTTCCCGCGGGCACCGGTCCCCGGGGGGCGAGCGGGACGACGGTCGTGCGCAGCGATTCGGCACGCCGGCCGGCGGGAGCGGGGTAGGGGTTGCGGAAGCCCATGTAGACGGCGGTGGCGAACGCCAGGGCGATCAGCACGACGAGGGCTATGCCGGCCTTGGAGCGGTGCCGGCGGGCGCCCCTGCCGGGGAGGGAACGCACGGCGCGGGCAGGTTCGCCCATGCGTTCCCTGGCGGAGAACTCCTGCAGCCGGGCGGCGCGCACAAACGATTCGTCGAAGACGAGGGAGCGGTACTCGTCCTCCCCTCCCGAAGGGTTCTCTGGCGTCCCTTCCGGCGGTTCTCCGCGGCCTGCCATGACTCCTCCCGATCTCCGCGCGCCGCCGGTGAGGGCGGGCGCTGGGATCCGCCTCAGCCAGGCGGCTGCCGGCGGACCTGTCCGTCACGGGTTCGGCATCAGGCCCTCACCCCGGAGACGGGGACGGGAGGAGGGGTCACAGGGTCGTACCTTCAGACTGGGTCGATCGTCATCACGGTAAACGCCGTGCAGGTGGGAGCGCAGTCGGAAGCCCGGCCGGTTCGCCGGCGGACCGGGCCCGCGCGGCCTTCCCGACCAGGCCTCATCGCGCGGCCGTGCCTCTGCGTCCGTACGGGTGTCGCTCGCGGGCGCAGGAGGCTCCCGGCCGCGGGGCCCCACCCGCCCGTTACTCCATCCGGGTCCCCCACCCGTCCCGGGCGTCTCGGCCACCCGCCCCGCATCCGGCCCGGCCCGCGACTCCGTGCCCCCTGCCGCCACGTGCGGCGCCGACGGAGCTCAGGGCGTGCGCGGGACCGCGGAGACGGCCGGGCGGGAGTGGTCGGCGGAGAGCGAGGGAACCGGGCCCGGTTTGTCCACGCCGCTCGTGGCCGGACGCGGCGTCTGTTCCTGCCGGTTGTTCGCCGCGCCGCGGTAGACGGCGCTGAGGGCCAGCGCCACCATCCCGATGGCTATGAGCACGGCGAGCAGCCAGGCGATCGGCCGGTGCCAGTGTGCCGTGCCGCGGTAGGGGCGCAGAGCGCCGCCGTCGGGCCCGTAGGGGTCGGAGGCGCCTGCGTGTGCGCCGTCGGGGTCGTCAGGGTCCCAGAAGCCACCGCGAGCCCTCTGGCGGCCGTAGGCGCCGTCGGGGCCGTATCCGTCGGGGCCGTAGGAGTCGTCGTCGTCCCGGGAACCGCGACGGAAGCGTGCCCTGCTCGCCTCCGCCTCGGCACGGGCCTCCGCGGCGGCGAGGAGACGCTCCACCGCGCTGGGTTCGTGGATCTCGGCGGACCGCACGAAGTCCTCGTCGAACACCACGGAGGCGAAGTCCTCGTCCGCGCCCCCGCGGTCGTCGTCGGGCTCCCGGCCGTCCTGGAACGGCCCGCCCCCCACGTCGTCCGGCACGGATTCAGCGTAGCCCCCGACAGGGCGATCCGGGCAGGGAGCGCACGGAATCGCCCGCCCCGCGGTGGTTGCCCGGCTAACGGATGTGGCCGTCCCCGGTGACGATGTACTTCGTCGACGTCAGCTCCGGAAGCCCCATCGGGCCCCGGGCGTGGAGCTTCTGGGTGGAGATGCCGATCTCGGCCCCGAAGCCGAACTGGCCGCCGTCGGTGAACCGCGTGGAGGCGTTCACGGCGACCGTCGTGGAGTCGACCAGCTGGGTGAACCGGCGGGCCGCGGCCTGCGACGTGGTCACGATCGCCTCCGTGTGGCCGGAGGACCAGAGCCTGATGTGCGCCACGGCCCCTTCCAGCGACTCGACGACGGCGGCCGCGATGTCGTACGAGAGGTACTCGGTCTCCCAGTCCTCGGGCGTCGCCGCCACCACCGTCGCCTTCGACCCCTCGGCGTACGACAGGACCCGCTCGTCGCCGTGCACCGTCACACCGGCGTCGGCCAGGGCGTCGAGGGCCAGGGGCAGGAACTCGGCGGCGATGTCCTTGTGGACCAGGAGGGTCTCGGCGGAGTTGCAGACGCTCGGGCGCTGCGCCTTGGAGTTGACCAGGATGTCGACGGCCATGCCGAGATCGGTCTGCGCGTCCACGTAGACGTGGCAGTTGCCCGTACCGGTCTCGATGACGGGGACGGTCGACTCCTCCACGACCGTCCGGATGAGGGACGCCCCGCCGCGCGGGATCAGCACGTCGACCAGACCGCGGGCCCGCATCAGTTCGCGCACCGAGTCACGGTTCTCCCCGGGCACCAGCTGCACCGCGTCCGCCGGGAGACCGGAGCCGCCCACCGCGTCACGGAGGACCCGCACGAGAGCGGTGTTCGAGGCGTACGCCGACGAAGAGCCGCGCAGCAGCACCGCGTTGCCCGACTTGAGGCAGAGAGCGGCGGCGTCGACCGTCACGTTGGGGCGGGCCTCGTAGATGATGCCGACCACCCCGAGCGGTACCCGGACCTGGCGGAGGTCGATGCCGTTCGGAAGGGTGGAGCCGCGGACCACTTCACCGATCGGGTCGGGCAGGGCGGCCACGTCCCGGGCGTCGGCGGCGATGGCACGGATCCGCTCCGGGGTGAGCGTCAGCCGGTCGACGACGGACTCGCTCGTCCCGGCTTCACGGGCCCGCGCGACGTCCTCGGCGTTGGCCTCGATGATCTCGCCGGTGCGCACCTCGAGGGCGTCCGCGATCGCCAGAAGGGCGTCGTCCTTCGCCGCGCGCGGGAGTGGCGCGATGTCGTCGGCGGCGGCGCGTGCCCGGTAGGCGGCCTGGGCGACCGGGGACATGTTGTCGTACGGCGAAAGCGTGGTCATGCCCGCAGGGTAGTGCGCCCGCTGCGGGCATCCGTCACATATCCCGTGATGCGAGACGGGCCTGGCGGCGCCTGTGCACCCGGTCCGGTACGCCCGGTCAGTACGGGTGCACCCCGACCGGGGCCGCCGGTGGCGGACCGTAGCCCTCGGCGATGCGCAGGTGGTACGTCTGCCGGTCGATGACTTCGAGGCCGACGATCTCCCAGGGGGGCAGCCGGGCGCTCGACCGGTGCTCCCCCCACAGCCGCAGGGCCACCGCCGCCGCGTCGTGCAGGTCCCGGGCCTCTTCCCAGTAGCGGATCTCGGCGTGGTCGTTGGCGTACCGGCTGGTCAGCAGAAAGGGGTGGTCGTGCGCCAGCTGTTCGAGCCCGCGTCTGACCTCGCTCAGCGGCGTCTCGCCGCCGGAGACGCTGAGGGTGATGTGCCAGAGCCTGGAGCGGGTCAGTTCCTCGTCCGTCGCCCCCGGTTCCCGCTCGGTTGCCTGGTCGTCGGAGGCGTCGACGAAGTCGGCCCCCGCTCCGACGCTGGTCAGGGCGCGGCTGCCCGTTCCGCGGGGCGGCGCCCCGGGGCGCGCTCGTCTCACCGGCGGCCTCCTGTGCTTGCGTAGCTGTGCTGACCCCTCTGTGTCCCCGAGACAAAGTTGACCAGCCCGGAGCGGGGCGTGGGGCGGTTTTCGTGAAGGTCTCCGCCCGATGACCGGAGTTTCAGCCGTTTCGGGGGGCCGGGTGGGGCGTGAGGACGACGAGATCGTCCCTGTGTACGACCTCGCGTTCGTAGGCGGGTCCCAGGTCGCGCGCGAGGTCGCGGGTGGACCTGCCGAGGAGCTGGGGGATCTCCTTGGCGTCGAAGTTGACGAGTCCGCGGGCGACCGCGTGGCCGGCGGGGTCCCGCAGTTCGACCGGGTCACCGGCGGAGAACTCCCCCTCCACCGCGCTGATCCCGGCGGGCAGCAGGGACGTGCGGCGCTCGACGACGGCACGCACCGCCCCTTCGTCGAGGGTCAGGGCGCCCCGGGGCGTCGAGGCGTGGGCCAGCCAGAGGAGCCGGTCGGCCGAACGGCGTCCCGTGCGGTGGAAGTGTGTGCCGGTGTCCCGTCCCGAGAGGGCGTCCGCCACCCGGCTGGCGGATGTGAGGACCACCGGAATTCCGGCGGCGGTCGCGATCCGGGCGGCTTCGACCTTGGTGACCATGCCCCCGGTGCCGACGCCGGCCTTGCCTGCGCTGCCGATGACGACGCCCTCCAGGTCGGCGGGTCCGCCGACCTCGGTGATGCGCGTCGTTCCGGGCGTGCTCGGGTCACCGTCGTAGAGACCGTCCACGTCGGACAGGAGGACGAGGAGATCGGCGTGCACGAGATGGGCGACGAGGGCCGCGAGCCGGTCGTTGTCGCCGAACCGGATCTCGTCCGTGGCCACCGTGTCGTTCTCGTTGACGACGGGGAGGGCGCCCATCTCGAGGAGTTGGTCGAGCGTGCTGTAGGCGTTGCGGTAGTGCGCCCGCCGGCTGGTGTCGTCGGAGGTGAGCAGCACCTGGCCCACCCGGATGCCGTAACGGGCGAAGGAAGCGGTGTAGCGCGCCACGAGCAGCCCCTGGCCGACGCTGGCGGCGGCCTGCTGGCGCGCCAGGTCCTTGGGTCTGCGGACGAGTCCGAGGGGCGCGAGGCCCGCCGCGATGGCGCCGCTGGAGACGAGGACGATCTCCCGTTCCCCGCCGCTCCTGACCTTGGAGAGGGCGTCGACCAGTGCGTCGACCCGGTCGGCGTCGAGGCCTCCCGCGGCGGTGGTCAGCGAGGAGGACCCCACCTTGACGACGATCCGGCGGGCACCGGTCACGTCCGGCCTGAGCCCGGCCTCGTCCTCCGGGGGTGTGCCGAGTGCGCCTTCGGAATCCCTTGCCCCTGACACGTACGCCTGTCCCCATCACGTCGTCCTGCGCGGTTCCCCTCAATCTACGCGAGGGGCCCGCACCGCACCGAGCCGTCTCAACTGCTGACGCGATACGGGGGCCGCTCCGCGGACGAGTCGCCCCGGCGTTCGTTCCGACATGCCCACGAATGGAGTCATTTACGTAATCTCCACAGGCCGTTCATCGGGCTACCCTCATTAAGTGACTGATGAACCCACCCGCCAACGACGCATTCTTCTCCGATCAGGCAAAAGCCCCTTCGATGTGGACACGCTCGAACAATCGCTCCACAGAGATGTTTTCGCCACGAACGCGGGCAACCTGATCTTCAGCGACGCGTCGCACAAGATCCTCACGACTCCACGGGCTGAGGTCTTCTCCAACGGCATCCGCACGGATCCGTCGGCGGCCGGCCGCATAAACGAGGAGTTCGACGTATTCGTCGTGCCATTGGCGAACGCGTTCCGTCCGACCTTCGAGCGGCCCCTGAAGCGAATGACGCAGCTGATCAAGAAGCTGCGCATTCCCGTCGTCGTCCTCGGTGTGGGCGCGCAGGCCGACCTCAAGTACGACGCGGCCAGGCTGAAGCCGATGGAGCCGACGGTCAGGGAATTCGTCACCGAGGTGCTCAACCGCAGCGCGTCCATCGGCGTGCGGGGTGAGTTCACCGAGCAGTACCTGAAGAACATGGGCTTCCGGGACGTCGAGGTCATCGGCTGTCCCTCCATGTTCATGAACGGCGAGACCTTCACGCTGGAGAAGAAGTCCGAGACGCTCACCGCGGAATCCCGCATCTCGGTGAACGGCTCGCACAGCGCCGTACGGTCCCACGGCCTCGACGCGATCATCCGTCAGGCCCACCAGCGCTATCCGAATCTGCGGTTCGTCGGGCAGAACCTCCTGGAGGCCCAGCTGCTCCACTGGCGGGAGACGTCGAACCCGATCGGCGCCCAGACCTCGATGCCGACCCACCCGTCCCACCCGATGTACCGCGAGGGGAAGGTCCGGCTCTACATCGACCCGGCCACGTGGATCGAGGAGCTGCGCGCGTTCGACTTCTCGTTCGGCTCCCGCATCCACGGCAACATCGCCGCGCTGCTGGCCGGCGTCCCGAGCACCGTGCTCTGCAGCGACTCGCGGACCCTGGAGCTGTGCCGTTACTTCGGCATCCCGCACCGCAAGATCTCCGAGACGCCGAAGAACGTCGACCCCGCCGAGCTGTACGAGGCGGCCGACTTCGGCGAGCTGGTGAACGGCCACAAGGAGCGGTTCCTCCGGTTCACCGGCTTCATGGAGAAGAACGGCCTGGAGAACACCTTCCACCACGGCGACGGCGGCAAGGCGTTCGACGCACTGCTCGCCAAGCGCGTCCTGCCGCCCGCCGTCCGCCCGTGGACCGACACCGACACGGAGGCGATGAGCAGCCGCTTCAGTTTCATGCAGAGCCGTATGGCCGAACTCTCCGAGCAGAACGCCCTGCTGCTCAGCCAGCTCGAGGGGAAGACCGGCCGTCCGGTCAACATCAAGCTCCAGGCCGGCGACGGAGCGACGGCGTGGCCGTCCGCCTACCGGCGTGCCCGCCGCGTGGTGGGGCGCCCGGTCCGGAGGCTTCTGCGCCCGGAGCAGTGACGGGCGGGACCGCCCGGCCGTCGTCCCGGCCCGCCGTCGGTGTCCCGACGGTGTGCGGCGCGGCGGGCCGGCCGGACGGGGCACATCCCTACCGGGCCGCGCCCGCCCGCTCTCCGCTCGCCGGGACCGCGTCGGCGGCTCCGGGAGCGAGGCCGTCCGGAGCGGCCCCGGGGCCGTGTGTTCCGGGCGCCGCCGCGCGGTCCGCACCGCCGGCCTCCGCCGCCGGGCGGGTCGCGCGGGGCGACCCCAGGTCCTTGAGGCGCATCGCGGGACGCTCCACCAGGTGCCATGAGAGGACCGCGGCGGCCAGGGCGCCTGCGAGGGACATCGCCAGATACGGCCAGAAGCCCCAGCGGGTGAATCCGACCGCGACCAGGGACTGCTGGACGACGAAGCCGTAGATGTACATGCCGTACGAGTAGTCGTGCCGGGCGCCGATCCGCCGGAATGGTGCGGGCAGGCGGATGGCGAGCCACAGCAGCAGGTAGGCGAAGGCCGGGAGCCCGACGACGAAGAAGTACCCGAAGCGGAGACTTCCGAGGAACACCAGCCCGGACACCACGCCCAGATGATCACTGACCGGAATGCGTTCGCGGTAGAGCTCGATCGCGGCTCCCAGAGCGAAGGCGAAACCGAGGTAGAGGACGACGTCCGGGTCGAAGCGTCCGGTGACCTGGAAGAACTCGATGCTCGCGTGGTAGTTCGAGTCGTCGAAACCCGACCAGAACGGCACGTCCAGCGCGTCCCGCACGATCAGCAGCCCCATGACTCCGACGATCAGCAGCACGAGCCGGCGGGCCCTCGCGAGCGCGCCCGTCAGGGCGAGCAGGGCCACTCCGAAGTAGCAGAGCACCTCGTAGCGCAGCGACCACAGGGCCGCATCGATGCTGGGACTGTGCGCGAGGCCCGACTCGCCCGCGGTGGCCACCACGTCGGACACGTCGTTCTGCCGGGGTGCGACGGCCCAGTTGGACGTCATGTAGCTCCACGGCCCCTCGGAGTGGCCCCAGAAGCCTCCCAGGCCGCCCTGCTGCCGCCAGTACAGGAAGGGAGCGACCACGAAGGCGGTCACCGCGAGGCAGACCCACAGTCCCGGCAGCAGCCTCAGTGCGCGGTGCCACAGGAAGCGCCCGAGGGGCAGCCGCTTACCGCTGCGGGTGACGAGGATCCCCGACAGGACGAAGAAGCCGTAGACCGACATCTTGCCGAGGTCGGTCTGGCCGTGGCTGAAGTGGTGCCCGAACTCCTTGTCACCGAATCCGAGGATCCGCGCGTGGGAGACCACGACCGCGGAGGCCAGGGACAGCCGGAGGAAACCCAGGCTGTTGTTGCGGCCGGAGAAGAGTTCGGCGACCGAGCCGCGCGACCAGCGCACCTCACCCGCCCCGCTCGCATTGCGCCAAGAGATGGCGGCCTCCCGAATTCGGATCGATAGCACGCGCCGCAGCCCGATCGTCATGCGTATCGGAAGGGCGAGGGGCGGGCGGCCCGGACGGGCCGGGCGTGACGGGCCGCCTGCCTCGGGCCGGCGACCCTGGAACCTTACCCTCTGTCCAGGGACCCGAACTGTTCGATCCGTGCAAGCGCTAGAGTGCAGGGCGGGCGGCGGCCCCCCGTGCTTCGAAGTCGACTGCCGGTCCGAACCCCCACCTTGTCGTCCATGGTTCTCAGAGATGGGGCACAGTCGTGTCAGTCAAAGTGAGTGTCGTCATCCCGGTCTACAACCCGGGCAAGTACATCGATCCCTGCATCGACTCCCTGCTGCGTCAGACGCTTCCCGCGGAGGAATTCGAGGTCCTCTTCGTCAACGACGGGTCGACGGACGACACGCGCGAACGGCTGGAGAAGCTGGCCACCCAGCACTCGCATTTCCGCGTGATCACCATTCCGAATTCGGGCTGGCCGGGGAAGCCGCGCAACATCGGGGTCGCGGAGGCCGCCGGCGAGTACGTCCAGTTCGTGGACCAGGACGACTACCTCGCCCCCGAGGCGCTGCAGCGCCTGTACGCGATGGGTGAGCGGAACGGCTCGGACATCGTCATCGGCAAGGTGGCCAGCAATTTCCGCGGCGTCCCGCACGGTGTCTTCAAGAAGTCGCGCGAGAAGTGCACCCTGCGCGACGCACCGCTGTACGACAGCCTGACCCCGCACAAGATGTTCCGCACGGAGTTCCTCCGCGAGAACGGGATCGCCTACCCGGAGGGGAAGCGGCGTCTCGAGGACCAGCTCTACATGATGCAGGCCTACTTCCCCGCGAAGGTCGTCTCCATCCTCGGGACCTACACCTGCTATTACTACTCCAAGCGCGACGACGGAAAGAACGCCGGTTCGGCGAAGATCGTCCCGACCGGTTACTACGGAAACCTCCGCGAAGTACTCGACGTGGTCGTCGAGAACACCGAGCCCGGAGAATTCCGCGACCTCCTTCTCCGCCGCTTCTACCGCGTGGAGATGCTGAGCCGTCTCAGCGAACCCGCCGTCCTCAAGTACACGCCCGAGTTCCTCGACGAGATGTGCGACGCCGTCCGGGACGTGGCCGAGGACTTCATGGACGACGGTGTCCACGACGGGCTCGGCCCCGTCCAGCGGCTCCGGTCGACGCTGCTGCGCAACGACGACCGGCAGGGCCTGCTTCGGCTCGCCCGGTTCGCCGCGTCGGTCAAGGCGGCCGCACGGCTGGAGGAGTTCGCCTGGCAGCCCGACGGCACCATCTCCCTGGCCGTCACCGGCCGTCTCGTGCACGGCGAGGACCAGGCGCCCCTCCGGCTGCTGAAGCGCGACGGCCGTTACTACCTCCACCCCGACCACACGGACGGGCTGATGCCCGAGGGCGAGCTCCTCGACGTCACCGACGACATCGACGGGTACGCGGCGGAGATCTCGCTGCGCAGTCGCGACACGGCCGTCGAGTGGCCCTTCCCCGCGACGTTCACGACCGGTTTCAACGACCTCGGCGACGGCGTCTGCGAGGTCGTCCTGAGCGGCTCCGGCACCATCTCCTCGGAGCGCGTGAAGGGGCGCGGCCGGGTGTCGCGCGGATTCTGGGACGTGTGGGTCCCGCTGCGGGGCCTCGGGCTGGTGCGCAAGGCCAGGCTCGGTTCCGACCGTGCCGAGCAGGTGGACGCGGCCTGCATGCCCGCCTCGCTGGGCTCTCCGGCCCGGGCCGTCATCCCCTACTTCACCGAACCGCACGGCAACCTCACGCTCGACGTCGCCCGTCGCAGCAAGAGGCTGGCTCCGTACCTCGACGGCCGGCCCTCCCTGCTGGTGCCGTCCACCCGGCCCGAGCTCAGGCTGGACCTCTTCACCTCCACGGGCACCGCTCCCTCGACGGTGCAGCTGGTGCTGAGTTCGGGCTCCGCGTCGCACACCCTGCCCGCCGTGCTGCGGCCGGTGGAGGGGCGTGCCCACCTGCCGCTGCCCACCGAGGCGCCGAAGGTACCGGCCGGCTCCTGGAGCCTGTCCGTACGCCTGGACGGCGGGTCGTACGCCCCGCTGGCCCTCTTCGACGTCACCGTCGACGCGCGCGGGCGGATCGTGCTTCCCGCCGGGCTGCCCGAGGCCGATCCGGAGCTCACCCGCAGGGTGTCCGCGCAGCAGCGCAAGACGACCATTCGCCGGGCGCTGAGCAGGGTCGGCGGTCCGCTGGCCCGCAGGCTTCCCGGCGGGGCCCGCAAGCGCGCACGCCGGCTCGCCGCGCGGATCGTCGGCTGACCGCGCGCACGAGGCACGAGTACCAGCACCTTCACCAGCACAAGGACGTGATCGACATGCGGCAGCTCTCCATCTCCGGGGCCCTGGTCCACGAACCGAAGATCTTCCCGGACAGCCGCGGCAGTTTCCACGAGTGGTTCCAGGCGCCTTCCTTCGCCGAGGGCGTGGGCCACCGGCTGAGGCTCGAGCAGGCGAACTGCTCGGTCTCCAGCCGTGGCACGCTGCGCGGAATCCACTTCGCCGACGTACCCCCGAGCCAGGCCAAGTACGTCAAGTGCGTCCGCGGCGCCGTGCTCGACGTCATCGTGGACATCCGCGTCGGTTCACCGACGTACAAGCAGTGGGAAGCGGTGCGGCTCGACGACGTCGACCACCGGTCCGTGTATCTCGCGGAGGGCCTCGGCCACGCCTTCATGGCGCTGACCGACGACGCGACCGTCGTCTATCTGTGTTCGGAGGGGTACTCCCCCGGCCGCGAGCACGGCATCAACCCGCTCGACCCCGAGCTGGGCATCGAGTGGCCCGCCGACATCGCCCCGCTGCTCTCCGACAAGGACGCGGCGGCTCCGACGCTGGCCGAGGCCGAGGCGCAGGGCCTCCTGCCCTCCTACGAGGCCTGCGTGGCCCACTACGCCGACCTGGACGCCCGCGGCTGATCCCGCGGAAGGGCCGTGCAGTGCACGAAGCCCCCGGCCGTCCTCGACGGCCGGGGGCTTCGTGGTCCGCGGGGGCGGTTCAGGCCGTGATCCTCTCCACGCTCCTGCGCAGCGGGGAGAAGGCGGAACGGGGGCGCCGGAGGTTGCGCGCCCGCGCGAGGGCCGGCCAGAGGTCCAGACCGAGGAGTTCCTCCGGCTTGACCGCGTTCTTCCGCACGAGCACCTCGTCGGGCACGTTCTGCGGATCGGGTACGACGTACTCCTCGATGATCTCGTCATAGGCGTTCTTCAGCACCTGGCTCGCGGGATCGGCGCCGAGGACCACCAGGACCCCGGTCGGCTCGGTGTCCACCTCGATGACCAGCAGGTCGGGACGGAAGCGGCGCAGCACCTGGGCCACCTTGTAGACGTCGCCGGTCCAGAACTGGGTGTGGCGGTCCCTGGCGGCCTCGTCGACGTCGCGCGGGAGCATGTCGTCCAGGACGATCACGCTCGACCAGCGGGAGTGCCGCTCGACGTTCATGAAGTCGCGCAGGGCGTACTCGAAGAGGTGCATGCCGTCGATGAAGGAGAGTTCCAGCTTCGGGTCGGCACCGAGGAGGTTCAGCGGGTCCCGGCGGGCGAGGGCGCGGAACGGGTTCCGGCCGTTGCGCAGGTGCAGCAGCGGATCCTTGCGTGCGAAGAAGGCGTCGCTCGTGGCCCGCACGAGATGGACGTCGCAGCTGATGTCCGTCACCACGCGGAAGGCCGGGTCGACGGCGACGGAGGGCACCCGGGAAAGGGCCAGGCTCCGGCCGTCGTTGACGCCGATCTCCAGGTAGTTCCGGGGACGGTAGACACGGTGCAGAGACCGGAGGAACTCATGGCGGTTCACGTGGAGCAGCCCTTCGACAGGGACCAACTGGCCAGGTTTTGCAGCAAGCTATCCCATGAACGAGTCGTACGGGAGGCTTTGCGTACGACATCTCCGCGGCCTGCGGACGGTGGTCTCCGGATACGGCGACGGCCGGGTTCCTCCCCCTGGGAGGAACCCGGCCGTCGCACCTGTCGTACCGTCGGGCGTCAGGGCCGTTCCGCGGCGAGCAGCCCCGGGAACGCCTCCCCGAGGGCGGACCGCCAGTCGCGGACCGGGTCGATCCCGGCCGCCTTCCAGCGGTCGTGCCCCAGCACGCTGAACGAGGGCCGGGGCGCGGGCCGCACGAAGGCCTCGCTGGTCGTGGGGCGGACCCTTTCCGGATCCGCTCCCAGCAGCCGGAAGATCTCCCTGGTGAGTCCGAACCAGGTCGTGTCACCGGCACTGGTGCCGTGGTAGACACCGGCCGGCGCGGTGCCGGCGAGAGCGCCGAGCCCCAGCAGGACGAGCCGGTCGGCGAGGTCCACGGTCCAGGTCGGCTGTCCGCGCTGGTCGTCCACCACGTCGAGGGTGTCCTTGACACCCTCCAGCCTGATCATCGTCCGGACGAAGTTGCCGCCGCCCGCACCGTAGAGCCAGGCGGTCCTGACGACGTATCCGCTGTCGGGCAGGGTGTCCAGCACCGCACGCTCCCCGGCCAGCTTGGTGCGGCCGTACGCGCTCCGCGGTCCGGTGGGGGCGTCCTCCGGGTAGGGGTGGGCGGCGTCCCCGGCGAAGACGTAGTCCGTGGAGACCTGCAGGAGTGCGGCGCCGTACTCCCGGCAGGCGCCGGCGAGGACGGCGGGACCCTCGCCGTTGACGCGCAGCGCGGCGTCCTCGTCCGTCTCCGCGTCGTCGACGGCAGTCCAGGCGGCGCAGTTGACGACCACCGCGGGGCGGTGCTCCTCGAAGGCCGCACGTACCGAGGCGCGGTCCGCGATGTCCACGGCGTCCCGTCCCGCGGCCACCGCGGGGATGCCCGCGGCGGCGAGCCGGGCCAGGACGTCCTGGCCCAGCATCCCGGCTGCTCCGGTGACGAGCCAGACGGCACTCACAGCGCCGCCCGGTCCTTCAGCGGCTCCCACCATGCGCGGTTGTCGCGGTACCACTGCACGGTCTCGGCGAGGCCGGTCGCGAAGTCCTTGCGGGGCTCGTAACCGAGCTCCTCGCGGATCTTCGTGCAGTCGACCGAGTAGCGCCGGTCGTGGCCCTTGCGGTCCTCGACGTAGGTGACGCTGGTCTCCCAGTCGGCGCCGCAGGCTTCCAGGAGCAGACCGGTCAGCTCCTTGTTGGAGAGCTCGGTGCCGCCGCCGATGTTGTAGACCTCGCCGGCACGGCCCTTCGTGCGGACGAGCTCGATGCCCTGCACGTGGTCGTCGATGTGCAGCCAGTCGCGCACGTTGGCGCCGTCGCCGTACAGCGGCACCGTTCCGCCGTCCAGGAGGTTGGTGACGAAGAGCGGGATGACCTTCTCGGGGAAGTGGTGGTGCCCGTAGTTGTTGGAGCAGCGGGTCACCCGCACGTCGAGACCGTGGGTGCGGTGGTACGAGAGGGCGATCAGGTCGCTGGACGCCTTGGCCGAGGAGTACGGCGAGTTGGGCTCGAGCGGGTGGGTCTCGGGCCAGGAGCCCTCGTCGATCGACCCGTAGACCTCGTCCGTGGAGATGTGGACGAAGGTCTTGATGCCGGCCAGGTGCGCGGCGTGGATCAGCGTGTGCGTCCCGACGACGTTCGTGCGGACGAACTCGGCACCGCCGTCGATGGAACGGTCCACGTGGGACTCGGCCGCGAAGTGCACCACCTGGTCGTGCTGGGACATCAGCTTGCCGACCAGCTCGGCGTCGCAGATGTCGCCCTGCACGAAGGTGAAGCCCGGGTGGTCACGGACCTCGTCGAGGTTGGCCGGGTTGCCCGCGTACGTGAGCGCGTCGAGGACGGTGACGGCGACGTCGCCCGGCCCCTGGGGGCCCAGCACGGTACGGACGTAGTGGGAACCGATGAATCCGGCCCCGCCGGTCACCAGGATGTTCGTCGTCATGAGGAGATCTGCACCTTGCTGTGGTCGCCGAGCACGAGTCGGTGGGCTGACGGGTTGCGGGGCGCGGGAGTCACCTCGACGTCCCGGCCGATGAGCGAGGCCTCGACGCGGCGCACACCGGAGATGGACGCGCCGCGCAGGACGATGGAGTACTCGATCTCGCTGTCCTCGATGCGGCACCCCTCCGAGACCGAGGTGAAGGGGCCGACGTAGGAGTCGCTGATGACCGCGTCGGCCCCGATGATCACCGGGCCGACGATACGGCTGCTCGTGACGCGTGCCCCCGCCTCGATCCGCACCCGTCCGATGATCTCGCTGCTGTCGTCGACCGTCCCCTCCGTGGAGGGCTTCAGGGTCTCCAGGACGGAGCGGTTGACCTCCAGCATGTCGGTGACGTTGCCGGTGTCCTTCCAGTACCCGGAGATGGTCGTCGAGCGGACGTCGCGCTGCTGGTCGATCAGCCACTGGATGGCGTGGGTGATCTCCAGCTCGCCGCGCCAGGACGGCTCGATCGAACGCACGGCTTCGTGGACGGCCGGCGTGAAGAGGTAGACGCCGACGAGAGCCAGGTCGCTCTTCGGCTCCTTCGGCTTCTCCTCGAGGGAGGCCACCCGCCCGTCGGTGTCGAGTTCCGCGACGCCGAAGGCGGTCGGGTTGGGCACCTTCGTCAGCAGGATCTGCGCCTCGGGACGGTCCACGCGGAACTCTTCGACCAGTCCGGTGATGCCGCCGACGATGAAGTTGTCACCGAGGTACATGACGAAGTCGTCGTCCCCCAGGAAGTCGCGCGCGATGAGCACCGCGTGCGCGAGGCCCCGGGGCTCGTCCTGCGGGATGTACGTGACGTCGATCCCGAGAGCCGACCCGTCGCCGACGGCCTCGCGGATCTCCGCCGCGGTGTCGCCCACGATGATGCCGACGTCGGTGATCCCCGCCTCGGCGATGGCTTCGAGGCCGTAGAAGAGGACGGGCTTGTTCGCCACCGGGACCAACTGCTTGGCCGACGTGTGCGTGATGGGGCGAAGACGGGTGCCCGCCCCACCGGAGAGTACGAGAGCCTTCACGATGTCCCTGTCCCGATGATGATGATACGTAGATCCCTTGAGGGACCTTGAATATTGTGCGAGTTTATCTCCGAGTTCGCCGCCGCTCGGCCACCCCGCGCACCGCCGGACCTGAACGGCCACCCCGCGCGCCGCCGGACCTGAACGGCCGCCCGGCTGGGGCGGGCGGGCCACGACCGCGCCGGCCGTCAGCCGGTGCGCAGGCGGGCGCGCCAGCCGCGGAGCTCCCGGCGCAGCCGACGGACGACGCGCCGCAGCAGGGACGGCTGCTCCGGCGCCGGCCTGAGGATGCGCTTCGGCTTCGTCACCCGTTCGCCGCCGTGCCAGTCGGGGACGGTGACCTGGTAGTCGGCGTCCCGGAGTCCGGCCTCCGCGTCCCGGAAGTGGGGGTAGGCGAGGAAGAGCTTGTCGCCCTTGTCCGAGCGGACCAGCTCGGGGACCTCTCCGGCCCGGATGAAGGTCAGCACGTCGGTCAGCAGGTCGAGGCGCCCCTGGGCGACACAGGCGAGCCTCAGCCGCTCGGCGACCTTGATGCGCCGGGCCACACCGTTCGTCCAGTAATCGCGCATCAGCGGCGCCGCGAGCTCCAGCTTGTGGCGCTGCTCGTCCTCGGGCTGCTTCAGGAACCCCGGACCGAACTGCTGGAGCATTCCGACGGTGAACGGCCTGACCATGAGGTGGTCGCGTTTCGGACCGGCCGGCTCCAGCCTGTGGATGAGCGCCATCATGGCCGTCATCGAGTCGAAACGGAGGGTGTAACTGCCCCGCTTGGTGGCGTGCTTGCCGTCGTCACGGCCGACCAGGTGGTAACAGGTGTAGTCGGCGATGACGGAGACGCCCGCACCCCGCAGGTACGCCTCCATCGTGAAGAGGGCGTCCTCACCCGTTTCGAGTCCCTCGTCGAACCGCAGGCCGATGCGTTCGAGCAGTTCACGCCGGAAGAGCTTCTGCGCGCTGAGCGTGTAGATGACCTTGGACCGGTGCACGTCGACGCGCTCCTCGGTCCGCGCCCACATCGACTTGGGCGCCCCCCTGTTCACGCCGACGACCTTGCCCAGCACCACGTCGGTGCCGGCCCGGTCCCCCATCGCGACCATCCGCTCCAGGGCCTCTTCGCCGAAGTAGTCGTCCGCGTCCAGGAAGAAGACGTATCGCCCCCGCGCGAGCCCGAGACCGACGTTGCGGGGCCCGCTGGGGCCCCCTGAGTTCTCCTGGCGCACGACACGCATGTCGATCGCGGTCCGGGCCGCGAACTCCTCCAGGTACTCCCCCGTGCCGTCGGTCGACCCGTCGTCGACGGCCACGATCTCCATGCGCCCGGCCGGCAACGTCTGCGCTTCGACGGACTCGAGGCAGCGGACCAGGTACGGCATCGCTTCATAGGCACCGATGATCACGGTTACATCGGGTGCGGTGGTAGTGGTGCTGCCCATCTCTCCTCGGTTCACACATAAGCGTACCAATCAGGAGAAACGATGGAACGGTGATGTACGCCCCGTTCCAGGCACGGACACGCCGAACGGCCCGTACGTTCCCCTCCCCGAGGAGGAGACGGACGGGCCGTTCCATGGGTTGCGTCGCGAATCGGACGGATTTCGAACATCCGGAGGACGGCCGGAGCACACCTGGCCGTCATCTCCGGTCCGGCCGCCCGGTCACGTCCCCCGCCGGACCGGGCTGCCGGCGTCCCGGCGGACGCGCGGACCGCGCTCGGCGGACCGCACTCGGCGGACCTCGCTCAGCGGACCGCCGAGGGCCCCGCGCCGATGCCCGCATCGGCATCCGGTTCGGCGGGCACGTCCGGGTCGACCGCGGCATCGGCCTCGGCGACGGCCTCGGCCGTGCCGTCGCCCGCCCCGCTGGACTCCGCCTCGGCGTCGGGCAGGGGAGCCGGAGGCTGCTGCCCGCCCAGGCGCTGTGCGACCCCCGCGTTGCGGGCCTCGGCCTTGGCCGCGAGTGCCTGGACCGCGGCGTCGAACTGCTCCATGGAGGTCGGCTCGTCCGGGCCGAGCAGATAGGTCTTCAGCTCGTGGCGGGCCTCGGCCAGCGGGTCGGCCGCCGGGTCGGTGACGGCGGACAGCAGCTCGTCGATCTCCTTTGCGCTGTTGGAGAGGATCACGGCCGCCCGCACGGCGGTGTTCTGACGCTTGAACTCCTCCGCGCCGAGCTCCGCCGAGTCAGTGACCGCGTACGGCTTGCCGCTCGCGATGAAGTCGGACACCACGCTGGAGATGTCGGAGACCATGGCGTCGGACTCGTTGAAGCAGTCGTACAGCTTCGGCTGAGCACCGGTCACCGTCATGTGCTCCCACCAGCCGAGGGAACGCCAGTAGGCGTCGTTCCACTCGGTCCGCAGCGTGGAGATCTCGGCCTGCCGGGCCGGATCGGCGAGCGAGAGCCGGGACTCCTCCGACTCGTCGCCCCCCGCACGGCCCGGCTTCGAAAGCTCCGCCAGACGGGCCTCGATACGGACCAGTTCCGCCTTGGCGGCGCTGTGCCCGGCGGCGGCGGAGGAGGCCTCCTTCGCCCACCTGGGGTCGGCGGCGCGCTTCTGTGCGGCGGCCTCGATCAGGTTCCTGATCTTCGCGTCGACGGCCTTGGCCTTGGCGCTGCGGATGCCGGTGAAGGGGTGCGGCTTGTAGATGACCCGGACCGGGTTGTCCGCCTTCAGCAGCCGGCGGACGATCTTCTCACCGGCCAGCAGCAGTGAGGTGTTGCCGGGGTTGTCGTCCCAGCCCTCCCACGTGGGGGCGTACAGCACGGTCGGAACGGGGTTCTTCGCGGTGCCGGTCCAGCTCTTGATCGGCGCGAGCTGGGGGCGTCCCACCTCGACGATGTCCTCGTCGCGGACCCCGACGTCGGCCAGGGCGTAGCGGTCGCGGCCCGCGCGGCCGGCCGTCCACACCTCGTCGTACACCTTGGAGTACGGGTTGACGCTGGCCAGCTTGTCGCTGTCGCCGTGGCCGATGAAGACGTGCTTCATGGTCGGGACGCGCAGCATGTGGATGTTCTTGCCGACGTTCGCCGGATACAGGCAGACCCGGACGGAGGAGAGGTCCATGTTCATCAGGTGGGTGCCGCCGGGCACGCACACCACGGGCACGGACGTGTCCGCGAGCTGCGGGACGAGATTGCGCTCGCGCATGACGATCAGCGGGCGTCCCTCGACGGCGGCCATGGTGTCGAGCCACATGTTGCCCTGGTAGGCGGACTCGACGGAACCGGAGAAGTAGAGGACGACCGTCGGCTGGTACTCGCGGAGCCAGCCGTCGAGGGCCTTCAGCACCGCGGGGGCCGAGGGCGCCTGCCGCTTCTTCCGCAGATAGGGGACGAGCAGCGCGGTGTAGAGACCGGCGAGCAGCAGCGTGGCACCGGCACCGATGTACCCGATGAGGTCCTCGCCCGTGCCCGCCGCGATGAGGACACCGGTCACCGCGGGAAGGTCGAGGTGCAGCATCTTCTCGCTGGACCGGTGCAGCAGGGCGCGCGGCGGGGCGTCGGGGATGCGCACGGCGTGCAGATCCACGTTGCGGGTGACGATGGGCAGGCTGCGCCGCAGCCGGATGAGCGTCGTCAGGGCTCCGTGCGGGGCCTGGAGACCGTAGAAGAGCAGGAAGCAGGCGACCGCCGCGTAGAAGAGCGGCTCCTCGGCGAGGTCCAGCCGGGCCAGCAGGAGGATGATCATCAACTGGCGGAGGAGGAAGCGGATCGACAGGCCGGCCCGCACCTTCCCGAGCCTGTTGACCAGATAGCTGCCGCGCTGGTGCAGGTACCAGTCGGCGAGATAAGTGACAGCCGTGGCCGCCGCGAAGAACCAGATATCGGGGACAAGAGCGGCGATCATGACGCAGGGATAACCCAGCATCATCAGTATCGCTGCCGCCAGTTCTGACCGACTGCCCACACGGGCCAGGCGGATGGCTGTCGAAATCACGAAGAACCTGCTCCAGGGGGTGCCGGTTGTTTCACGTATTGAGGGAAATGTGAAGATGCGGCTTCACGCACACGGGCCCCTGGAATCACTTTTCAGCGATTACAGGGGCCCGTTAAAAAAGCAATTGTCAAGAATTATTACACATCTTCTTGACGGTCCAGCACCGAGGCCAGGGCCTGCTCGAATCCCGAAGCCTCGGTGACGTCACGCGTCGGGTCCTGCTGACGTACGTCGATGACGTGACCCGTCATCGCGGACAGCAGGACGTCGAGAGAGGTGCGCGCGACGGCCTCGGAGGAGAGCAGCGAACCCTCCGGCTCCTGGCCGAACGCCTTGGTCCGCATGGGGGTCGCGGTGCGCTCCGGGTTCACGCAGTTGACCCTGACACCCTCGCCGGCCCACTCGTCGGCCAGTGCCTGAGTGAGGTTCACCATCGCGGCCTTGGTGGAGGAGTAGAGGCTGTACTCGGCGCGGCCACGGGTGTAGCTGCTGGAGGTGTACAGGAGCAACTGGCCCTGCGTCTCCGCCAGGTACTTGTACGCGGCGCGCGCGATCTGCACCGGCGCCAGGTAGTTGACGTTCAGCGCTTCCTGGATCGTCGCGGTGTCCGTCTCGGCCAGCTTGCCGATGCGCAGCACGCCGGCGGTGTTGATGACGTAGTCGATACGGCCGGTCTCCGCGTAGGCCTTCGACAGCGCGTCGTCGATGTGCTCCGGGTTCTCGACGTGCGTGCCCGTGGTGGAGCGGCCCAGCGCGTAGACGCTGGCACCGTACTGCTCGGCCAGCGTGGCGATGTCGGCGCCGATGCCGTACGAACCTCCGAAGACCACCAGGGTCTTGCCCGAGAGCAGCTCACGGTAGGCGGCCTCGTCGGCCTGGCGCGGTGCGGCGGTCGAGGCCAGCTGGAACAGCTTGTCGGTGATGAAGACGTCGACCGGCTGCGTCACCTTCATGTTGTACTCGTCGCCCGCGACCACGTAGATGGGCACGTCGGGGAGGTACCGCAGGACCACCGAACAGTCGTCCGTGGCCTGGAAGTTCGGGTCACCGGCCGCGACGGCGTACGCCTTGCGGATGGTGGACAGCTTGAACGCCTGCGGGGTCTGGCCGCGGCGCAGCCGGGACCGGTCCGGGACGTCGGTGATGAACTCGCCGTCCTCACCGTGGGTGCGGGTCACGATGATGGTGTCGGCGGACGGGATGGCCACGTCGACGGCCTGGTAGCGGTCGAGGGCGTCGACGCAGTCCTTGATCACACGCTGCGACAGCAGCGGGCGGACCGCGTCGTGGAACAGGACGTTGCGGTCCTCGCCCTCGGCGAGCCCTTCCCCGAGGGCCGCGATGGCGCGCTCGGTGGTCTCGTTCCTGGTGCTTCCACCCTCGATGACCTTGATGACCTTGGTCAGCCCGGCCTTGGCGACGATCTTCTCGACGTCGGGCACGAAGCCCGGCGCCATCAGCACGATGACATCGTCGATGCCCTCGGCGTTCTCGAAGATGGTCAGCGTGTGCTCGATGACTGCCTTACCGGCGATCTTCAGCAGCTGCTTGGGGATCGACAGCCCCACACGTTGACCGGTCCCACCGGCGAGCACGACCGCTGTGGTCCGGGGCTTGGCTTCATGCGGCACAGACACAGACGACCTACCTTGCGATGACAGGGGGGAACTGTGTGATGGTCGCACTCTCCGCGACCGTCTCGCAAGACGGACGTTTACCGGCGCTCGTGCCTGGGAAACCCGCAGTTCACCGCCTGGCCAGGCACATTTGCCCTCGCGAAGCCCCCGCCCGCAGTGACGGACTCCACAGATGTGTGACGCAATCTGCACATGAGCGTCCGCCGCAGGCTCGTCACCTGGCCGTTCCCGGTGAATCCGGAGGCGCCCCCGCGATGCGGGGACGCCCTGCGGCCGGGCCTAGAAGGGGTCGAACTCGTCGTACTCGCGCTGCGCGTCGTCCCGCTCGGAGTCACGGTCACGGCGGCGCTGCGCCGCGGGACGCGGGGCCTCGAGCCGGTGGTCCTCACCGCGTCGTCCCAGCATCTCGGCGCCTGCGGCCATGCTCGGCTCCCAGTCGAAGACGACCGAGTTCTCCTCGGCGCCGATGGCGACGCCGTCGCCGGCCTGGGCGCCCGCCTTGCGGAGCGCGTCCTCGACACCGAGACGGTTGAGCCGGTCGGCGAGGTAGCCGACGGCCTCGTCGTTGTTGAAGTCGGTCTGGCGGATCCAGCGCTCGGGCTTCTCGCCGCGCACGCGGTAGATGCCGTCCTCGTCGAGGGTCACCGTGAAGCCGGCGTCGTCGACGGCCTTGGGACGGATGACGATCCGGGTCGACTCCTCCTTCGGCTGCGTCGCCCGCGCCTCGGCGATGATCCCGGCAAGGGCGTAGCTCAGGTCGTTGAGGCCCTTGTGCGCGATCGCCGAGACCTCGAAGACGCGGTAGCCGCGCGCCTCCAGGTCCGGGCGGATCATGTCGGCGAGATCCTGCCCGTCCGGGATGTCGACCTTGTTGAGGGCCACGATGCGCGGCCGGTTCTCCAGGCCGCCGTACAACCGGAGCTCCTCCTCGATCATGTCGAGGTCGGAGACGGGGTCGCGGTCCGACTCGAGCGTCGCGGTGTCCAGGACGTGCACGAGGACGGAGCAGCGCTCGACGTGCCGCAGGAACTCCAGGCCGAGCCCCTTGCCCTGACTGGCGCCGGGAATGAGCCCCGGGACGTCGGCGATGGTGTAGACCGTCGAGCCGGCGGTGACGACGCCCAGGTTGGGGACGAGCGTCGTGAACGGGTAGTCCGCGATCTTCGGCTTGGCCGCGGAGAGCACCGAGATCAGCGAGGACTTGCCCGCGCTCGGGTAGCCGACGAGGGCCACGTCGGCGACGGTCTTGAGCTCCAGGACGATGTCCCGGCTCTCGCCCGGCTCGCCGAGCAGCGCGAAGCCGGGCGCCTTGCGGCGGGCGGACGCCAGAGCGGCGTTGCCGAGCCCGCCGCGGCCACCCTGGCCGGCGACGAAGGTGGTGCCCTGGCCGACGAGGTCGGCCAGGACGTTGCCGGCCTTGTCGAGGACGACGGTGCCGTCCGGGACGGGCAGGACGAGGTCCTGGCCGTCCTTGCCGGAGCGGTTGTCACCCGCACCGGGCTGGCCGTTCGTGGCCTTGCGGTGGGGGTGGTGGTGGTAGTCGAGGAGTGTGGTGACGGACTGCTCGACGACGAGGATCACGTCGCCGCCGCGTCCGCCGTTGCCCCCGTCGGGACCGCCCAGCGGTTTGAACTTCTCACGGTGCACGGAGGCCACGCCGTGGCCTCCGTTACCCGCGGCGGCATGCAGCTCGACGCGGTCCACGAAGGTGGTCATGGTTGGTGCCTCCAGGTACAGCGGAAAAAATACGGAATGTCTCTAGACGTAACGCGCCGAGGGCGGACCCGCTTCCCCGCATACCGGGAAAGCTGGGATCCGCCCTCGGAAGGTGCTGTGTCGTTCGGTCGTCGCCTGACTCAGGCGGCGACGGGAACGATGTTCACGACCTTGCGGCCACGGTGCGTACCGAACTCCACCGCACCGGCGGTCAGCGCGAACAGCGTGTCGTCGCCGCCACGGCCGACGCCCGTGCCCGGGTGGAAGTGGGTGCCGCGCTGGCGGACCAGGATCTCACCGGCGCTGACGGCCTGACCGCCGAAGCGCTTCACGCCGAGCCGCTGAGCATTGGAATCGCGCCCGTTCCGAGTGGACGATGCGCCCTTCTTGTGTGCCATGTCTCCTCAGTCCCTTACTTCGCAGCCGCGGGGATACCGGTGACCTTGATCGCCGTGTACTGCTGGCGGTGACCCTGGCGACGGCGGTAGCCCGTCTTGTTCTTGTAGCGAAGGATGTCGATCTTCGCGCCCTTGTGGTGGTCCACGATCTCGGCCTGGACCTTGATCCCGTCCAGCACCCACGGGTCGCTGGTCACGGCGTCGCCGTCGACCACGAGCAGGGTCGAGAGCTCGACCGTGTCGCCAACCTTGGCGGTGGAAATCTTGTCAACCTCAACGATGTCGCCGACAGCAACCTTGTGCTGGCGACCACCGCTGCGCACGATGGCGTACACGCGGATCTCTCTCTCACTCGGAACGGATCCCCTGATGCCAGCCGCCCGCGCGGGCCGGGGCCCACGACAGTCCGGAAGGATGAGCGGCCTCCCCCGGGGACGGATCACCGGGAGGGATGTGCTCAGGGGGTAGGCGCACAGAAACACGCCGAGAGTCAAGATTACGGGGCGGACCGCAGGGGGTCAAACCGGGTCTCCCCCGCGGCCCCCGCCCGGACGGGCCGCGAAGCGGCGTCGCCGGCGCATGGTTCCGGGGCACACGGAGGAACTCGTTCCGCCCGCACTGCGGGCGGTCACGGAGCACACGGGAGGGCGATCGTACGCTTTGTCCCATTCCGCTCCCCCGAAAGGTGCCACAGGTGAACTACAGGGTCCAGCCCACCGCACAGGTCGACGAGAGTGCCGAGATCGGGGACGGCAGCAGCGTCTGGGAGCTCGCCCAGATCCGCGAGGGCGCCCGGCTCGGCGAGGGCTGCGTGATCGGCCGCGGGGCGTACGTGGGAACGGGTGTCCGGATCGGCGACAACGTCAAGCTGCAGAACTACGCCCTGGTGTACGAGCCGGCCGAACTCGGTGACGGTGTCTTCGTAGGCCCCGCGGTGGTCCTGACCAACGACCGCAACCCGCGCTCCGTCGATCCGGAGGGCCGGCAGAAGCGCGGGGGCGACTGGGAGCCGGTGGGCGTGACGGTGGCCGAGGGCGCCTCGCTCGGCGCACGGTCCGTATGTGTCGCACCCCTGCGGATCGGCCGCTGGGCCATGGTCGCGGCGGGCGCCGTGGTGACCGCGGACGTTCCGGACTTCGGCCTGGTCGTGGGTGTGCCGGCCCGCCGGATCGGCTGGGTGGGCCGCAGTGGCGTCAAGCTGGCCGAGCGGCCGGACGAGCCGGGTGTCTGGGAGTGCCCGAGGACCGGCGCGCTGCACGACGAGACCGACGGGGTGCTCACGGAGCGCGCCCCCCTGGCACTCTGACGCGGGAGACGCGCGCCGGATCCGCCCCCGGCCGGGCCGGGCCCCGCGGCCGGACCACCGGGTCGGCCGCGGATGCCGGTCAGCCGCCGATGACCACCCGGCGCACACCCGCCCACCGGGCCGGGTCCGTCGTGCGGCGGCCGTCGACGAGGACGCGGACGTCCGGGAAGGCGTCCGAGGACAACTCCCGGTACTCGGGGTGATCGGTCTGGAGGATCGCCGCGGTGACGGCCTGGCTCTCGTGCGGTACCAGACCCTGCGCCCGCAGCTCCTCGGGGCTGTACAGGGGGTCCGAGACGAACGGCACCGCTCCGCGCTCCCGCAGCGCCTCGACCACACCGAAGACACCGGAGAACGCGGTCTCCTTGACGCCTCCGCGGTAGGCGGCGCCCAGCACGAGGACGCCGGCGCCGTGCAGGTCGCCGTACGCGGCGGCCAGCAGGTCGACGGCGTAGCCGGGCATCGCGGCGTTCGCCTCGCGGGCCGCCCGGACGACGGTGGCATCGGGGTCGTTCCACAGGTACATCCGCGGGTAGACCGGGATGCAGTGGCCGCCGACGGCGATGCCGGGCCGGTGGATGTGGCTGTAGGGCTGGCTGTTGCACGCGTCGATGACCTGCTCGACGTCGATGTCGTGCAGGTCGGCGAAGCGTGCGAACTGGTTGGCCAGACCGATGTTGACGTCCCGGTAGGTGGTCTCGGCGAGCTTGGCCAGCTCGGAGGCCTCCGCCGAACCGAGGTCCCAGACGCCGTTGGGGCGGGGCAGGTCGGCGCGCTCGTCGAAGTCGAGCACCGCCTCGTAGAACTCGGCGCCGCGCAGCGCCGACGCCTCGTCGATGCCGCCGACCAGCTTGGGATACCGGCGCAGGTCTGCGAAGACCCGGCCGGTCAGGACCCGCTCCGGGGAGAAGACGAGGGCGAAGTCGCGTCCGGGGGTGAGGCCCGACCCCTCCGCGAGCATCGGCGCCCAGCGGTTGCGGGTGGTGCCGACCGGCAGGGTGGTCTCGTAGCTGACGAGGGTGCCGGGGCGCAGGCCGGCGGCGACGGCCTTGGTCGCCGCGTCCATCCAGCCGAAGTCCGGGGTTCCCTCACCGTCCACGAAGAGCGGTACGACGATCACGACGACGTCGGACGCCGCGACCGCGGCCGTGGTGTCCGTCGTCGCGGAGAGGAGGCCGGCGCCGACCGCCTCCTTGAGCCTGACGTCCAGGTCGTGCTCACCGGGGAACGGCTCGGTCGCCGCGTTCACCAGACCGACGACCTCCTCGTCGACGTCCGCGCCGATGACCGTGTGGCCCTTGGCGGCGAACTGCACGGCGAGCGGGAGCCCGATCTTTCCCAGTGCGACTACGCAGATGTTCATCGGCTTCGCTTCCTCTTCGGTCCCAGCAGACTCCACAGCCTGCTACCCCGTCCGCCCCGGCGCTCCACCAGCGGAGCCGTCGTGACCACGAGCCGGCCTTTGCTGTTCGGACGCGCCGCCACGCGGTGGGGGTCGGACTCGCCCCACCGGCGGGCCAGCGGCATGGGCCGGCCCTCGGTCCGCACCGGGATCTCGTAGGCCGCCCCCGCGACGTCGACGTAGACGCGCACGCCCTTGCCGGCCGAGACGGCCGGGACCGGCACGCGGGCGCTCACCAGCGTGCCGCTTCCGTCCGCGGCCGCCTCGACGGCGAAGTCGCCCGGTGCCGGAGGGCGGTCGTCCCGCGCCTTCAGGCGGCGGGCACCGGGGCCGTCCGCGCTCTGCGGCATGGCGCCCTGCACCAGGGCGACCACCGCCGAGGACGCGTCTCCGGTGACTCCGAGCCGCACCCGCACGGTGAGCCGGAGGTCCGCGCCCGACTGCTCCCAGCCGGCCGACTCGAACCGCGTGCCCGCCGCGAGCCTGCCCGCCACGGTCTCGCCGAGGACCTCGTAGTACCGGTCGTCCAGGCCGACCGCGGGGTCCCGGAAGCCGGGATAGGCGGCGAAGGCGCGGTCGCCCTCCAGCAGGAAGGGCGGGGCTCCGTGCGCGGCCTCGTCGGCGATGGTGCTGCTCAGGGTCTCCACGGCCCCGCACCCGGCCAGCCCGAAGCGGACCCGGCGCTTCACGCCCGTACCGTCGCGCAGCGCGTCCGTGTAGTACGTCCCGAGCAGTACGGCGAGCCCGTCGCACAGCTGCCGCCGGGTACCGAGGTCGAGTGCGGGGAAGTCCGCCAGCAGGAGCTTGGAGAGTTCCCAGGCGAAGTGGCGGGCGAGGATCGCGTCCCGGCGCGGCCCCGGCGCGACGAGACCGGCGACGTGGTCCATGATCCGCGCGGTGCACCGCAGCCGGGCCAGGTGGTCGGCCCGGTAGGTGATGTTGCTCGCGTCGCCGCGCTTGACCGCGTAGTAGCAGATGTAGTCGGCGAGCACCGAGATCCTGCGGGCCCGGACACAGGCCTCGATGGTGAACGGCTGGTCGCTGCCGACCGGCATGTCCTCGGGGAAACGCAGGTGGTGCTTCTCCACCAAGTCGCGTCTGAACAGCTTGGTGTTCGCCAGTGTGAACGGCAGGTGGGAGTGGTACAGGCTGATGTCGGCGGCGTTCTCCGCGTACAGCTTCTGGTGCACGTACCGCCCGTTGACCCCGACCATCCTGCCGGCGACGACGTCCGACTCGTGCGCGTCCGCGTAGGCCACCAGCCGCTCCAGGGCCTCTTCGCCGAGGTAGTCGTCCGAGCCGACGAAGTAGACGAAGCGGCCGGTGGCCTTGTCCAGTGCGCGGTTGCTGGGGGCCGCCGGACCGCCCGAGTTGGCCTGGTGCAGCACGGTGACCGCACCCGGGTACAGGTCGGCGAACCGGTCGAGTTCGGCGCCGCTGCCGTCCGTGGAGCCGTCGTCGACCGCGATCACTTCGAGGCGGTCCAGCCCGATGCTCTGCCCCACCAGGGAGTTCAGGCACTCCGTCAGGTAGGGCATCGTGTTGTACACCGCCACGATCACGCTGACGTCGGGGCACGCGGTCATGACGTCACCGGGGCCATCCGTTCGCCCACCGGCGCGCGTACGCCCTCGACGAGCCTGGAGTACACGCCGTCGAGGACCGCCGCCTGCGCCTGCCAGGTCCATTCCGCGAGCATGCCGGGCCGGTCGTAGGCGGCCCGGTAGCGCTGCGGATCGGCGAGGACGGCGGTCACGGCACGTACGTAGTCCGCCACGTCCTCGGCCGTGAAGACCTCGCCCTGTCCGGTGGCGGCGACCGTCCCGCCCATCGTCCGGACATCGCTGACGACGAGCGGGAGCCGCGCGTGCGAGTACTCGAAGAACTTCGTGATCAGGGCGATCTCGTGGTTCGGCCAGTGGTGGATCGGGATGACGCCGACGTCCGCCGCGGCCAGGTGGCGGACGACCTGGTCGTGCGGCACGTAGGGCAGGACGTGCACCCGATCGGCCGCTCCGAGCTCGGCCGCTCGCGCCCTGAGGGCCTGCATGTAGGGCGAGTTGCCGCGCGGGACGACGAAAGCGGCGTGCGTGGAGGGGAGTTGCGGCAGGGCCTCGATCATGATGTCGAGGCCCCGCTGCGGGGCCGCGGAGCCGCTGTAGACGGCCAGCGGCACCTCGGGGCCGATTCCGCACAGCTCCCGCAGGTCGGGGACGGGCTCGGCGGACCCGTCGTCGGGGGTCAGGGCGTCCGGGGCGTTGAGCACCACCTCGGGCAGGTTGCCCAGCCCGTGGTGCTCGGCCAGCATCTGCGCGAGGGTGGCCGACACGGTGGTGACGGCGTCGGCGTACTTGGCGTGCTCCCGCTCGTGAGCGCACTGGGCGACGTGCCAGCGGGGGTGCGGGTTCCAGGGCTTGATGCCGGGCAGGTACTCGTGCGCGTCCCACACCAGTTTCACGGTGCGGCCCCTGGCCTCGGCCCGCAGCTTGGCGCGCGCGCCCACGCCGAGCATCCGGAAGTCGTTCGCGTGGATCAGGTCGGGTTCGAGGCGGTCGATGACCTTCCCGTAGGCGAGCTCCAGGTCCCACAGGCCGGGGTCGAGCCGGCGCCAGGCCCGCTCCCCCATCACCCGGACCCAGAAGGCCGTGGTGAAGCGGTCGAGCGGGGTGTCCATGTCCTTGCGGCGGACCTCCAGCGCGGCGGTCTGCCGGGCGCGCAGGCGGACCCACTTGCCCATGCCCCGGGACAGCAGTCGCGTCGGCAGCAGCCGTGTGCGCGCCAGAGCGGATCCGCTCCGCCCGGTCTCGATGACCCGGAGGTTGAGCTCCGCGCGCCATGCCTTCATCCGCTGCTTCCGGTACTCGGCGAGCGGACCCGGCGGATAGGCGAGCGGGGCGCGGAGCACCGCCCGGCGGTACTCGTGACGGCGTCGGTGCAGGGGCGTCGGCACCGTCAGCAGGCGCACCCGGGCGCCTCCCAGCCGCCAGCTCCTCCCCTTCTTGTCGGGCGACTTGCCCAGGAGGACCACGTCCCAGCCCGCCGCGGCGGCGGACCAGGCCTCCTTCTGCACCCGGGAGTCGCCCTTCACGCCGTTCTCGACCAGCATGACGATCCTCCCCCGGTGGCGTGGGGGTTCCTCCACAGGGCGGTCAAGCACCATGGCTGACCGCCGCCTCCGCCTCGAAGACCACGGTGCGACCGCTCCGGGCCGAGTCCAGCAGTGAAGCGGCCACCTCCACGGTGCGCAGCCCCTGCCGCAGTGTGCAGATGTCCGAGGAGGTCCCCTGCACGGCGTCCCGGAAGAGTTCGTGCTCGACGAGCAGCGGCTCCCGTTTGGGGATCGCGTAGCGGACCATGTCCCCCTCGGAGACTCCCCGGAAGGCGCTGAGGGCGTCCCACTCGGTGGCGACCGAGGCGTTCGAGTAGAACGTCAGGTCGGCGGTCAGGGTGTCGGCGACGAGGCAGCCCCGCTCACCGGTGACCGAGGTGAACCGCTCCTTGAGCGGGCTCAGCCAGTTGACCAGGTGGTTGACCATGGTCCCGTCGGTGAGCCGGCCGACCGCGCTCACCATGTCCTCGTACGGGCGGCCCGACTTCGACACGGTGTGGGCGGCGATCGACACATAGCTCCGGCCGGTCATCCAGGCCGTCAGGTCGATGTCGTGGGTGGCCAGGTCCTTGACGACCCCGACGTCGGCGATACGGTGCGGGAAGGGGCCCTGGCGCCGGGTCACCACCTGGTACACGTCACCGAGTTCGCCGGTCTCCAGACGGCTGCGGAGCGAGCGCAGAGCGGGGTTGCACCGCTCGATGTGGCCGACGCCCGCGACCAGGTTCCGCGACTCGAAGGCGTGCACGAGCCGCAGGGCGCCTTCGACGGTGTCCGCGAGCGGCTTCTCCACGAGCACGCAGACGCCGGCTTCGGCGAGGCGCAGGCCGACCTCCTCGTGCAGGCCCGTCGGACAGGCCACGACGGCGTAGTCGACGCCCAGGGCGAGGAGGTCATCGACACCCGACAGGACGGGTGCTCCCTGGGCCCAGCCGTTCTTGTCGCCCAGCGGGTCGACCACACCGACCAGCTCGACGCCCTCCAGGGCCGTGAGTACGCGGGCGTGGTGGCGGCCCATGGAGCCGAGGCCGATCAGACCGGCCCGCAGTCCGGCGTTCACAGAATTGCCTCCAGGGCGTTGACGGCGGCGGCCACGCGCTTCAGGTCCTCCGCCGTGAGGGAGGGGTGTACGGGCAGGGAGACGGCCTCGGCGGCGGCCCGCTCGGTCTCCGGGAGGTCCCAGAGACGGCCGGCCTTCTGGTCCGGCTCCCAGTAGGGTCTGAGCCGGTGGATCGGCGTCGGGTAGTAGACCGCGTGGCCGATGCCCGCCTCGGTGAGGGACGCCATCGCGGCGTCCCGGACACCGGGGACGCGCACGGTGTACTGGTGGTAGACGTGCCTGGCTCCCTCTGCGACCGGCGGCGTGATGACGCCGGGGTGGGTGATGTGCGAGTCGAGGAACGCGGCGTTGGCCCGGCGCTGCTCGGTCCAGGCCCCGAGCCTGCCGAGCTGCACGCGGCCGACGGCGGCGGACACGTCGGTCATCCGCATGTTGGCACCGACGATCTCGTTGGCGTAGCGCTGCTCCATGCCCTGGTTGCGCAGCAGCCGCAGGGTGCGGGCCAGACCGGCGTCCGCCGTGGTGACCATGCCGCCTTCGAGGGAGTGCATGTTCTTGGTCGGGTAGAAGCTGAAGGCTCCGCCCGCGCCGAACGCGCCGACCGGGGTTCCGTCCAGCGCTGCGGCATGGGCCTGGCACGCGTCCTCGACCACGGCGAGCCGGTGCTTGTCGGCGACGCGCATGAGGCGGCCCATGGCCGCCGGGTGGCCGTAGAGGTGCACCGGCATGACGGCGGCGGTGCGCGGAGTGATCGCGGCTTCCACCGCCTCCGGGTCGAGACCGAAGCTCCCCGGCTCGATGTCCGCGAACACCACGTCGGCACCGGTCAGCCGTACCGCGTTGGCGGACGCCGCGAAGGAGAACGAGGGGACGATCACCTCGTCGCCCCCGCCGATGCCCAGGGCGAGGAGGAGCAGGTGCAGGGCGGAGGTGCCGGAGTTGACCGCGACGCAGTGGCGGCCGCTCACCAGGCCGGAGAAGTCGTCCTCGAAGGCGGCGACCTCGGGGCCCTGTACGACGCGGCCGCTGCGCATCACGCGGACCACGGCAGCGATCTCGTCCTCTCCGATGACGGGACTGGCTGCGGGAACCGGCTGCTCGTTGATGCTCGTCATCGAAGCCCTCCTTGACGAGTGCGCCGATCGCGCGCTCCCCGCCCTGCCACACCAGGGATGCATCGAATCATGACACAGAGGACATATGTAGCGCAGGAATGAAGCTCCCGGACCGGCCGGGACGTCACGGTCGCCACAAACGCACACGTCCCGCCCCGATGAGCTCGGGGCGGGACGTGTGCGGGTGAAGGGGTGCTACGCGGGCATCAGCTGCCCGACGCCTCACCCTCGTCGGTACGCGCGGAGGCGACCACGGAAGGCGACGACTGCTCGGCCGCGACGGTCTTCTTCGTCGCCTTCTTCGCCGTCGTCTTCTTCGCGGTGGTCTTCTTCGCAGCCGTCTTGGCAGCGGTCTTCTTGGGTGCCGCCGCCTTCTTCGCCGTGACCTTCTTGGCCGTCTTGCGCGCGGCCGCCTTCTTCACCGGAGCCTCGGATTCCGGGACCTCGGCCTCGGGAGCCTCCGGCGTGTCGGAAGCGTCGCCGGTGACGACGACGACCGCCGCCTCCTCGGCGCCGGCCGGAGACCCGGCGGGAGCCGTGGCCTTGCGGGTCGCACGCCGACGCGCACGCGGCGCCGGAGCCTCCGCTTCCGCCGCCTCGTCCGAGGGGGCGGAAGCCGGGGCCTTGACGACCGGGTCCTCGATCGCGACCGGGTCCGCGGCGGGCTCGGCCGGGTGCACCGGGGGCGTCACGTCGGCCTGCTGGGGCGATCCCGCCGGAGCGGTCGCCTTGCGCGTCGCCCTGCGCCGGGTACGGGCCACGGGCGCGGCCTCCGCCTCGGGGGCTGCCTGCGGGGCCGGGGCCTCGGACTCGACGGCGGGTTCCGCCTGCGGCTTCTCCTCGGCGACCGGTGCCGGTGCGGGCTCCGCCACCGGGGCGGGCGCTCCGGCCGGGGCCGTGGCCTTGCGGGTCGCGCGCCGACGGCCGCGTCCGCGCCCTGCCGCGGCCTCAGCCTCGGCGGGGCTGCTGTACAGCTCCTCGTCGGCCACGAACTCCGGCTCCGGCAGCGCCACCGGGGCCGCGACCTCGGCCGCCACCTCGGCTTCGGTCTCCGTCTCGGTCTCGGTCTCGGCCGTGTGCTCGGCCTGGTCATGGTCGTGCTCGTGTCCGGCGCCGCCGCGGCCGCGCTTCTTGGACCGCTTGCCGCCACCGCCGCCGGCCGACGTCGGCTGCTCCATGTGGACGATCACGCCGCGCCCGTTGCAGTGGACACAGGTCTCGGAGAAGGACTCCAGCAGACCCTGGCCCACGCGCTTGCGCGTCATCTGGACCAGGCCCAGCGAGGTGACCTCGGCGACCTGGTGCTTCGTACGGTCGCGTCCCAGGCATTCCAGCAGACGCCTCAGCACCAGGTCCCGGTTGGACTCCAGCACCATGTCGATGAAGTCGACGACGACGATGCCCCCGAGGTCGCGCAGCCGCAGCTGGCGCACGATCTCCTCGGCCGCCTCCAGGTTGTTCTTGGTGACGGTCTCCTCGAGGTTTCCGCCCTGCCCGGTGAACTTGCCGGTGTTGACGTCGACGACGACCATCGCCTCGGTCTTGTCGATCACCAGCGAGCCGCCGCTCGGAAGGTAGACCTTGCGGTCCAGGGCCTTCATCAGCTGCTCGTCGATGCGGTACGTCGCGAAGACGTCGACCTCGGAGGTCCAGCGCGACAGACGGTCCGTCAGGTCCGGTGCGACGTGCGAGACATAGCCGTAGATGGTCTCCCACGCGTCGTCACCGCTGACGATGACCTTCGAGAAGTCCTCGTTGAAGATGTCCCGGACGACCCGGACCGTCATGTCCGGCTCACCGTAGAGCAGCGTCGGCGCGTTGGAGCTGCTGGTGTTCTTCGACTTCTTCTGGATCTCTTCCCACTGCTGCTGCAGCCGCTCGACGTCACGGCGCAGCTCGTCCTCGCTGGCGCCCTCGGCGGCGGTGCGCACGATGACGCCCGCGTCCTCGGGGACGATCTTCTTGAGGATGGTCTTCAGCCGCGCCCGCTCGGTGTCGGGCAGCTTCCGGCTGATGCCGGTCATCGAGCCCTCGGGCACGTACACCAGGTAGCGGCCGGGCAGCGAGACCTGGCTGGTCAGGCGGGCGCCCTTGTGGCCGATCGGGTCCTTCGTGACCTGGACGAGGACCGACTGGCCGGACTTGAGCGCGGTCTCGATGCGGCGCGGCCCGTGGGCCATGCCGAGTGCCTCGAAGTTGACCTCGCCCGCGTACAGGACGGCGTTGCGGCCCTTGCCGATGTCGACGAAGGCCGCCTCCATCGACGGCAGGACGTTCTGGACCTTGCCCAGGTAGACGTTGCCGACGTAGCTGGTGGCCTGCTCCTTGTTGACGTAGTGCTCGACGAGCACGTTGTCCTCGAGGACGCCGATCTGGGTGCGCTCGCCGCTCTGGCGGACGACCATGACGCGCTCGACGGCCTCGCGGCGGGCCAGGAACTCGGCCTCGGTGATGATCGGGACGCGGCGGCGGCCCTGCTCACGACCCTCGCGGCGACGCTGCTTCTTGGCCTCCATGCGGGTCGAGCCCTTGATGGACTGGACCTCGTCGAAGCCGGTGCCGGGCTCGCGGTCGGCATCCTTGCCGCGCCGTTCGCGCGGCTCGCGGACCTTGACGACCGTGCGCTCCGGGTCGTCCGTGCCGCTGCCCGAGTCCTCGCCCGAGGCGTCCCCGCTGCGGCGACGGCGACGGCGACGGCGACGGCTGCTGCTGGACCCGGCGGACGACTCGTGCTCGTCGTCGTCCTCGTCGTCCTGGCTCTGCTCGTCCTCGGCGTGGTCCGCCGCGGAGTCGTCCTGCTGCGTGTCGTCCGAGTCGCCCGTCTCACCACGACGACGGCGGCGGCCACCGCGACGGCGACGGCGTGAGGGCCGGTCCCCGTACTCGTCCGACTCGTCGTGCTCGTGCTCGGCGTCCGAATCGGTCTCGGCCTCGTGCTCGTCCTCGACGGGGGCCGGGGCCGCCTCCTCGGCGGGAAGGGTGACCGGGGTCGCGGCCGGCTCGGTCTCGACGGCCTCGCCGCGGCGGCGGCGCCGACGGCGCGAACCGCCCTGTGCGGCCGCCTCGGAGGTCTCCGAAGCCTGCACGGGCTCCGCCTTGCGAGGCGTGCTCTCCGGCGCCTGCTGCTCCTCGGCCTCGTCGCTCTCGTCGTACGCGGATGCGGCCGCCGCGGCGGCGGCAGCGGTCTCCGGGGTCTGGAACATCGGCTCTGCGAAGACCGGGGCCTGGAACACGGCCACGGCGGGGCGCGTCGCGCGGCGGCCCTTGCGGGCCGGCTCCTCGGCCTTGCCGGTGAACTCCGGGCGGCCGGCGGCGGCGGTGGCACGGCGTCGCTGACGGCCCCGCGGTGCTGCCTCCTCGACCTGCTCGGTCTCGGTGGCCAGTTCCTCGGCCACGGCCGCGGGAAGGCTCTCGGCGTTCTCGGCGGCCGCCTCGGCGACCTCCTCGACGGGCTGCGGAGCGGGGGCGCCGGCCGGGGATGTCGCCTTACGGGTGGCGCGACGGCGGCCTCGCGGAGCCTCGACGGGCTCGTCGGCGGGGGCGGCCTCGGCTGCGGGGGCGGCCTCGGGCTCCGCCGGTGTCACGGTCTGCGGGGTCCGGTCGGCGTCGGCGGTCTGCGGCGCACCGGCCGGAGCCGACGCGCGGCGCCTGGTGCGGCCACGCGGCGCGGCGGACGGTTCCGTCGTGCCGGCCGCTTCGGCGGCGGGCTCGGCGGCCTTCACGGGCTCCGCCGCGGGGACGTCCTCGGTGACGGTCCCGGCCTGCGGCGGAGCGCCGGCGGGAGCGGTCGCCTTGCGCGTGGCGCGGCGACGGCCACGCGGGGCCTCGACGACGGGTGCCTCTTCGGCCTCGTCCTCGGCGGGGGCCGGGGTCTCGACGACGGGCTCGGCCACGGTCTCCACGACCTCGGCGGCCTGCGGCGCACCGGCCGGAGCCGTCGCCTTGCGCACCGCACGGCGACGCGCGCGGACCGGCGGGGCGGCCTCTTCGGCCGTCTCCTCGGCGGGGGCCGGGGTCTCCACGGCGGGCTCGGCCACGGTCTCCACGACCTCGGCGGCCTGCGGCGCACCGGCCGGAGCCGTCGCCTTGCGCACCGCACGGCGACGCGCGCGGACCGGCG
>NZ_JBIATW010000015.1:129254-182803 GCF_042892135.1 Streptomyces sp. NPDC001822
CGGGGCGGCCTCTTCGGGTTCGGTGGCGGCCGGCACGGCCGGCGTGGCCGGCGTGGCCTCCTCGGCGGGGGCCGTGCCCTGCGCGCCCGACGGCGGGCCGGCGGGGCGGGATGCCGCACGGCGCCTGCGGCGCGGCGGCAGCTTGTCCCCGGGGGTGTTGTCTTCGGTGTTACCGGTCGGGCCGGTTTCGTTCTGCTCGTGCATGCGGGCGGTTCTCCCGTCGCGCTCCCGGGCGCCACACCTGGTTCCGGTCCGACGCGATGCGCGCGGTGTGCGCGGTACCGCCGTCCGGGGCGCGGGCGCCGCACGGGAGCTGATGTCTGGCTCGCCGGTTCCGTACGCGCTGCGCACGGCCTGGCGAAAGTCTTATGGGGCGGTGCGCGGCCCGACCCAGGTGGCTCCCGAGTCGAAGGGCTGCGCTACGACGACCGCCTTACGCGGAACCCGTACCTTCCGGCGCCGTCGCGGCGGCGGCCGGATCGGCCGTGGAAACGGCCGGGGCTGCCTCGCGGTCGGGCGCGAGCGGGTCGGTCACCGTGCCGGACTCCTCGTCGAAGAGACCCTGCGCCAGCCTGGTCACCGCTGCGGGGACCGGCGGCGTCAGGTCGGCCACGGCTCGGAGACCTGATAGGACGTCGTCGGGTCGCACGGCAGGTGTCACGTGCCGCACTACCAGCCGCAGTATCGCACAGGGCCTGTCCCCGGGCCTATCGGACTGCGGATCAAGGGCCTGCAGGTCGGCGACGGCGGCGCGGGCGTCGAAGCTCCGCATGCCGTTCTTCGCCCGGCGCTGGACCTCGACGGTCTCGGCGTCCAGGAAGGCGGCCACGGCCCTCTTCGCGTCCTCGACGCCGACGCCGTCGAGCCGCATCTCCCACACCGAGGCGGTCAGACGTTCGGCGAGGCCGGAGGTACGGACCTCGACCGCGTCGATGACGTCGAGTCCGTCGGGCATCGACGCGTCGAGCAGCCCGCGGAGGGTCTCGGGGTCCCGCGCCTCGGTGAGCGCGATCTCCAGGAACTCGGCCTCGCTGCCCGTGCCCGTGGGGGCGGCGTTGGCGTACGACACCTTGGGGTGCGGGGTGAATCCGGCCGAGTAGGCCATGGGAACCTCGGAACGGCGCAGGGCCCGCTCGAAGGCACGCTGGAAGTCTCTGTGACTGGTGAACCGGAGGCGGCCCCGCTTGGTGTAGCGCAGTCGGATGCGCTGCACCGCCGGTGCGGGCGGCGGGCCTTCGGGCTGTCGCTTGCCCAGTGGTTCTTCTCCTCGGTGCGGGGCGGCCGCGGTGGCGTGCCGCCCACGAAGTACAGGGTGCCCCGGGGTGCCGTTCCGGCTCACCCCCGCTCGACGGTTCTACCGACCTGCGGGGAGATCTCGGACGCGGGCGCCGCGCTGGGGACAGTCGTTGTCCTACCCAGGGTACGCGCCGCGGACCCTCCCGTTTTCCGCGCGTCCCCGACCTGCGGCGCTCCCACCAGTGCGCGCCATGCGTCGTGGCGTGCCGCACGCAGCGTCTCCCGGGCCGAGGACAGCACTCCGCGGACCGCGCGGCCCGCGTCCAGTGCGGCCTGCCGGGCGGGAGCCCAGACCGCGTCGCGCAGGAAGTGGCCCACCGGCGTGCACAGAGTGCGGTAGACCCACACGGCCGGGACGCCGACCAGATGCCGGGCCAGCCAGGCCAGCACCCGGCCGGCCGCGCGCGAGACGAACCCCGCGATCCGCCAGGCGACACCGACGGCGGCCACGATCTCCCGGCCGAGGGGGGCCAGGACACGTCGGTACACCCAGGCGACCGGATGCACCAGAAGGGTCGTGAACAGCCACACGACACCGGTCCACAGCCCCTGCCCCAGAACCGCCATCCCCCGCCCCACCAAGCCCAGCACCCATGCCACGCCTCGTCCCAACGGCGTCAGCACACTCCCGTACACCCACACCACCGGAAGCACGAGCAAGGTCGTCACCAGCCAGGCCGCAGCGATGCCGAGCGGCCTGAGGAGGTAGCGCCACACTCCGACCGAGGGCCACACCAGCAGCAGGGTGACGAGCGCGGTCGCCGCCGGGACCAGCAGTCGGGTGTACGTCCACCGCAGCCCGTGCCAGGCCGGGACAAGCACGGCCGAGTGGAGCCACGCCAGCGGGACGACGACCCCGTACCGGACGACCGGCACGACGACGTAGCGCCACAGCCCCACCCAGGGCCATACGAACAGGGCCGTGGCGAGCCAGGCGAGTGCCTTCACGGCAGGAGCGAGCACCTGGTCGCGGAACCAGTCCGCCGCCCGGGACAGGGGGCGCAGCAGCAGCCGGTCGAGGAGGCGGCCGCCGGCCACGAGCAGGTCCCACAGCATGCGGACCGGCAGGACGAGCACCAGCACCACGATCCGCACCGGGATCCTGACGAGGGTGGTCAGACAGCCCTCCCCGCCCTCGTACGGCGCGGGAGTGCGGTGCTTGTCGAGGTCCATGCCGGTAAGGACGCGAACGCCCGGCCCAGGGTTTCCCGGGCCGGGCGTTCGTCACCGGGCTGTCACCCGGAGGGTCTACTTCACGACCGTGAGCGGCAGCAGCTTCTTGCCGGTCGGGCCGATCTGGATGTCCAGGTCCAGCTGCGGGCACACGCCGCAGTCGAAGCACGGCGTCCAGCGGCAGTCCTCGACCTCGGTCTCGTCGAGCGCGTCCTGCCAGTCCTCCCAGAGCCAGTCCTTGTCGAGCCCGGAGTCCAGGTGGTCCCAGGGCAGGACCTCCTCGTACGTCCGCTCGCGGGTGGTGTACCAGTCGACGTCCACGCCGAAGGCGGGCAGCGTCTTCTCGGCGCTCCTCATCCAGAGGTCGTAGCTGAAGTGCTCGCGCCAGCCGTCGAAGCGGCCACCGGACTCGTAGACGGCGCGGATGACGGAACCGACGCGGCGGTCGCCGCGGGAGAGCAGGCCCTCGACGATGCCGGGCTTGCCGTCGTGGTAGCGGAAGCCGATGGAGCGCCCGTACTTCTTGTCGTCCCGGATCTTGTCCCGGAGCTTCTTGAGCCGGGCGTCGGTGTCCTCGGCGCTGAGCTGCGGCGCCCACTGGAAGGGGGTGTGCGGCTTGGGCACGAAGCCGCCGATGGAGACGGTGCAGCGGATGTCGTTCTGCCCGGAGACCTCGCGGCCCTTGGCGATCACGTTGACCGCCATGTCGCCGATCTGGAGGACGTCCTCGTCGGTCTCGGTGGGCAGGCCGCACATGAAGTACAGCTTCACCTGGCGCCAGCCGTTGCCGTACGCCGTGGAGACCGTACGGATCAGGTCCTCCTCCGAGACCATCTTGTTGATGACCTTGCGCATGCGCTCGGAGCCGCCCTCGGGGGCGAAGGTGAGACCGGACCTGCGGCCGTTGCGGGTCAGCTCGTTGGCCAGGTCGACGTTGAAGGCGTCGACGCGGGTGGAGGGCAGCGAGAGGCCGATCTTGTCCTCGGTGTAGCGGTCCGCGAGGCCCTTGGCGATGTCGCCGATCTCGCTGTGGTCCGCGGAGGAGAGCGACAGGAGGCCGACCTCCTCGAAGCCGGTGGCCTTGAGGCCCTTCTCGACCATCTCGCCGATGCCGGTGATGCTTCGCTCCCGCACGGGGCGCGTGATCATGCCGGCCTGGCAGAAACGGCAGCCGCGGGTGCAGCCGCGGAAGATCTCGACGGACATCCGCTCGTGGACGGTCTCGGCGAGGGGCACGAGGGGCTGCTTCGGGTACGGCCATTCGTCGAGGTCCATGACCGTGTGCTTGGACACGCGCCACGGGACACCGGACTTGTTGGGCACGACTCGGCCGATGCGGCCGTCGGGGAGGTACTCGACGTCGTAGAAGCCGGGGACGTAGACGCCGCCGGTCTTCGCGAGGCGGAACAGCACCTCCTCGCGGCCGCCCGGGCGGCCCTCGGCCTTCCAGGCGCGGATGATCTCGGTGATCTCCAGGACGGCCTGCTCGCCGTCGCCGATCACCGCGCAGTCGATGAAGTCGGCGATCGGCTCGGGGTTGAACGCGGCGTGGCCGCCCGCCAGCACGATCGGGTGGTCCACGGTCCGGTCCTTGGACTCCAGCGGGATTCCCGCGAGGTCCAGGGCCGTGAGCATGTTGGTGTAGCCGAGCTCGGTGGAGAAGCTCAGGCCGAACACGTCGAAGGCGCCGACGGGGCGGTGGCTGTCCACGGTGAACTGCGGGACCCGGTGCTCGCGCATCAGCTCCTCTAGGTCCGGCCACACGCTGTACGTGCGCTCGGCGAGGACGCCGTCGCGCTCGTTGAGCACCTCGTACAGGATCATGACGCCCTGGTTGGGGAGCCCGACCTCGTAGGCGTCCGGGTACATGAGTGCCCAGCGGACGTCGCATTCGTCCCACGGTTTGACGGTGGAGTTCAGCTCACCGCCGACGTACTGGATGGGCTTCTGCACATGCGGGAGCAGAGCTTCGAGCTGTGGGAAGACCGACTCGGCAGACATCTGAGGACCTTCGTAGCTGGCAGGGGTGACCATCAAGCGTAACCCGGTGCTCAGCCTTCCAGTGCCGCCCGCAGCCGGGGCCGCGACGCCCGCGCCCACGCCTCGGGCAGTTCCCGCTCCCGTTCCCGCGCCGCCGCCTCCTCGCGGCCGTACAGGACTCCCCAGGTGAAAGCGGACTCCCCAGCTCCGTGGGCCTCCACCGCGAGGGCGCGCAGGGCCTCCCGGGCCATGACGCTGTCCTGGTGGTCGCCCAGGACCGTCTGCACGGACTTCATCCGGCGGGAGAACTTCTTCGCGGGCCGGCCCAGCGCCGGCCTGGCCGCGTCCGCCGCGTAGCGCACGCGCTTGGTGGCCTTGCGCGCCTCGTGCATCGCCACGTCACGCCCCGGGCCGGGCGGCAGGTCGAGCGCGTGGCCGACCCGGGCGGCGAGGCGGGCGTAGTCCTTGAGCACCGCGCGCGGCAGGGCGTCCCCGGGGTCCTGCGCGGCACCGCGCCGGAGCGGCGGATCGCCGACGAGGGCGTCCAGGGCGTCCAGCAGGTCCAGGTAGCGCCCGCTGTCCAGGGCGTCGGCGACCCGGCGCCGCGCTCCGGCGTCCGCGGCGGCGGAGGACCGCTCCAGCCGGGCGCTCACCGGGCCGAGGACCAGGGTGTCCGGCAGCCCCGCGACGCCGGAGCGCAGCCGGGCGTCGAGGACTTCCCGGTCGCGGCCGGCCCCGAGCTCGCCGGCCAGCCACTTGAGTTCGTCGCGGAGCGGATCGGTGACGGCGCGGTCGAGGATCCCGCGGTACGTCCTGAAGGCGCTGCGCAGCCTCCGCGTGGCGACCCGCATGAGGTGGACGGCGTCGGGCAGGTCGCGGCGCACGGCGGGATCGAGCCGGACGACGGCTTCAGTCTGGTGGCGTACGTAGGCGAGCACGTGGTCGCCGGCGGTGCGCGGCGCTCCGGCCGCCGTCGCGGGCTCGCGCCGCTTCCCGGGGGCCGTCTCGGCCAGTGCCCTGGCGAGCTTGGACGGGGAGGCGGACGGCTGGACCCCGGCCTTGCGCAGCCGCCGCTCCACGGCGTCGAGGACGGCGGGGTCCACGTCGTCGGCCAGCTCGACCTCCAGCTCCGTCCAGGCCGCGGTGGTACCGCGGCCTTCCTCCGTGAGGCGCTCGGCGAGGACTTCGTCGACGCTCAGTTCGGCGAGCAGGGCGCCGTCCTCGTCGAGGAGGTGGTGGACGTCGCGCGCGGAGAGGATCCGCACGACGGGGACGACCTCCGCGTGGCGCACGCGGGAGCGGAGCAGTCCGGCCAGCTCGGCCGGCAGGTCGTCACCGAGCGGCGCCCGGATCTCGTCACGGACGTCGGCGGACACGGGGAACTTGAGGTGCCATCCGGCGTCCCCGCCGCCGGTCCGGCGCCTCAGCGTGAGGGATCCGGCGGCCAGGGAGAGGTCTTCGGTGTCGTAGTAGACGGCATCGAGTTCGCTCGGGCCCCGGTGGACGACGGCCGAGACCCCGGCCGCACGGGTCAGGTCCGGCAGCCGGGTTCCGGGAGTCGCGTCGTACTTCCGCTCGACCTCGCGCTTCGAGTCCGCCATAGGACGAATCTATCCGCGATCGGCCCCGTCATGCAGGGCGGTCCTCCGGGCTCAGGCCGTTATCGGCCGCTGCACCCGGATCGACTGGAGCAGACCGATCGCCACCCAGACGGCGAACATCGAGGACCCTCCGTAGGACACGAAGGGCAGCGGGAGGCCCGCCACCGGCATGATGCCCAGCGTCATGCCGATGTTCTCGAAGGACTGGAAGGCGAACCAGGCGATGATCCCGGCGGCCACGACCGTGCCGTACAGCTCGGTGGTCTCCCGGGCGATCCGGCAGGCGCGCCACATGATGACACCGAGCAGCACGATGATCAGTCCGGCCCCGAGGAAGCCGAGTTCCTCGCCGGCCACGGTGAACACGAAGTCGGTCTGCTGCTCCGGGACGAACTGCCCCGTCGTCTGCGAACCGTTGAAGAGGCCCGTCCCCGAGAGACCGCCGGAGCCGATCGCGATGCGGGCCTGGTTGGTGTTGTAGCCGACTCCGGCCGGGTCGAGCGCCGGGTTGGCGAAGGCCGCGAAGCGGGCGATCTGGTAGTCGTCGAGCACGCCGAGCTGCCAGACGGCCAGCGCGCCCGCCGTGCCCGCGCCGAGGAGTCCGAAGATCCAGCGGTTGGACGCCCCGGACGCGAGGAGCACGCCGAGCACGATGACGGCCATGACCATGACGGAGCCGAGGTCGGGCATCAGCATGACGATCCCCATCGGGATGACGGCCACACCGAGGGACTTGGCGACCGTCCGGTGGTCGGGGTGCTGCTGGTCGCCCGCGTCGACGCGGGCCGCCAGCAGCATCGCCATGCCCAGGATGATCGTGATCTTGGTGAACTCCGACGGCTGGAGCGAGAACCCGCCGGGCAGGAGGATCCAGGCGTGCGCGCCGTTGACGGTCGCGCCCAGCGGGGTGAGGACCGCGAGGACCAGCAGCACCGAGATGGCGTAGAGGACCGGCACCGCGCCCCGGAGGGTGCGGTGGCCGAGCCAGATGGTGCCGATCATCAGCGCCAGGCCGATGCCCGTGTTCAGCGCGTGCCGGAACAGGAAGTAGTACGGGTCGCCGTGGGTCAGCGAGTCCCGCCCGCGGGTCGCTGACCAGACCAGGAGCGAGCCGACGAAGGAGAGCGCGACCGCCGAGCCGAGCAGCGGCCAGTCCAGCCGCCGCACGACGGAGTCGCGGGCGGTGAGTCTGGCCCAGGCGGAACGCTCGGGGGCGTAGCGCGAGACGGAGAAGCCTGCCATCAGTCCCGCCTCCCCGGGGCTCCGGCGACGACGGCGGCGAGAGCCTGCGTGCCGTCCTCGGCGGGCGGCTCGGGGACGTAGGGCTTGATCTTCGGCGACTCGATCTGTCCGTCGGGCTTGATCCTGGGCAGGGTCTTCTGGGGCTTCGGCAGGAGGGCCTTCTTGAGGTTCTGCTTGCCGGCGGAGTCGAGCCCGTAGAGCGCGTTGTAGATGTTGCGCACGGCGGGACCGGAGGCCCCGGAACCCGTACCACCCTGAGAGATCGTCATGACGATCGAGTAGTCCTTGGTGTACGTGGCGAACCAGGAGGTCGTCTGCTTGCCGTAGACCTCGGCCGTGCCCGTCTTGGCGTGCATCGGGATCTTGTCCTGGGGCCAGCCGCCGAACCGCCATGCGGCACTGCCCCGGGTCGCGACTCCCGCGAGGGCTTCGTCTATCTCGTCGCGCGTGTCTCCCTTGAAGGGCAGCTTGCCGTGCGCCCGGGGCTTGATCTCCTGGACGGTCCTGCCGTCGCCGCTGACGATCGCCTTGCCGACCGTCGGGTCGTACAGGGTGCCGCCGTTGGAGATCGCCGCGTAGATCGTCGCCATCTGGATCGGGGTGACGAGCGTGTCGCCCTGGCCGATGGAGTAGTTGACGGAGTCACCGGCACGCATCTTGTAGCCCTCGATGCAGCCTTCGTACGCGATCTTCTCGACGTACGTGCCGTCCTTCTTGCCCTGCTTGCACCACGACGTCTTGTTGGCGTCGTAGAAGCTCTGCTTCCACTGGCGGTCGGGGACCCGGCCGGAGACCTCGTTGGGGAGGTCGATGCCGGTCTCCTTGCCGAGGCCGAACTGGTGGGCGGTCTTGTAGAACCAGTCGCCGGGGTTCTTCTTCGGCTTGTTGCCGCCGTCCTTCTGCCACTCCCTGTGCGCCAGGCCGTAGTACACGGTGTCGCAGGAGACCTCCAGGGCACGGCCGATGGTGATGCTGCCGTAGCCCTGGGACTCGAAGTTCTTGAAGGTCTGGCCGCCGATGGAGTACGAGCTCGGGCACGGGTAGTTGCCCTTGAACGGGTAACCGGCGTTGACCGCGGCGGTCGAGGAGATCACCTTGAAGATGGAGCCCGGGGCCGCGGTGCCCTGGATGGCCCGGTTCAGCAGCGGGAAGTTGGACTTCTTGCCGGTGAGCTTGGCGTAGTCCTTGGCGGAGATGCCGCCGATCCAGGCGTTGGGGTCGTACGTCGGCAGGGACGCCATCGAGACGATGCGGCCGGTCTTGGCCTCCATCACGACGACCGCGCCGGAGTCGGCCTTGTAGAGCTCGTTGGTGTTGCGGTCCATCTCCTTGCGGGCCGTCTCCATCGCCTTGTTGAGCTCGTACTCGGCGACGGCCTGGACCCGGGCGTCGATGGACGTGACGACGCTGGCACCGGGCTCGGCCTCGTCGTTCTGCGCCTGGCCGATGACCCGGCCGAGGTTGTCGACCTCGTAGCGGGTGACACCGGCCTTGCCGCGCAGTTCCTTGTCGTAGGTGCGCTCCAGACCCGAGCGGCCGACCTGGTCGGAGCGCAGGTAGGGCGAGTCCGTGTCCTGGGCCTTGGTGACCTCGTCGTCGGTGACCGGTGAGAGGTAGCCGAGCACCTGCGCGGTGTTGGCCTTGCCGGGTGCGGCGTAGCGGCGCACGGCGGTGGGTTCGGCGGTGATGCCGGGGAAGTCCTCCGCGCGCTCGCGGATCGTGAGGGCCTGCTGCGTCGTGGCCTCGTCGGTCACCGGGATCGGCTGGTAGGGCGAGCCGTTCCAGCAGGGCTGCGGGGTCTTGGCGTCGCAGAGCCGGACCTTGTCCTGGACGTCCTTGGCCTTCATGTCCAGGACGTCGGCCAGCCGGGTGAGCACCCCGACGCCGTCGTCCTTCATCTTCATCAGCTCGGTGCGGCTGGCGGAGACGACGAGGCGGGTCTCGTTGTCGGCGAGGGGCACGCCGCGCGCGTCGAGGATCGCTCCCCGGACGGCGGGCTGCACGACCTGCTGCACGTGGTTGTTCTTGGCCTCGTCCGTGTACTCCTGCCCGTTGCGGATCTGGAGGTACCAGAGCCGCCCTCCGAGCGTCAGGAGCAGCGAGAAGACGAGGACCTGGACGACGACGAGACGGATCTGGACCCGCTGGGTCCGTCCGGTCTCCGGAATGTTGCTCACGGGGCACCCCCGGTGGTGGTCGCGCCGCGGTCACGGGGGTCGCCCCCGGTGCCCGTCCGGTGCCGGTACGGCCTCACAGTCGCTTGACCCCCTTGATCCTTCCTGCGCGTGCGGCGCGGCTGCGTGCGGCCCTCAGGCGCATCCCGCCCCGCTGGCTGCCGATCCGCAGCCCGGTGCCCGAGGCCAGCCAGCCGGCGGCGACGTCACCGCTGCCGGAGCTGTCGGCCACGGGGTCGTTCTCGGTACGTCTGGCGAGCGCCATGATCAGCGGCACGGTGAAGGGCGCGAGGAGCAGGTCGTACACGGCGGCGGTGAACAGCAGGCTGCCCAGGCCCACATGGCGGGCCGCGGTGTCGCCCACGAGGGCGCCGACCCCGGCGTACAGCAGGGTCGATCCGATCGCCGCGGCGACGACGAACGCCATCGGGGTGAACGCCGACTTCAGCTGGCCGTTCTCGGGGCGGGCGAGGCCGGCGACGTAGCCGATGACGCAGAGCACCAGGGCGTAGCGCCCGGCCGCGTGGTCGGCGGGCGGCGCCAGGTCGGCGAGGAGGCCCGCGCCGAAGCCGATGAGGGCGCCGCTGACGGGCCCGTAGACGAAGGCGAGCCCGAGCACGACGAGGAGCACCAGGTCGGGCGTGGCGCCCGGGAGCTGGAGACGGGCGAGCACGGAGACCTGGATGACGAGGGCGACCACGACCAGGGAGACGGAGAGCAGCGTCCGGTTGATACGCATGGGGATCAGCTCTATTCCTGGTCGTTCGCCGCGTCACCGGCGGGTGTGTCGGCGTTCGCGGAGGGGCTGCCGGAGGCGTCCGTGCCGGGCTTCTCGTTGACGTTCCCGACGACCTTCCCACTGGCGTCGACGAGGTCGCCGTTGGGCTGCACGGTGACCGTGACGGTCGGGGTGGGCTTGGGCTTCTCCGGCTTCTTGGGCTGCTTCGGCAGGACCATGTCGCGGGGGTCCTCCCGGGGCGCCTGGACGACGACGCCGACGATGTCGAGCTTGGTGAAGCCGACGAACGGGCGGACGTAGACGGTCCGGGTCAGGTCACCGCCCGACGGGTCCACGCGCACGACCTGTCCGACCGGCACGCCGGGGACGAAGGGCTTGTCCTTGCTGGATCCGAAGGTGACCAGCCGGTCGCCCTTCTTCACCTCGGCCTTGCCGTTGAGGAACTGGACCGAGAGGGGCCGGGAGCCCTGTCCGGTCGCGAAGCCGAGCTCGTCGGTCTTCTCCAGACGGGTGCCGACGGTGAAGTCGGGGTCGTTGGCCAGCAGGACGGTCGCGGTGTTCGGGCCCACCGTGGTGACCCGGCCGACGAGTCCCTCGCCGTTCAGCACGGTCATGTCGCGCAGGATGCCGTCGTTCGTCCCCGCGTCGATGGTGATGGTCCAGGAGAAGCCCTGGGCCGCTCCTATGGCGATGACCTCGGCGCCCTTGATGCCGTACTGGCCGGCTCCGGCGCTCTTGAGCATGGTGTCCAGCTGGCGGACCTTGCTGGTGTTGCGGTCGTCGCTGCCGAGCCTGGTCTTCAGCGCGGCGTTCTCCTGCTCCAGGGCCGCGATCCGGTCGTGCCGGTCACCGGACTCCCGTACGGCGCCGATGGCGTTGCCCACCGGGTCCACCGCTGCCGCGACGCCGTTCTCCACCGGTCCGAAGACCGTGGCGGCGGCCTGCCGGGCCCCGTCGACCGGTGACTCCTCGCCACCGCGGATATCGACCGTGATCAGGGCGAATGCGATGGCGATCAGCAGCACCAGGAGCAGCCGGCTCTCTCGTGTGTCCCTCACGTGCGGCGGCCGTGCCTTCCTCGTCGGAATGTTCGTGCCTGTATACCAACGTTCCGCCGTACGGGGCGGTTTGCGCCCGTACGGCGGAACATCGTCTTCTACCTTCGTGGCTGGGCGTCCAGCACCTGCTGCAGCGCCTCGAACTCCTCGACGCACTTGCCGGAGCCGAGTGCCACCGAGTCCAGCGGGTCCTCGGCGATGTGGATCGGCATGCCCGTCTCGTGCCGCAGGCGCTCGTCGAGACCCCGCAGGAGCGCGCCGCCGCCGGTGAGGACGATGCCGCGGTCCATGACATCACCGGAGAGCTCCGGCGGGCACTTGTCGAGCGTGGTCTTCACGGCGTCGACGATCGCGTTGACCGGCTCCTCGATGGCCTTGCGGACCTCCGTCGCCGAGATGACGACGGTCTTGGGCAGGCCCGAGACCAGGTCGCGGCCGCGGATCTCGGTGTGCTCGTCCTTCTCCATCTCGAAGGCCGAGCCGATGGTGATCTTGATCTGCTCCGCGGTCCGCTCACCGAGGAGGAGCGAGTACTCCTTCTTGATGTGCTGGATGATCGCGTTGTCCAGTTCGTCACCGGCGACCCGGATCGACTGGGCAGTGACGATTCCCCCGAGCGAGATCACGGCGACCTCGGTGGTGCCGCCGCCGATGTCGACGACCATGTTCCCGGTGGCCTCGTGGACCGGCAGTCCCGAGCCGATGGCCGCGGCCATGGGCTCTTCGATGATGTGCACCTGGCGGGCGCCCGCCTGCGTCGACGCCTCGATGACGGCGCGTCGCTCGACCCCTGTGATGCCGGAGGGCACACAGACGACGACCCGGGGGCGGGCGAGGTAGCGGCGCTTGTGGATCTTGAGGATGAAGTAGCGGAGCATGCGCTCCGTGATCTCGAAGTCGGCGATCACGCCGTCCTTCAGCGGCCGCACGGCAACGATGTTGCCCGGCGTGCGGCCGATCATCTTCTTGGCCTCGGCGCCGACCGCCAGGATTCCGCCGGTGTTGGTGTTGATGGCCACGACGGACGGCTCGTTCAATACGATGCCGCGCCCCCTGACGTACACCAGCGTGTTGGCAGTCCCGAGGTCGATAGCCATGTCACGGCCGATGAACGACATTGAGTTCCCCTTGTTCCCCATGAGGATGCGTCGGGCCTTCCCAGAAAGCGAAGAATGGCTTGTTTTAGGTAGGCGAGGGTTGGCGCTGCGGGCGTGGAAGCTTCCATCGTAGTGCCGTATGCACGGACACAGCGCGAGGGTCCTTCGCCATGACGAGCGGAACGGCTGCCCGTTCCACCCATGGTGACGTTACGTCGGAGGGATGCGTTCCCGCGATACGGGACCCTATGCCGAAGGGCGACCGAATTACTTCGGTCGCCCCAGGTCATGAGCGCTGTTTGGCGGAGCCGAAGTCAGGAAAGGCCGGGAAAGAAAAGCTTGAGTTCTCGCTCTGCGGACTCCTCGGAGTCCGAGGCGTGGATGAGGTTCTCGCGGGTGACCGTGCCGAAGTCACCGCGGATCGAGCCGGGCGCGGCGGCGATCGGGTCGGTCGGGCCGGCGAGCGCGCGGACGCCCTCGATCACCCGCTCGCCTTCGGCCACAAGAGCGACGACGGGGCCGGAGGCCATGAACTCGACGAGGGGCTCGTAGAACGGACGGCCCTTGTGCTCGCCGTAGTGCTGCTCCAGGGTCTCCTGGTCGAGCGTGCGCAGCTCCAGCGCGGTGATCGTCCAGCCGGCCTTGCGCTCGATGCGGCCGACGATCTCGCCGATCAGCCCACGCCGGACGGCGTCGGGCTTGAGAAGGACGAGGGTGCGCTGGGTCATGTGCGGCTCCTTGCAGAACTTTCGGTGCGGGTGAGGGCGAGATTACAGGGCTGTGGGAGTGGTCCGACGGCCGGGCTCACTCTGCGTCATCCTTGGGCCGGAGCCTGGGCGCTCTCCTGCGCCTCGGCCTGCGCCGCCCACCGTGCCTTCGCCTCGTCGATCTTGCGGCCGTAGTGCACGGACGCCCACCACAGGGCGCCGAAGGCGATCCCGAGGATGTACATCATCGGGACGAAGAACCCGCTCAGGACCAGCGCGATCTGCAGCGCCCAGCCGAGCTGGACGCCGCCGGGCCTGGTGATCACGCCGCACAGCAGGAGGGACACCAGCATCCCGGCACCGCAGACCGCCCACACCGTGCCCATGGACATGCCGTCCAGCTTCATCGCCACGAGTCCGGCGAAGCCGATGACGAAGAACTCCCCGATCAGCGTCGATGCGCAGAGCGTACGCACAGGTCAGCGCCTTCCCAGGAGCAGCCGGGCCTCGCCGACCGTGATCACCGAACCGGTCACCAGGACGCCGGCGCCCGCGTATTCGGCCTCCTCCTCGGCGAGGGTGATGGCCGCCTCCAGGGCGTCGTCCAGACGGGGCTCGACCTGGACGCGCTCGTGGCCGAAGACCTCCACGGCGATCGCGGCCAGCGCGTCCGCGTCCATGGCACGCTCGCTGGAGTTCCGGGTGACGACGATCTCGGCGAAGATCGGCTCGAAGGCTTCGAGGAGACCGCGCACGTCCTTTCCGTCACTGGCGCCGACGACGCCGATGAGGCGCGTGAAGTTGAACGCCTCACTGACCCCCTCCGCGGCCGCGAGGGCGCCGGCCGGGTTGTGCGCCGCGTCCAGGACGACCGTCGGGCTGGACCGCACGACCTCCAGGCGGCCCGGCGAGAGGACCGAGAGGAAGGCCTTGCGGACCACCTCGACGTCGAGACTGCGGGCCTGCTCGGCACCGATCCCGAAGAACGCCTCGACGGCCGCGAGCGCCACCACGGCGTTGTGCGCCTGGTGGGCGCCGTACAGCGGCAGGAAGATGTTGTCGTACTCACCGCCCAGGCCCCGCAGGGTCAGCAGCTGGCCGCCGACCGCGATCTCCCGGGAGACGATGCCGAACTCCATGCCCTCACGGGCGACCGTGGCGTCGACCCCGACGGCCTTCTTCAGCATCACCTGCGCGGCGTCGACCGGCTGCTGGGCCAGGATCACCGTCGCGTCCTGCTTGATGACGCCGGACTTCTCCTCGGCGATCTCGGCCGGTGTCGTGCCGAGCCGGTCCGTGTGGTCGAGGGAGATCGGTGTGATCACGGCGACCGAACCGTCGATGACGTTCGTCGCGTCCCAGGTCCCGCCCATGCCGACCTCGACGACCGCCACGTCGACCGGCGCGTCCGCGAAGGCCGCGTACGCCATGCCGGTGATCACCTCGAAGAAGGAGAGCCGGTACGGCTGCTGCGCGTCGACCATCTCGACGTACGGCTTGATGTCGTCGTACGTCTCGATGAAGCGCTCGGCCGTGATCGGCGCGCCGTCCAGGCTGATGCGCTCGGTCACCGACTGGACGTGCGGGGAGGTGTAGCGGCCGGTACGGAGCTCGAAGGCGCCGAGCAGCGCCTCGATCATCCGGGCCGTGCTGGTCTTGCCGTTCGTCCCCGTGATGTGGATCGAGGGGTAGGCGCGCTGGGGCTCGCCCAGCACGTCCATCAGGGCGGCAATCCGGGTCACCGACGGCTCGAGCTTGGTCTCGCCCCAGCGGCCGGCGAGCTCCTCCTCCACCGCGCGCAGCGCTCTGTCCGTCTCGGGGTCGGCGGGGCGGTCGGGCACCGCCTCGGCCTGCGGCGGACCGGACTGGGTGCGCAGCGTGCGGCTCCCGGCCTCGATCACCGCCAGGTCGGGGTCGCGCTGGGTCTCTTCGTCGACGATCTCCGCGAAGGTGTCCTCGGGATCTGACGCGTCGTGCCGGTCTGAAGGGCGGGGCTCACTCACAGGGCCAGTCTACGGATGGCGTCGGACATCGCGCGCAGCGCCCGCCGCGGTACGCCGCCGGGGGCACGGCGAAGCCCCCGCGCTCCCGGTCGGTCGGGGGCACGGGGGCTCCGTGTTCAGGTCATCAGCCCTGGGGCAGATTCGCCAGCTGGGCGGTGATCCGCTCGATGTCGGCCTCCGCCTTGCCGAGCCGGCCGCGGATCTTGTCGACCACGTTGTCCGGCGCCTTGGCCAGGAAGGCCTCGTTGCCGAGCTTGCCGGTGGCCTGGGCCTTCTCCTTCTCGGCCGCGCCCAGGTCCTTCGTCAGGCGCTTGCGCTCCGCCTCGACGTCGATCGTGCCGGACAGGTCGAGGGCGACCTTGGCCCCGGCGACCGGCAGGGTCGCCGTCGCGTGGAAGTCGTCCCCGGCGGGCTGCAGGCGCAGCAGCTGGCGGATGGCGGCCTCGTGCGGCGCGAGCACCGTGCCGGTGACCGTCAGCTCGGCCGGGACCTTCTGGCCGGGCTGGAGACCCTGGTCGGAGCGGAAGCGGCGGACCTCGGTGACGACCTGCTGGACGAGCTCGATCTCCTTCTCGGCCGCGTCGTCGCGGAAGCCGCTGTCCTTCGGCCAGTCGGCGACGACGACCGACTCCTGGCCCGTGAGCGTGGTCCAGAGCGTCTCCGTCACGAACGGGACGATCGGGTGCAGCAGGCGCAGGGTGACGTCCAGGACCTCGCCGAGGACGCGCGCGGAGACCTTGGCCTGCTCGCCGCCGGCGAAGAAGGTGGTCTTCGAGAGCTCGACGTACCAGTCGAAGATCTCGTCCCACGCGAAGTGGTAGAGCGCGTCACTGAGCTTCGCGAACTGGAAGTCGTCGTAGAACGCGTCGGCGTCGGCGACGGTCTTGTTCAGCCGGGACAGGATCCAGCGGTCGGTGGCCGAGAGCTGCTCGACGGGCGGGAGGTCGCCCTCCACCGTGGCGCCGTTCATCATCGCGAACCGGGTGGCGTTCCAGATCTTGTTGGCGAAGTTCCGGGACGCCTGGACCCAGTCCTCGCCGATCGGGACGTCGGTGCCGGGGTTGGCGCCCTTGGCCAGGGTGAAGCGGACGGCGTCGGAGCCGTAGGTGTCCATCCAGTCCAGCGGGTCGACGACGTTGCCGAAGGACTTCGACATCTTCTTGCCGCGCTCGTCACGGACGAGACCCGTCAGGGCGATCGTCTTGAACGGGACCTCGCCGTCCATGACGTACAGGCCGAACATCATCATCCGGGCGACCCAGAAGAAGATGATGTCGTGGCCGGTGACCAGGACGTCGGTCGGATAGAACTTCTTGAGGTCCGGGGTCTCCTCGGGCCAGCCGAGCGTGGAGAACGGCCACAGGCCGGAGGAGAACCAGGTGTCCAGGACGTCGGTGTCCTGGGTCCAGCCCTCGCCCGTGGGCGGCTGCTCGTCGGGGCCGACGCAGACGACCTCGCCGTCGGGGCCGTACCAGACGGGGATGCGGTGGCCCCACCAGAGCTGGCGCGAGATGCACCAGTCGCGGAGGTTGTCGACCCAGTCGAAGTACCGCTGCTCCATCTCCTTGGGGTGGATCTCGACCCGGCCGTCGCGGACCGCGTCGCCGGCGGCCTTCGCGAGGGTCTCGACCTTGACCCACCACTGCAGCGAGAGGCGCGGCTCGACCGTCGTGCGGCAGCGGGAGCAGTGGCCGACGGAGTGGACGTACGGACGCTTCTCCGCGACGATCCGGCCCTGCCCGCGCAGCGCGCCGACGATGGCGGAACGGGCCTCGAAGCGGTCGAGCCCCTCGAAGGGACCGGGGACGGTGATGACGCCCCGCTCGTCCATGACGGTCATCGACTCCAGGCCGTGGCGCTGACCGATCGCGAAGTCGTTCGGGTCGTGCGCCGGGGTCACCTTGACGGCGCCGGTGCCGAACTCAGGGTCGACGTGCGTGTCGGCGACGACCGGGATGGTGCGGTCGGTGAGGGGCAGCTTGATGCGCGTGCCGACGAGGTGGGCGTAGCGCTCGTCGTCGGGGTGGACCGCGACGGCGGTGTCACCGAGCATCGTCTCGGCGCGGGTCGTGGCGACGACCAGCGTGTTCTCGCCCTCGCCGTACTGGATCGAGACGAGCTCGCCGTCGTCGTCCTGGTAGTCGACCTCGATGTCCGAGATGGCCGTCAGACAGCGCGGGCACCAGTTGATGATGCGCTCGGCGCGGTAGATCAGGCCGTCGTCGTACATCTTCTTGAAGACGGTCTGGACGGCGGCCGAGAGGCCCTCGTCCATGGTGAAGCGCTCCCGGGACCAGTCGACGCCGTCACCGAGGCGGCGCATCTGCCCGAGGATCCTGCCGCCGTACTCCTCCTTCCACTGCCAGACGCGCTCGACGAACTCCTCGCGGCCCAGGTCGTGGCGGGACTTGCCCTCCTCGCCGAGCTGCTGCTCGACCTTGTTCTGGGTGGCGATGCCGGCGTGGTCCATGCCGGGGAGCCAGAGCGTCTCGTACCCCTGCATCCGCTTGCGGCGGGTGAGGGCGTCCATGAGCGTGTGCTGGAAGGCGTGGCCGAGGTGCAGGGAGCCGGTGACGTTGGGCGGCGGGATGACGATCGTGTACGGAGGCTTCTCGCTCTCCGGGTCGGCCGTGAAGTAACCGCGCTCCACCCAGCGCTCGTACAGCTTCCCCTCTACCTCGGCCGGCGCGTACTGGGTCGGCAGTTCGGGGATGCTGGCTGGCTGCTGCGCTGCGTTCTCGGTCACGGCACACAGTTTAGGGGCGTCACAGTCCTGCACTGAAACCGGTTTGCTGAGTAACGGTGTGCCCCCGGACGCCCTGTGCGGACGCGGCTTCCGTCAGGATGTGCGGAACGCATAAGCATTCTGGAGGGGGACAGCACCATGAGCCACAACCAGCCGGGTCCGTACGGCGGTCAGCCGCCGCAGGGCCAGCCTGGACCGTACGGCCAGCAGCCGGGCCCGTACGGCCAGCAGCCCGGCCCCTACGGCGGTCCGCCGCCCCAGGGGCCGCCGCAGGGCCAGCCCGGCTACGGCTACCCGCAGCAGGCCCCTCAGGGCGTTCCGCCGCAGCCCGGCTACGGCTACCCGCAGGGCCAGCAGCCGGGCCCGTACGGCCAGCAGCCGCCCACTCCCCCGTACGGCGGCCAGCCGGCGTACCCCGGCATGCCTCCGCAGCCGGGCGCCCCGAAGAAGAAGACGGGCCTGATCATCGGCGCGGCCGTGGTGGCGCTGGCCGTGGTCGCGGGCGGTGTGTACTTCTTCACGTCGGGCGGAGGCAGCGCCAACGGCGACGTGGCGGACTCCACCAAGGGCTACAAGCTGACGCCCGCCGCCTCGGTCGACGACTACAAGAAGGACTCCAAGGAGTCGGCCTCGGGCCCGATGACGGGCACGGAGAAGAAGGACGCCGAGGCCCTGGGCATGAACAACCCCCAGAAGGCCGAGGCCCAGTACGCGAGCGGCGACCTCGCGAAGAACATGCTCACGACCAAGATGCTGATGCTCAGCGGCGCCTGGGGCGAGGTCTCCGATCCGGCGAAAGCCGTCGACCGAATGTTCGGGCAGGCCAAGGCCGGGATCTCCGAGAGCGACAAGGACGCGGAGATCTCCCTGGTCGGCAGCCCCAAGAACGTGACGCCGCCCGGCTTCAAGGGTGCGCTGATGAAGTGCCAGGACATGAAGATGCTCAACTCCAAGGCGGACGGCACCCCTACGGGCGGTCCCAAGGAGATGGTCATGCCGGTCTGCATCTGGGCCGACTACAGCACTGTCGCCGCCGTGATCGGCTTCGACATCGGCGGTGCCATGACCAACAAGCCGATGACCCAGGACGAGGTGGCCGCCCTCGCGGCCAAGCTGTACAACACCTCGCGCACCAAGGTCTGACCCTCAACGCCGAAGGGGCGCCCGGCCGTCGGCCGGGCGCCCCTTCGCGTGTGTCGTTGCGCCGCCGCTACGCGGACTTCTCGTGGCGGCCGCCGCCCTCGTTCTTGCCGATCGTGCGCGGCTCGCGCGGGACCAGCGTCGGGTTGACGTTGTTGCGGACGACGTCCGGGGTGATGACGACGCGGGCCACGTCCTTGCGGGACGGCACCTCGTACATCACGGACTGCAGGACCTCTTCCATGATGGCGCGCAGGCCTCGCGCGCCCGTCTGGCGGAGGATCGCCTGGTCGGCGATTGCTTCGAGGGCCTCGCGCTCGAAGTCCAGCTCCACGCCGTCGAGTTCGAACAGCCGCTGGTACTGCTTCACCAGGGCGTTGCGCGGCTCGACCAGGATCTGGAGCAGCGCCTCACGGTCCAGGTTGTGGACCGAGGTCAGCACGGGGAGACGGCCGATGAACTCGGGGATCATCCCGAACTTCACCAGGTCCTCCGGCATGACCTCCTGGAACTGGTCGCTCGCCTGGATCTCCAGCTTGGAGCGGATCGTGGCGCCGAAGCCGATGCCCTTGGCGCCGGCCCGCGACTCGATGATCTTCTCCAGACCCGAGAAGGCGCCGCCCACGATGAACAGCACGTTCGTCGTGTCGATCTGGATGAACTCCTGGTGCGGGTGCTTGCGTCCGCCCTGCGGCGGCACGGAGGCGGTGGTGCCCTCCAGGATCTTCAACAGGGCCTGCTGGACGCCCTCGCCGGACACGTCCCGCGTGATCGACGGGTTCTCGCTCTTGCGGGCGACCTTGTCGATCTCGTCGATGTAGATGATCCCGGTCTCGGCCTTCTTGACGTCGTAGTCGGCGGCCTGGATCAGCTTGAGCAGGATGTTCTCGACGTCCTCGCCGACATAGCCGGCCTCCGTCAGCGCCGTCGCGTCCGCGATGGCGAACGGGACGTTGAGCATGCGGGCCAGCGTCTGCGCGAGCAGTGTCTTGCCGGAGCCCGTGGGGCCCAGCAGCAGGATGTTGGACTTGGCGAGCTCGATCGCGTCGTCACGATTCGAGCCGCTGCCGTTCTCTCCGGCCTGGACCCGCTTGTAGTGGTTGTACACAGCGACCGAGAGGGCCTTCTTCGCGGGCTCCTGCCCGACGACGTACCCCTCGAGGAACTCGTAGATCTCGCGCGGCTTGGGGAGTTCCTCCCACCGCACCTCGGAGGTCTCGGCGAGCTCCTCCTCGATGATCTCGTTGCAGAGATCGATGCACTCGTCGCAGATGTACACACCGGGTCCCGCGATGAGCTTCTTCACCTGCTTCTGGCTCTTTCCGCAGAACGAGCACTTGAGCAAGTCGCCGCCATCACCGATGCGTGCCACGAGGTGCTTCCCCTTCGCCTGGGAGCAGCCTGGTTCAGCGGCTCCTGGTGCCTCTATCCGACGGTACCTTGCCTGGCCCCCCGTTCGGGCCCCCCTTGGCACGGTTCACACGGCCGTGGCCGTGCATACGGAATGTGCCAAGGGGAAAGACCGACGTCAGACGGACGCGCCGGCTGTGGTCTTACGGGTGGAGACAATCTGGTCCACCAGACCGTACGCCAGTGCGTCCTCGGCGGTAAGGATCTTGTCACGCTCGATGTCCTCGCTGATCTTCGCCAGCGGGGTCGTGGAGTGCTTGGCCAGCATCTCCTCGAGCTGCGTGCGCATCCGCAGGATCTCGTTGGCCGCGATCTCCAGGTCGGAGAGCTGCTCGCGGCCGGTCTGCGAGGAGGGCTGGTGGATCAGGACACGGGCGTGCGGGAGCGCCATGCGCTTGCCCGGGGTGCCCGCGGCCAGCAGGACGGCGGCGGCGGAGGCGGCCTGTCCCATGCAGACGGTCTGGATGTCCGGCTTCACGAACTGCATCGTGTCGTAGATCGCGGTGAGCGCGGTGAACGAGCCGCCGGGGCTGTTGATGTAGATCGAGATGTCGCGGTCCGGGTCCATCGACTCCAGGCAGAGCAGCTGCGCCATGACGTCGTTGGCCGAGGCGTCGTCGATCTGGACGCCGAGGAAGATCACGCGCTCCTCGAAGAGCTTCGCGTACGGGTCGTACTCGCGCACACCCTGCGAGGTGCGCTCGACGAAGCGCGGGACGACGTAGCGGTTGTCCACCTGCGGGCCGGTGTAGAGGCCGCTCGCGGAGGCGCCGGGGAAGTTGTTCATGTGGGTGTTCACCATCCTGGTGGCGTATCTGTGGGCTGGAGGTCTCGGCGTACGAGAGGGTGCGGGGTGGTGCACGCCCGGATCAGGCGCCGGTGCCGCCACCGCCCGGGATGCCCGACGCGAACGTGATGATCTCGTCGATGAGGCCGTAGTCCTTGGCCTCCTCGGCGGTGTACCAGCGGTCGCGGTCGCCGTCGCGGATGATCGTCTCCACGGTCTGACCGGAGTGGTGGGCGGTGATCTCCGCCATCCGCGTCTTCGTGCGGAGCAGGTACTGCGCCTGGATCTTGATGTCCGAGGCCGTACCGCCGATGCCGGCCGAGCCCTGGTGCATCAGGATGTCGGTGTTCGGGAGCGCGAAGCGCTTGCCCGCCGTGCCACCGGTGAGCAGGAACTGGCCCATCGAGGCCGCCATGCCCATCCCGATGGTGACCACGTCGTTCGGGATGTACTGCATGGTGTCGTAGACCGCCATGCCCGCCGTCACCGAGCCGCCGGGGCTGTTGATGTAGAGGTAGATGTCCTTGTCCGGGTCGGCGGCAAGGAGCAGAAGCTGTGCGGTGATCTTGTTGGCGATGTCATCGTCGACCTGCTGACCGAGGAAGATGATGCGCTCGCCGAGCAGTCGGCTGTAGACCTGGTCACCGAGGCCTCCACCGAGGGACGGCTCTCCGGCGGCGTAGGGCATCAGATTCGTCACGTATCCACCTGCTCGTCTCTGACGGCTCCGGCCGTCTCAGCGTCTTCGTACCGGATAGGTCGGGACTACCCGACCCTTCCTCTTCATGGACCCTAACGCGCAGGTGGGACAACGCCATCCCGCTTCCCCAACTGTTCGCTGGGAGCGCAAGGTCGGCAGTCCGCACAAGGGTTCCAGGGTGCGGGCCGATACGACGGCGGGCCCCGGACGCGGTACGTCCGGAGCCCGCCGTGCGGTTCAGATCAACGGGAGGAGCGAGGCTCAGGCCTCGTTCTTCTCGTCCTTCTTCTCGTCGGCTGCCTCGGTGTCACCCTCGGCGGCCTCGACCGTCTCCGTGTCCTCGTCGTCCTCGAGCTCGACGACCTCACCGTTGGTGTCGGTGACCTTGGCGGCCTCGACGACGACGGCGAGCGCCTTGCCGCGGGCGACCTCGCCGACGAGCATCGGCACCTGGCCGCCTTCGACGACGGCCTGGGCGAACTGGTCGGGGCTCATGCCGGAGGAAGCGGCACGGCGCATGAGGTGCTCGGTGAGCTCCTCCTGGTTGACGTTCAGCTTCTCCTTGTTGACGAGCTCGTCAAGGATGAACTGGGTCTTGATGCCCTTGATCGCCTGCTCGGAGGTCTCGGCCTCGAACTCCTCGAGCGTCTTGCCCTGGATCTCCAGGTACTTCTCGAGGTCGAGACCCATCTGGCCGAGCTGGTGGTGCTCGAGGTTGTGCTTGCGGGTCTGGACCTCGTCCGCGAGCAGCTTCTCGGGGATCGGGACCTCGGCCAGCTTCAGCAGCTCGTCGAGGACGCGCTCCTGGGCCTGCGTGGCCTGGTCGTACTGCTTGGTGTTCTCGAGGCGCTTGCGGCTGTCCTCGCGGAGCTCGGCGAGCGTGTCGAACTCGCTCGCCATCTGCGCGAAGTCGTCGTCCAGCTCGGGCAGTTCGCGGGCGGCGACGGCGGTGACCTTGACGGTGACCTCCGCCTCCTTGCCCTCGGCGGAGCCGCCCTTCAGCTCGGAGGTGAAGGTGGCCTCGCCACCCGCCTCCAGGCCGGTCACGGCGTCGTCGATGCCGTCGAGGAGCTCGCCGGAACCGATGGTGTACGAGACACCCGCGGCCACGCCGTCCTCCAGGACCTCTCCGTCGACCTTGGCCTCCAGGTCGATCGTCACGACGTCGCCGGCGGCGGCGGCGCGCTCGACCGGGTTGGTGGAGGCGAAGCGCTCACGGAGCTGCTCCACGGCCTTGTCGACGTCCTCGTCGGTGACCTCGAGTGCGTCCACGGTGACCTCGATGCCGGAGTAGTCCGGGATCTCGATCTCGGGACGGACGTCCACCTCGGCGGTGAAGGCCAGCAGTTCGCCGTCCTTGAGCTCGGTGATGTCAACCTCGGGCTGGCCCAGAACGTTGAGCTCACCCTCGTTGACAGCCTCGGTGTAGAACTTCGGGAGGGCGTCGTTGACGGCCTCCTCGAGCACGGCACCGCGGCCGAACCGCTGGTCGATGACGCGGTTGGGGATCTTGCCCTTGCGGAAGCCCTTCACCGTGACCTGCTGGTTGATCTTCTTGTACGCCGCGTCGAGGCTGTCCTTGAGCTCCTCGAAGGGCACCTCGATGCTGAGCCGAACCCGGGTCGGGTTCAGGGTCTCCACGGCGCTCTTCACGGTTCGGTCTCCTTGGTGGCTGACTTCTTGGGGTTCTGCTGGGCCGCCGAGCGGCGGCTTCGCGGACCGAGCCCGGTACATCAGACACACGGGCACGCATTTTGCATAGTAACGGCAAGGGGGATGACTCCCACAATGCGATCTTGCCGGTGGTCGGGGTGGCCGGATTCGAACCGACGACCTTCCGCTCCCAAAGCGGACGCGCTACCAAGCTGCGCCACACCCCGTCGGTGCGACACGAAGGGTACATGCAGACGAGCGGTGCGTCGGCCTCTTTGCACGGACCGTCACCGGGAGTCGCGGGGGTCGTCACGGGGGCGCGGCGATACGGGTGTGCGCGCACCTTCCCGGACCCGCTACGATGCTTCCCGTACCGAGGTCCGCAGGGACCCGCGGTGCGGCGCTTGCGGGCGTAGCTCAATGGTAGAGCCCTAGTCTTCCAAACTAGCTACGCGGGTTCGATTCCCGTCGCCCGCTCCACACGGAGAACCCGGTCCGGCAGTCGACTGCCGGACCGGGTTCTTTCGTATGCCGTCAGAAACTGATCTGGTTGATCGTGTCGGCTATCGAGTTCATGAATCTGTTGATCGACGGCGCCATGCCCGTCGAGGCGAGGAAGAAGCCGAACAGTACGGCGACGACCGCCGGACCGCCCTTGAGGGACCCGCCGCGGATCAGCACCACCAGGACGATCCCCAGCAGAAGCACCACAGACAGTGAAATGGCCACGACTGATCACACCCTTGGTCGGTCCGCCTTGCCGGCCCGGTGGCATGCGGCCCGGCACACCTCCGTCGCGCCCATCGTGCCACCAACTCCCCCGTGGCTGCTGCTGGGTGACGCAGCGGACTGACCGGATCGCGCCATCCTCGCGCCCGCGCGCGCCCGGGCGCACCCCGGCGCGGAAGGGGGCCCCGCGCAGTGGCGCGGTCCGTAGGCGGCATTCCGCTCCCCGTCGCGCGCAAGGCGGTTCGAATATCGGCCGACGTGATCGTTTCCATATCCCCACACTTCATCCACGGCGATTTTCCGGGTGTTCGTGCGACGTAATTCACTCTCACCAATCACTCGCCGAAATGCACCATTTAAGACGGATGAATCACTACAGAACGGGCACGAACGACAGGTTTCGTTTTCGACTCCCCGGGCAGACGCGATATCTCTTCAGGGTTTTACGCATACCGATCCACGGGTCTAAGGTGCATGAGATGTCCAAAGCTCCGAGCGAAATTCAGCGGTCCCCGATCACCCCGGAGAGCCGGGAGTCGGAGCCCAGACACCCGCGGACCCCGACCCCCGCAGGGCCTCTCTCCCAGGCCCCCGGAACCACCCCCGTGCGCACCGCGGCGCCCGTACCGGCCAAGCGGCGCGACGCGTACTTCGACAACGTGAAGTACCTCGCCATCGTGCTCGTCGCCGTGGCCCACGCGTGGGAGCCGGTGATGGACGGCAGCCGCACCGCTCGGGCGCTGTACATGGTCGTCTACACCTTCCACATGCCGGCGTTCATCCTCGTCTCCGGCTACTTCTCGCGCTCGTTCGACATGAGCGCGCCCAAGGTGAGGCGTCTGGTCACCGGGGTCCTCGTGCCGTACGTGCTCTTCGAGACGGCGTACTCGCTCTTCAAGCGCTTCGCCGGCGGTGCGGACGACACGCAGATCACCCTGCTCGACCCGCTGTTCCTCACCTGGTTCCTGATCGCGCTGTTCATCTGGCGCGTGACCACCCCGATGTGGCAGTCGCTGCGCCATCCGCTGCCCGTGGCGCTGACCGTGGCCGTACTCGCCTCGGTGACGCCGGGCATCGGCGACGACCTGGATCTGCAACGCGTGTGCCAGCTCCTGCCGTTCTTCGTGCTCGGCCTGCTGATGAAGCCCGAGCACTTCCAGCTGGTCCGGCGGCGCGAGGTGCGGCTGATGGCCCTCCCGCTGTTCGCCGGAGCGCTGCTCTTCGCCTACTGGGCGGCGCCGCGCATGCAGCTGGGCTGGTTCTACCGCAGCAGCGCGGCCCAGGAGCTGGACGCCCCCTGGTGGTCGGGGGCCGTGATGACCCTCGCCATGTTCGGGTGCGCGCTGCTCCTCACCGTCGGCTTCCTGTCCTGGGTCCCGCGCCGGCACACGTGGTTCACCGTGCTGGGCGCCGGAACGATCTGCGGCTACCTGCTGCACGGCTTCCTGGTGAAGGGGGCCGGCTACTACGGGCTCTTCGACCGCTACGAGTGGCTCAAGGGCCCCGCGGGGCTGACCGCCGTCTCCCTCGTCGCGGCCGTGGCGGTCACCCTGCTGTGCACCCCGCCGGTGCGTCGTGCGCTGCGCTTCGCCACCGAGCCGGACATGAACTGGGCGTTCCGCCGGACCCCCGCCAAGCACTGAGGCCAAGCGCTGGACCTGTCCGGATCGACCCCGTCGCGACGGGGCCGGTCCGCTCCGCGGGTCAGCCCGTTCCGGGGTTGGCTTGATCCCGCCGTTCGCCGGGCCTTCCGCCCGTCCCGAGCCCGAGCAGCCCACGCACCTGCGCATATTTCTCGGTCAGCCGGGTACGGGTCGCCGGCTCCAGCACCGCCAGCCGTTCCGGATCCGCGTTGTGGGCGAGATCCGACTCCTTGATGAGCAGCGCTCCGGGCGTGGCGAGAATCCGCCCGGTGTACGCGCAGAGGTCCTCGCCGTCCCGCTTGGTGACGGCGAGGACCATGTCCTTGACCTCCCGGGGCAGCGCGGCGTCGTCCAGCCACTGCCGGGAGAGTGCCCCGTCCTCCACCGCGTCGTGCAGCCAGGCGGCCGCGATCTGCTCCTCGCTGCCGCCCCGGATCCGTACTCCCTCGGCGACCGCGGCCAGGTGCTCGGCGTACGGGCGTCCGGCCTTGTCGGTCTGGAGGCGGTGGGCCTCGCGGGCGACGGACTCCACCTCGGACAGGGTCAGATACGCGGTCGGCATGGCCCGACCCTACGCCCCGCCCCGACGTCCTCCACCGGGTCCGGAGAGCCGGCCCGGATCGTTCGGTAAACTAATTACTGACGATTTCTTGACGCTCTCTTGACCCGCCGAAGGAGACAGGCTCATCGGACACGCAGACACGCTCATCGCCATGGGAGGCGCGTTCCTCGCGGCCGCCGTCCTCGCCCGGGTGGGCGGGCGCATCGGACTGCCCACCATCCCTCTCTTCATCCTCGCCGGCATCCTGCTCGGCCCGCACACGCCCGGGGTCGTCCTGCTCGACGATCCGCACGACCTGGAGATGCTCTCCGCACTCGGTCTGGTGCTGCTCCTCTTCTACCTCGGTCTCGAGTTCCACCTGGACGACCTGAAGACGGGCGGGCGCAGGATGGCGCTGGCCGGCGGCACCTACCTCGCCCTGAACGTCGGCGCGGGTCTCGGCTTCGGCTTCGCGCTGGGGTGGGGCACGTCGGAAGCACTGGTGCTCGCGGGGGTGCTCGGCATCTCGTCGTCGGCCATCGTCACGAAGGTCCTGGTCGACCTCGGCCGGATCGGGAACCCGGAGACGCGTCCGATCCTCGGCATCATCGTCGTGGAGGACGTCTTCCTCGCCCTCTACCTGGCGGCGCTGCAACCGATCCTGTCCGGCGCGGACAGCCTCGGCGCCGCGGTGCTCGACGGTGGCAAGGCCTTCGGCTTCCTGCTGCTGCTCGCCCTGATGGCCCGCTTCGGGACGAGACTCGTCGGCAAGCTCATGAACACGAAGGACGACGAACTCCTCGTCATCTCCTTCCTCGGGGTCGCGGTCTTCGTGGCCGGTGTCTCGGAGTGGTTCGGGGTCGCCGACGCGATCGGCGCGTTCATGGTCGGCCTGATGCTGGGCAGCACCTCCTCCGGGGAGCGCATCCTCAAGCTGGTGCACCCGCTCCGGGACGCGTTCGGCGCGATCTTCTTCTTCGCGTTCGGGCTGTCCATCAACCCCGGCGACCTGCCGAGCGTCCTGTGGCCGGTGCTGGCCGCCGTCGCGGTGACCGTGGCGATGAACGTCCTCGCGGGCCTGGCCACGGCGAGGATCTACGCCTTCGGCCCCCGGGCCACGGCGAACATCTCCACGACCCTGCTGGCCCGGGGCGAGTTCGCGCTGATCCTCGCCACCATGGCCGCGGGAGCGGGCCTGGACGAGAGGCTTTCGCCGTTCATCGCCGGGTACGTCCTCCTGCTCGCGGTCCTCTCCCCCCTGGCGGCCGGCCGTTCGCACTGGCTGGCGCGGATCCTGCCCGGGGCCCGGACCCGGGAGCGGGAGGCGGACAAGGAGGCGGTGCCGGTCTGAGCGGGCGGACGGCACGGGTGCGCGGGCCCGGGTGTCCGCGCACCCGGCAGATCCTCACGTTCGAGTGACGGGCGGGGCGTCCTGTTGACGCCTGTACCGTTTCAACCGGTTGCGTACGGTTCAGGCGCGGCGGGACAGCAGGAGGAGCGCGCGGTCGTCGTTGACGTCCTTCGCGCAGGCCTCGATCAGATGCCAGGCCGCGCCCTCGAAGCCCGTCGCGACGTAGCGGTCGGCCTCGCCGGTCAGCCGGTCGATGCCCTCGGCGATGTCCCGGTCGGAGGCCTCCACCAGTCCGTCCGTGAACAGCATCAGGACGTCGCCGGGGGCCAGCGACCCCTTCACCGCGTCGAACTGCGCCCCGTCGTAGACCCCCAGCAGGGGCCCCTCGGCCGCCATCTCCTCCCACCTGCCGCTCCCCGCGTGCAGCTGGAGCGCGGGAGGATGGCCGGCCGAGAGGAGCTCGTAGTCGCCGGACTCCAGGTCCATGACGAGGTGGATGGAGGTGGCGAAGCCCTCGTCCCAGTCCTGCCGCAGGAGATAGCCGTTGGCCGCGGGGAGGAAGCCGTGCGGCGGCAGGGAGCCCAGGAGCCCGCCGAACGCCCCGGACAGCAGCAGTGCGCGGGAGCCCGCGTCCATGCCCTTGCCCGAGACGTCGGTGAGCACGACCTCCAGGGTGCGCCCGCCGTTCGTGCGGGCCGCGACGACGAAGTCGCCGGAGAAGGACTGTCCACCCGCCGGCCGGAGTGCCATCTCGCGGTGCCAGCCCTGGGGCAGTCTCGGCAGGGCGCTCTGGACCCGGATCCGCTCGCGCAGGTCGAAGAGCATCGTGCCGCCACGCCGCCACGGCACCCCCACCCTGGCCCTGAACTGCGCGAGGACCAGGCCGAAGAATCCGCAGGCCGCGACGACCAGGACCGTGCCCGGCGTGACCCGGGCGGGCCCCTCCGTGTAGGGGCCGAGGGCCAGGGACTCCACGATCAGGGCCGCTGCCGCGGTGGCGTAGAGGCTCAGCAGACTGGCGGGGCGCAGCAGCAGGCCGCCCGCGACGATCGGCAGCGTCAGGGCCGTCGGTGAGCACCAGACCGGGTTGAGCAGGGTGCAGACGGTGATCGCCGGAATGATGACCAGGAGGCCTGCCAGGGCTATCCAGTCGCTTCCGTCACCGCGGAAGTAGTCGACTCCGGACCGGCGCAGCGCGATGCGCGCCCGGTGCATGGATCTTCGCCACCGGGCGGTGTAGGTGTCTGCTCCTCTGCGACGGGCCATTGCCCGGACCTTATCCACCCGGAGGCCTCCGGTGCAGGGGTACCCCCGTGGCAATGCCCGCGAAACCTGGTCGCCAGGACGTCTCGGCCCTGGTAGGCAGGGCGCATGACCACAGAATCGCGTGTGCTGTCCCGCTCGGACTGGGACGCCTGGCTCGGCTGTCTCGAAGCGGCGTTCGGCGGTGTTCCGATCTCCCCCGAGGGCCGGGAGATGTACGCCGCGCTCGCGGAGCCGGACCGGTCGCTCGGCCACTGGGACGGCCCGGAGTGTGTGGCGACGGCCGGGGCCTACAGCTTCAGGGTGACCGTGCCGGGCGGCCGTGCGGTGCCGGCGGCGGGGATCTCGATGGTCAGCGTCGCCGCGACGCACCGCAGGCGGGGGCTGCTCACCGCGATGATGCGGCGTCAGCTCGACGACATCCGCTCCTGGGGCGAGCCCGTCGCGGTGCTGCTGGCCTCGGAGCCCGCGATCTACGGACGGTTCGGCTACGGCGCGGCGACGTCGGAGACGAACCTGCGGATCGACAGCTCCCGGGTCCGGGTCGCCGTGCCCGCGGGCACCGACGCGGTGCGGCTGCGCCGGCTCCCGCCCGCGGAGGCACTCGGCGCGTGCGAGTCCGTGTACGGGCGGCTGGCGGCGTCGCGTCCCGGCACCCCGCTGCGGCAGCCGGGCTGGGAGCGGGTGCCGGTCAGCGATCCGGAGAGCGCCCGGAAGGGGGGCTCCCCCCTGAACTGCGTCCTCGCGGAGCGGGACGGCGAGGTGACGGGCTACGTCACCTACCACGTACGCCCCGACTGGGACGACTCCGGGCCGAGGGGCACGGTGGCGGTGCGCGACCTGATGGCGCTGGACCCCGCGTCGTACGCGGCGCTGTGGCGCTTCCTGTTCGGGATCGACCTGACGTCGGTGGTCGAGTGCCGCAACCGGCCCGCGGACGACGCGGTGCTCCGGCTGGTCTCGGACGTGCGCCGGTGCGAAGTGCGGTCGCGTGACGGGCTGTACGTCCGGCTGGTCGATCTGGGACCGGCGCTGGAGGCACGGAGCTACCGCACGCCGGTGGATGTGGTGCTGGAGGTGGAGGACGCCTTCTGCCCGTGGAACGCGGGGCGTTGGCGGCTGACGGCGGACACCGAGGGCGTCGCGACCTGCCGTCGGACGCAGGACCGGCCCGAAATCTCCCTCTCGGTGCGAGAGTTGGGGTCCGCCTATCTGGGCGGGGTGTCGCTGACGACACTGGCGGCCGCGGGTCTCGTGCGGGAACTGCGGGCGGGTGCGCTGGCCGGGGCGGCCCTCGCCTTCTCCTCGGACACGCAGCCCTGGTGCCCGCACGGCTTCTGAGGGCCCCGGGGCACGACGGGCGTGACAGACCCTCAGCGTCCGCCTGCGGACGGCTGGCAGGTCGGGCACCAGAAGAGGTTACGGGCGGCGAGTTCGGCCGTGCGGATGCCGGAACCGCAGATGTGGCAGGCCTGCCGGGCCCGCCGGTAGACGTAGACCTCACCGCCGTGGTCGTCGACCCGGGGCGGCCGGCCCATCGCCCCGGGCAGGTGCTCGGGCCGGACGGTGTCGATCCGGTTGTGCCGTACGCCCTCGCGCATCAGGACGCGCAGATCCGCCCAGAGCGCGTCCCACTCACCGCGCGTCAGGTCCTTGCCGGGGAGGTAGGGGTCGATGCCGTGCCGGAAGAGGACTTCGGCCCGGTAGACGTTGCCGACTCCGGCGACGACCTTCTGGTCCATCAGCAGGGCGGCCACCGTGACGCGGCTGCGGGAGACGCGCCGCCACGCGCGCTCGCCGTCCTCGTCGGTGCGCAGCGGGTCCGGGCCCAGCCGGTCGTGTATCGCGCGCTTCTCGGGTCCGGTGATCAGGGCGCAGGTGGTGGGACCGCGCAGATCGGCGTGGTGACCGTCGTTGAGCAGGCGCAGCCGGACGGTGCCGGTGGGCGGCGGGGCCGGGACCGTGCCGAAGCCGAGCTTGCCGAAGAGGCCGAGGTGGATGTGGATCCAGACCGATCCCTCGAAGCCCAGGAAGAGGTGCTTGCCGTGGGCGTCGACGCCGGTGAACGTGCGGCCGTCCAGCAGTGCGGCGCTTCCGGCGAAGGTGCCCTGCGGGCTGCTCACCCGCACCGGGCCGCCGGTGAACCGCTCGTGGTGGTCGGCCGCGAGGCGGTGGATCGTATGCCCCTCGGGCACGGCTGGTCTCCTGGGAACGCGGGTGTGCCGCCGGGCGGGGCCCGACGGCACGAGGGAAGCGGGTGCGGGGCGGGTCAGCCCTGCTGCGGGTGGTGGGCCGGGACCGGGGGGAGTTCCCCGGTGTTCTCGTACGCCGCGAGCATGCCGATGCGGCGGGCGTGCCGCTCCTCGCCGGTGTACGGAGTGGTCAGGAAGATCTCGACGAACCTGGTGCACTCCTCGGCCGTATGCATGCGGCCGCCGATGGAGATCACGTTGGCGTCGTTGTGCTCGCGGCCGAGAGCGGCCGTCTGCTCGCTCCAGGCGAGCACGGCGCGCACGCCCTTGACCTTGTTCGCGGCGATCTGCTCGCCGTTGCCGGAGCCGCCGATGACGATGCCGAGGCTGCCCTCGTCGGCGACGGTCCGCTCGGCGGCGCGGAGGCAGAACGGCGGATAGTCGTCCTGGGCGTCGTAGATGTGGGGACCGCAGTCGACGGCCTCGTGGCCGTGGGCCGTGAGCCACTCGACGAGGTGGTTCTTCAGTTCGAAGCCGGCATGGTCGGAGCCGAGGTACACGCGCATGGTGCGAAGTGTGACACGGACCGGGCGGGGTAATCGTCAGCGGGGTCGGGACCCACCGGGCTGTCGCGGCGGGTCGCTTCCTGTGCGGGACCTGTGTGCCATCCCACTCCGGCAACGATCGGGTCAAGGAAACGGATTAAGGGGTTCCGTTTCTGCTTCCGGTCGGGCTTGAATGCGTGGCCTTGCCTCCGCACCACCCCAGGCGGGGGCAACACCGACACACGTGATCAGAAAACGTAAGGATTCGATCCATGACGTCGCAGACGACTCTGGCAGGTCCGGGCCAACAGCCCGGTGAGCCGGGTAAGCCCGACTCCCCGGACGGGCTCAAGGCCGGTCTCAAGAACCGTCACCTCTCGATGATCGCCATCGGCGGCGTGATCGGAGCCGGCCTCTTCGTCGGCTCCGGGGCCGGGATCGCCGCCGCCGGGCCGGCCATCCTCCTGTCGTACGCGCTGGTCGGCCTGATGGTCGTCTTCGTCATGCGGATGCTCGGCGAGATGGCTGTCGCCCGGCCGAGCTCCGGCTCCTTCTCCGCCTACGCCGACCGGGCCCTGGGCCGCTGGGCCGGCTTCTCCATCGGCTGGCTCTACTGGTTCTTCTGGGTCGTGGTGCTCGCCGTCGAGGCCACGGCGGGCGCCAAGATCCTCGAAGGCTGGGTCCCGGGCGTGCCGCAATGGGCCTGGGCGCTGATCGTCATGGTGGTGCTGACGGCCACCAACCTGGTCTCCGTGGGCTCGTACGGCGAGTTCGAGTTCTGGTTCGCCGGGATCAAGGTCGTCGCGATCGGCGCGTTCGTCGTCGTCGGCCTGCTCGCGGTCTTCGGCGTACTCCCGGGCTCGGACGCCGGGGGGTCCGGATTCGCCCACCTCACGGACACCGGCGGCTTCTTCCCCGAAGGGCCGGGAGCCGTCCTCACGGGTGTGCTGATGGTCGTCTTCTCCTTCATGGGCAGCGAGATCGTGACGCTGGCGGCGGGCGAGTCCGAGGACCCGCGGCGCGCCGTCTCCAAGGCCACCAACAGCGTGATCTGGCGTATCGCCGTCTTCTACCTGGGCTCGATCCTCGTCGTGCTGACCCTGCTGCCGTGGAACGACCCGTCGATCGTCGAGGACGGCTCCTACGTCGCCGCGCTCAACGTCATCGGCATCCCGCACGCGGGCCAGGTCATGGACGTCATCGTGCTGACGGCCGTGCTCTCCTGCCTCAACTCGGGTCTCTACACGGCCTCGCGCATGGCGTTCTCGCTGGGACAGCGCGGGGACGCCCCGAAGGCCTTCGCCACGGTGAACAAGCGGGGCGTGCCCCAGGTGGCGATCCTCTCGTCCGTCGTCTTCGGCTTCGTCGCGGTGTTCTTCAACTACCAGTGGCCGGACACGGTGTTCGCCTTCCTGCTGAACTCGTCCGGCGCGGTCGCCCTGTTCGTGTGGCTGGTGATCTGCTTCACCCAGCTGCGGATGCGCGGCATCATCCTGCGCGAGTCGCCCGAGAAGCTCGTCGTACGGATGTGGCTCTTCCCCTACCTGACCTGGGCGACGATCGCGATGATCTCCTTCGTCCTGGTCTACATGCTGACCGACGACGCCGGACGCGAGCAGGTCCTGCTGTCGCTGCTCGTCGCGGCGCTGGTGGTGGCCGTCTCGCTGGTGCGGGACGCCCGCGGCCGGAAGGCGGCGGCACCGGTCGAGTGACCGGCCCGCCCGTCTGACGGCGGGTGCCGGCACCATCGCCGGGTGCCACAGAAGACGCGAAGGGGCCCGCAGGTCGTGTCAGTCCACGACCGGCGGGCCCCTTCGGCGGTGTGTGCGGCTCAGCCGCGACGCCCGATGAGCTTCCAGGAGGCGGGGAGGGCGCCCATGGCCAGCGCGGCCTTGAGTGCGTCTCCGATCAGGAAGGGCACCAGGCCCGCCGCGACGGCGGCACCGAACGACATGCCGGTGGAGAGCGCCAGGTAGGGCACGCCGACCGCGTAGATGATCAGGGAGCCGACCGCCATGGTGCCCGCGGTGCGCAGGACCGAGCGGTCACCGCCGCGGCGGGCGAGGCCGCCGACGACCGTGGCGGCGAGGAGCATGCCGAGGACGTAGCCGAAGGACGCGCCGCCGGCCCCGGAGCTGCCCTCGGAGAACCACGGCATGCCGGCGATGCCGACGAGCGTGTACAGGGCCAGGGACAGGAAGCCGCGGCGGGCGCCGAGGGCGGTGCCGATGAGCAGTGCCGCGAAGGTCTGGCCGGTGACGGGGACCGGGGAGCCCGGGACGGGCACGGCGATCTGCGCGGCGATGCCGGTGAGCGCGGCGCCGCCGAAGACGAGTGCCGTGTCGACGGCGTAACGGTTCCGGGCCGCCGGCAGCAGGTCGGCGAGGACCGCTCCGGAACGGACGGGGGCGGCAGCAGTGCTCATCAGGACTCCGCGGGTGAGATCGGCAGGGCAGGACTGATGGTGACGTTAGCCGACTGATTATCGCTCGATCACCATCAGCCGCCCACAAAGCGGTGGTTGACGGCTTAGTCGGGTTCGCACAAACGGTGTTGCGCAATCTCTCCTCGACGTGACACTGGTCACTGAGGTGAGGGAACGCCCCGGCTTCGGTTCGGGAAGGGACATCAGGCCGTGAGACTGTAGGTTCCCCATAAATGATCCGAGAGTGACCCCCAGCTCATGCACGACGCGCCCCCCACGCACTCCCCCGCACCCTCCGAACCCCTGACGCACGGCCTGAAGCAGCGCCATCTGACGATGCTGGGGCTCGGCGGAGTGATCGGAGCGGGTCTCTTCGTCGGCTCCGGGGCCGGGATCGCGGTCGCCGGACCGGCCGTCGTCGTCTCGTATCTGATCGCGGGCACGCTGGCGATGCTCGTGATGCGGATGCTGGGCGAGATGTCGGCCGCGATGCCCGCCTCCGGGTCGTTCTCCGTCCACGCGGAGCGCGCCCTCGGCCGCTGGGCCGGGTTCGGGGTGGGCTGGCTCTACTGGTTTCTGCTGGTGGTGGTCCTCGCCGTGGAGGCGACCGCCGCCGCGCAGATCGCCCATGGGTGGGTGCCCGCGGTGGACCAGTGGCTGTGGGTGCTGCTGTTCATGGTGGTGTTCACCGCGGCCAACCTGACCGCGGTGAAGAACTTCGGCGAGTTCGAGTTCTGGTTCGCCGCGCTCAAGGTGACCGCCATCGCGGCCTTCCTGGTGCTCGGCCTGCTGGCCGTCCTCGGCCTGCTCCCGGACACGGATCCGGTGGGCCTGACGAATCTGACCGGCCGGGGCGGGTTCCTGCCGAACGGCTGGAGCGGGGTCGTCTCCGGTGTGCTCACCGTGGTGTTCGCCTTCGGCGGGCTGGAGGTCGTCACGATCGCGGCGGCCGAGACCGACGATCCGGCCCGCGCGGTGGGCCGTGCGGTGCGCAGCGCGGTGGTGCGCATCCTCTTCTTCTACGTCGGTTCGATGCTGGTCGTCGTGACCGTGCTGCCGTGGACCGCGCAGCGGGCGGGGCTGAGCCCGTACGTGAAGGTCCTGGACTCCCTGGGCGTGCCGTCGGCGGGGCAGATCATGAACATCGTGGTGTTCGTCGCGCTGCTCTCCGCGCTCAACGCCAACCTGTACGGATCGTCACGCATGATCTTCTCGCTGGCCGAGCGCGGGGAGGCGCCTCGCGGTCTGCTCAGGGCCGCGGGCGGGCCGGCCGGCGGCGGGGTCCCCCGGCGCGCGGTGCTGGCCTCGGTGGCTTTCGGGTTCGTCTCCGTCCTGCTCAACCTCCGCTGGCCCGACACGGTGTTCCTCTACATGCTCAACTCGGTCGGCGCGGTGCTGCTGTTCGTGTGGGGCCTGATCGCGGCCTCCCAACTGCGGCTGCGGCGCACGCTGGAGCGCGAGGCGCCCGGCGGCCTGGCGCTGCGGATGTGGTGCTTCCCGTATCTGACCTGGGTGACGCTGGCCGGTCTGCTGGGCGTCCTGCTGCTGATGCTCACCGACGACACGGCCCGCCCGCAGGTGCTGTGGTCGGCGGGGGCCACCGGCGCCGTGCTGGTCGTGGCGGCCGTGCGGGAGTCACGGGCCCAGCGGTAGGCGGGTGGGCACGATGTGTGAACCCGGTGACCGTATAGCGGACAGCCGTTCCCTGCCGCCGGGACGCGTGTTCAGACTGTGGGCCGTCCCCTGTCCCCACCAGTGAACAGAGCCGCCCCATGTCCCGGACCTCTGCGCCGCCCCCCACGGACTCCGCAGCCCCCACCGCCGACTCCGCCCTCACCCACGGCCTCAAGCAGCGTCACCTGTCGATGATCGCCCTCGGCGGTGTCATCGGTGCCGGGCTGTTCGTCGGCTCGGGCGCGGGCATCGCCTCCGCGGGCCCCTCCATCGTGATCGCCTACGGCATCTCCGGACTGCTGGTCATGTTCGTGATGCGGATGCTCGGCGAGATGTCCGCTGCCAATCCCGCGTCCGGCTCCTTCTCCGTCCACGCGGAACGGGCGATCGGACCGTGGGCGGGCTTCACCGCCGGGTGGTCGTTCTGGGTGCTGCTCTGCGTCGCCGTCGGCCTGGAGGGCATCGGCGCCGCGCAGATCGTCACGGGCTGGCTGCCCGGGACCCCCGAGTGGGCCTGGGTGGCCCTGTTCATGCTGGTCTTCCTCGGCACGAACCTCGCCGCGGTGAAGAACTTCGGCGAGTTCGAGTTCTGGTTCGCCGCGCTCAAGGTCGTCGCGATCAGCCTCTTCCTGGTGCTCGGCGTGCTGGCGATCCTCGGCGTGCTGCCCGGCACGGACTCCCCCGGCGCCTCGAACCTCACCGCGGACGGCGGGTTCCTGCCGCACGGCTCGAACGGGTTCATCATCGGGCTGCTGGCCTCCGTCTTCGCGTACGGCGGCCTGGAGACGGTCACCATCGCGGCGGCGGAGTCCGAGAACCCGGTGCGGGGCGTCGCCAAGGCCGTGCGCACGGCGATGTGGCGGATCGCGGTCTTCTACGTCGGCTCGATGGCGGTCGTCGTCACCCTCGTCCCGTGGGACGACCCCCAGGTGGCCGAGGTCGGCCCGTTCTACGCGATGCTCGACCACCTCGGCATCAGCGGCGCCGCGGAGATCATGAACGTGGTCATCCTCGTCGCCCTCCTCTCCGCGATGAACGCCAACATCTACGGCTCATCGCGCATGGCCTGCTCCCTCGTAGCCCGCGGCCAGGGCCCGAAGGTCCTCGGCAAGGTCTCCTCCGGCGTCCCCCGCAACGCCGTGCTCGCCTCGTCCGTCTTCGGGTTCCTCTGCGTGCTGCTCAGCTACTGGCGCCCCGAGGACGTGTTCCCGTGGCTCCTCAACATGATCGGCGCGGTGATCCTGGTCGTCTGGATCTTCATCGCCGTCTCGCAGCTGATCCTGCGCAGGCGGACCGAGCGGGAGGAACCGGACCGGCTCGTCGTCCGCATGTGGCTCTTCCCGGTGCTGACCATCGTGGCGCTGGCCGCCATGGCCTGCATCTTCCTCCTGATGCTGCGCCAGCCCGGCACGCGCGACCAGCTGCTGGCGACCGGTGCGCTGACCGCCGCGCTGGTCGTGACCGGTCTGGTGCGCCAGAAGCGGGCCGGGCGCGCGGCCCCGGCGCAAACCTGAGTGCGGGCGGCACGGTCCTTCTGCGAGGGTGCCTCCATGAGCCCCCTTCTCCCCGCGGATCCGACCGTGCTGCACCCGATGCCCGGCCAGCCGAGGGTGGTGCAGCTGAAGCCCCTGGTCACCTCGCCGCTCATCGAGGCCGGCGCGTACTCCTACTACGACGACCCCGATGACGCGACGGCGTTCGAGACCCGCAACGTGCTGTACCACTACGGCCCGGAGAAGCTGGTCATCGGCCGGTTCTGTGCCCTCGGGACCGGTGTGCGGTTCATCATGAACGGCGCCAACCACCGTATGGACGGGCCCTCCACGTTCCCCTTCCCCACCATGGGCGGCTCCTGGGCCGACCACTTCGACCTGCTGACCGGACTGCCCGGCCGGGGCGACACCGTGGTCGGCCACGACGTGTGGTTCGGCCACGGGGTGACCGTGATGCCGGGCGTGCGCATCGGCAACGGCGCGATCCTCGCCACCGGTTCGGTCGTCACCTCCGACGTGCCGGACTACGGCGTCGTCGGCGGCAACCCGGCGAAGCTGATCCGCACCCGCTACGACGAGAAGGACGTCGCCCGGCTCCTCGCCGTCGCCTGGTGGGACTGGCCGGCCGAGCACATCACCGCGCACGTGCGCACCCTCATGTCCGGCAGCGTCGACGACCTGGAGGCGGCGGCGCCTCAGCCCGGCTGAGCCCGCAGGAGCACGTCGCCCGCCTCGGTACGGAAGTACAGGACCGAGCGGCCGGACCTGCGGCGCCCGGCGAGACCGGCGTCCAGCAGCACCTTCACGTGCCTGCCCACCGATCCGAGGCCCTGACCGGTCAGAGCCACCAGTTCCGTGGTGCTCCGGGGCCGGTCGAGGAGCACGAGGACCCCGGCCCGCGCGGGTCCGAGCAGCCGGCCGAGGCTGTCGGGCGCCACGGGCCGGCCGGCGTCGAAGAGGGCTCCCGAACAGGCGTACACGATCGCGTAGCGCTGCGCCGCGGCGTCCCAGGAGACCCAGCCCTGACGCGGCGTGACCGGGATGAACACCAGGGTGGCGTCGTCCAGTTCACGTGGGGGGTAGTCACGCGGGTTCACCTGGAGCCTGCTGCCGCCCAGCCAGCGCACACCGGGGTTCAGGCTCTCCAGCGCCCCGGCCCAGCCGCCCCGGCTCAGCTGACCGGCCCGGGCCACGATGTCCGCCTCGATGATCCGGCGGCGACGCGGCCAGTCCGGGCGCACGAGGTGTTCCCACACCCATTCCAGCAGGTCGGCGGCGCACCGCGGCAGATCGGCGTCGCGCAGCGCGGCCGGGAGCGGGCCCCCTCCCGAGACCTCCAGATCGGCCCGGGCCTCTTCCACGGACGTCTGTCGCACCCGGTCGAGCTCCTGGGCGAACGTGCCGGGGCCGCTGGGTGTGGGCGTGAGGAAGTCCGCGTTCCAGTGGCCGCCGAGGCCGGCCGGGGCGAGGCGGGCGGCGGCCGGATCGCCGGCCAGGCGCTCCCGGTAGGCGGGTCCGTGGGTGTCCAGCCATGCGCGCTCGGCGGGGTTCGCCGCGGTCCCCCGCACCAGGAACTGGAGCGTGGCCGTGACCTCGGCCAGTTCCGACACGACGAATCGGCCTGCCGCCAGCGTGTCCGCGTTGACCTGCCACCACCCCATGTTTCGCCTCCGCGCGAAACAGTAACGGCCGCACCGGGCACCGGCCGAGACTCCCCGGCATGCTCACCTACCGGGAAGTCTTCCGCGTGCCGCAGTTCGGTGCCCTCTTCACGACCGGCGCCCTGCAGGGCGCCGCCGCGACCACGGGCCAACTGGCCCTCGGCGTCCTCGTGTTCTCGTCGACGGGATCCCCGCTGCTCTCGGCGCTCTCCATGTTCGGCTCCTCGCTCGCCCAGCTGGCCGGCGCGACGCTGCTGATGTCGGCGGCCGACCGGCTCCCCCCGCGCGCGGCGCTGAGCTGCGCGGCGCTCGCCTTCGGCGCCTGTACGGCAGTCCTGGCCCTGCCCGGGCTGCCCCTCGTCCTGGTCTTCGCCGTGGTCCTGGGCGAGGGGGTCGTGGCCGCCGTGACCGGCGGGGTGCGGTACGGACTGCTCGGCGAGATCCTGCCCAGGGACGGATACCTGCTGGGCCGCTCGGTGCTCAACATGTGCTCCGGCACCATGCAGATCGTCGGGTACGCGCTGGGTGGCGTCCTGGTGGCCGCCCTGTCCCCGCGCGGCACGCTGCTCGTCGCCGCCGCGCTGTACGCCGCCGGAGCCGCCGCGGCCGGGCTCGGCCTCGCACACCGGCCGGCCAGGGTCACGGGCAGGCCGTCGGTGCGCGAGACGTCGCGGACGAACGCGCTCCTGTGGTCCTCGGCCCCGCGCAGGCACGTCTACCTCTCACTGTGGCTGCCCAACGGCCTGGTCGTCGGCTGCGAGTCCCTCTTCGTGCCGTACATGCCGGACCGGGCGGGACTGCTGTTCGCCTGCGCCGCGTTCGGCATGCTGATCGGGGACACGGTCACGGGGCGCCTCCTCCCGGCGCGATGGAGGGGACGGCTCGGCATCCCGCTGCTTCTGCTGCTCGCCGCCCCCTACCTCCTGTTCGCGCTGCGGCCGGGGCTGCCGTGGGCGCTCGCTCTGGCCGCTCTGGCGTCGACGGGCTTCTCGGCGAGCCTCCTCTTCCAGGAGCGGCTGATGGCGCTGACCCCGGACGCGGCCGCCGGCCAGGCCCTCGGTCTGCACGCGTCCGGGATGCTCGCGCTGCAGGGGATCGCCGCGGCACTCGCGGGCACGGTGGCCCGGTGGACCTCCCCCGCCGCGGCGATGGCGGTGATGGCCGCGGCCTCCGCCCTGGCGACCCTCTGCCTGGCACCGGGGCTGGTCCGGGAGCGCGCGCGGAGCACCGTGCGGCCCGTCACCTGAGGGCGGTCTCCGGTTCCGGCGGACCACGAGCGGCCGGCCGGACCCGTCCCAGGACCATGGGCTGATCACTTCCGGCCCTTCCTCCTGCTAGCCTGCAATTGCGAAGGACTTGCAATAACAACCAGGCAGCAGTTGGAGGGTTCGACCCATGGCCACGTACACGCTCCCGGAACTCCCGTACGACTACGCGGCGCTCGAACCGGTCATCAACCCGCAGATCATCGAGCTCCACCACGACAAGCACCACGCCGCGTACGTCAAGGGCGCCAACGACACCCTCGAACAGCTCGAAGAGGCGCGGGACAAGGGTGCCTGGGGGGCAGTCAACGGCCTCCAGAAGAACCTGGCCTTCCACCTCTCGGGCCACATCCTGCACTCGATCTACTGGCACAACATGACCGGTGACGGCGGCGGCGAGCCCCTCGCGGCGGACGGCGTGGGCGACCTGGCGGACGCGATCACGGAGTCCTTCGGCTCGTACGCCGGCTTCAAGTCCCAGCTGACGAAGGCCGCGGCGACCACGCAGGGCTCCGGCTGGGGCGTCCTCGCCTACGAGCCCCTCAGCGGCAGGCTGATCGTCGAGCAGGTCTACGACCACCAGGGCAACGTCGGCCAGGGCTCGGTCCCGATCCTGGTCTTCGACGCCTGGGAGCACGCCTTCTACCTGCAGTACAAGAACCAGAAGGTCGACTTCATCGAGGCGATGTGGCGCGTCGTCAACTGGCAGGACGTGGCCAGGCGCTACGCCGCGACCAAGGAGCGCGCCGACGTGCTGCTGCTGGCCCCCTGACGGACCCGATGCGTCCTGCCTCGTGATCGTCTTCTCAACCTTCACCGGGCAGGCGGATGAACGGTGAGCCCCCGCGAGGACATGACTCGCGGGGGCTCACCCATGCCGTGCGCCGCGGGCGGCGTCAGATCCGGAAGACGGAACCGATGAACTCGGCCAGCAGGCGCTCCTTGAGGGCACGCGGCAGTGCGTCGAGCAGGACGAGTACGGGTGCCATCCGCTCCGGGAGTCCGCCCCCGCCGCCGAGTCCGGCGAAGGCGAGGACGGCGGCGGTCTCGTCCGGGCCGAGCGTCGCGGGATCCAGCCCGGCCGCGAACGACGCGAGGGCCGGGTCGACCGCCACCGGGTCCAGCGCCCGGGCCTTCGCCAGCGCGGCGGTGAGGTCGTCGAGGAGCGGGCCGACCTGGCCGACGGTGGCCGGGGTCAGGGTGAGGTGGAGGTTGGGCGGCAGGCCGTCGAAGGAGAGCTGCGGCTGGAGGTACCAGCCCAGCTCGCGCATCTCGTCGGCCAGGTGCAGGAGCAGGCTGAGGTCGGGGGCCCCGTCCTGTCGGCCGGAGACGGTGAACGCGACGAGTCCCGCCGCGGGATCGCCCAGGACGTGCACGCCGTCGATGGACCGCAGTCCGGCGAGCAGCCGGTCCGACGCCTCCCCCACCCGGCCGGCGAGCGCGGTGTATCCGTCCTCGCCGACGTGCCGGAGGACGGCCCACGCCTGCGCCAGCAGACCACCGGACTTGGTGCCCTGCACCGTCGGGTTGACGACGGGGTAGCCGGGCCAGCCCGCGTGCGCGAAGTACTGGTGGCGGCGGAGCCCGGCGTCGCGGTGGAGGACCACGGAGGCGCCCTTGTCCGCGTAGCCGTACTTGTGCAGGTCCACGGAGAGCGACGTGACGCCCGGCACGGACAGGTCGAAGGGCGGCACCTCGCGCCCGGCGCGCCGCAGGTAGGGCAGGATCCAGCCCCCGATGCACGCGTCCACATGGCAGAGCACCCCGCGTGCGGCGGCCGCCGCCGCGATCTCGGCCACCGGGTCGATCACCCCGTGCGCGTACGAAGGCGCCGAGGCGACCGCCAGCACGGTGCGGTCGTCGAGCGCTGCGGCCATCGCGCCGGCGTCGGCCCGGAAGGTGACGGGGTCGACGGGCACGACGACGGGGTCGACGCCCAGGTAGGCCGCGGCCTTGTGGAAGGCCGCGTGGGCGGTGGACGGCAGCACCATCCGGGGCTCGGTGATCCCGCGCTCGGAGCGGGCGTGGTCGCGGGCGGTCTTGACCGCGAGCAGGATGCTCTCCGTGCCGCCGCTGGTGAACGTCCCCTGGGCGCCGGGGGCGCCGAGCAGGGCGGCGACGGCCGCCACCAGGTCGTTCTCCAGCCGCGCGACGCTCGGGAAGACCGTGGGGTCGAGCGCGTTGACCGTCGCGAAGGCGGTGTACGCCTCGGCGGCCAGCTCGTCCAGACCCTCCAGCCCGGCGTCGTAGACGTAGGCGAAGGTACGGCCCCCGCGCGTGGGCGCGTCCGCCTCGCGCAGGGCGCGCAGTTCGGCGAGCACCTCGGTGGCGGGGCGGCCGTCGGGCAGGGCGGGTTCAGTCGGCACGGGCGGGCTCTTCCTGGAGGGGGTGGGGCGCGGTCGGAGTCGCGCGGTAGCGGCTCAGCAGCAGGAGGCTCGCGGCGGCGAGGACGGCGGGCAGCACGCTCATCCCCGCGGTGATGCCCGTGAGGGCCGCGGCGGGCTGCTCCACCTGGTGCGCGGCGTCGGACGAACGGAAGCCGGTCACGGCCAGGACGAGGGCGAACACGCCCGCGCCCAGGGCGAAGGCCAGGGTCTCGGCGGCCGTCCACAGCCCCGTGAAGGTGGCGGCCCTGCGCCTGCCGGTGGCGACGGCGTCGGCGGCCAGGGTCTCCGCGAGCATGGTGAGCGGGAGCAGTTGCAACCCGGCGTAGGCGATGCCGACGAGGACCACCGCCGCGTACCCGACGGCCTGGCCCGCGACGCCCGTGAGGCCGAGGAGCACAGCGCCGGCCGTGTAGAGCAGCGACGCGCACCACTGGGCGTACGTCACGCCCTTGTGCCGGGCCAGCAGGTTCCACAGCGGCATGAAGAGGACCAGCGGGCCGATCAGGCAGACGAACAGCGGGGTGACGGCGCCCGCCGATCCGAGGGTGTACGTCGCGAAGTACTGGACCCCGGCGAGCATGACGCCGATGGCGAGGGCCTGGAGCGTCCACATTCCGGCCAGGTACAGGAACGGCCTGCTGGAGCGGGCCGCGGCGAGCTGCGCCCGGAGGGAGGGTTCGGCCTCGCTGCGCGCCACGGCCGGGGCGCGGCGGGTGGCGGCCCACGCCCCGAACATCCCGGCGGCCAGAAGCAGGGCGACGACGGCGCCCATCGTCCGGTAGCTCTGCGGGGTGTCGCCGTCGGCGTGGGCGATCGCGGGGGCGAGCGCGCCGGACAGCAGGATCGCGACGCCGAGGAACCCCACCCGCCAGCCGAGGACGCGCCCGCGTTCACGCGGGTCCTCGGTCATCTCGGCGGGCATGGTCACGTACGGCACCTGGAAGACGGCGTACGCGGTGGCGGCGAGGAGGAACAGGGCGCCGACGTAGGCGGCGGCCGCGGCTCCGCGCAGCGGCGGGGCGGCGAAGATCAGCGCGAAGAGCGGCGGCAGCGTGCAGGCGCCGGCCAGGAGGAACGGGCGGCGCGGTCCGCCGCGCAGCCGGCTGCGGTCGGAGAGCGCGCCGACGAGCGGGTTGACGAGGACGTCCCAGGCCTTGGGCAGGAACACGGCGGCGCCCGCCACGGCGGCGGGCACGGCGAGGACGTTGGTGAGGTAGTAGAGGAGGATCAGGCCGGGCACGGTGGCGAAGGTGCCCGTGCACAGGGAGCCGAGCCCGTATCCGATCCGCACGGTGGGCGGCAGGGGCGGGGCCGCGGGACGGTCCGGACCGGCATCTGGCATGGCCAGATCATGAACGACGGTTCACCGCTTCGGCAATACCCGGGATCCGCGCGGACGCACCGCCGCCGCACCGCGGGCCGGACCGGTCGCCCCGGCCCGGCCCGCGGTGCGGCGGCACGGGATCAGTCGAAGACGGGGCCCTGGGTCCGGGTCCGCTTGAGCTCGTAGAAGCCGGGGATGGACGCCACCAGCAGCGTGCCGTCCCAGAGCTTCGCCGCGTCCTCGCCCTTCGGGGCGGGGGTGACGACGGGACCGAAGAAGGCGACCTGCTCGCCGTCCGCACCGGGCACGGCGATGACCGGGGTGCCGACGTCCTGGCCCACCTTGTCGATGCCCTCCTGGTGGGAGGCGCGCAGCTCCTTGTCGTACGCGTCCGAGTCGGCGTACTCCAGCAGTTCGGCCGGCAGGCCGACGTCCGCCAGGGCGCCCGCGTACGCCTCGCGGGTGAGGCCCTCACCGTTGTTGTGGATGCGGGTGCCGAGCGCGTTGTAGAGGGGGCCGACGACCTCGTCACCGTGCTTCTGCTGCGCGGCGACGACGATGCGGACGGCTTCCCAGGCCGTGTCGCGCATGATCTCGGCGTACTTCTCGGGGAGCTCGTCCAGCCTGCTCTCGTTGAGGACGGCGAGGCTCATCACGTGCCAGCGGACCTCGACGTCGCGGACCTTCTCGACCTCCAGCATCCAGCGGGAGGTCATCCACGCCCAGGGGCAGAGCGGGTCGAACCAGAAGTCGACCGGGACCTTGCCGCCGGCCGTGCTGTTCTCGGGCATGTCTCTCCTCATGAGGTCGGTCTGCACCTCCCCGCAGAACACCGCGGAGCACTCCGGCCATTCCCGTGTGTGGGGGCGGAGTGCCGCATGCGAGGATCAAAGGTGTTCGAAAGAGACACGAAGGAGTGTTCCGTGCCCGGTGAAAACCTGTCCCGCGACGAGGCCCGCGTGAGGGCCGAGCTGCTGACCGTCGACGGATACGAGGTCGCCCTCGACCTGCGTTCCGCCGTCGGCGAGCCCAGCGGGTCCGACGGGGAGGCCGGTCCGCGCACCTTCCGCTCGCGGACGACGATCCGCTTCCGTGCCGCCCTTGCCGGGGCGTCGACCTTCGCCGACCTGGTGGCCCCGGCCGTGAGCGCCGTGACGCTGAACGGGAAGGACCTGGATCCGGCGGCCGTCTTCGACGGCACCCGGATCGCGCTGGACGACCTCGCCGAGGGCGGCAACGTCCTGGTCGTCGACGCGCTGTGCGCGTACAGCCGGACCGGCGAGGGCATGCACCGCTTCGTCGACCCGGAGGACGGCGAGGTCTACCTCTACACGCAGTACGAGCCGGCCGACGCCCGGCGCGTCTTCGCCAACTTCGAGCAGCCCGACCTCAAGGCTCCCTACCGCTTCGAGGTGACGGCGCCCGAGGGCTGGCGGGTGTGGAGCAACGGCGCGGAGGAGTCGCAGGACGGCGAGGTGCACCGGTTCGCGGAGACCCTGCCGATCTCGACGTACATCACGGCGGTCGTCGCGGGCCCCTACCATCACGTCACCGACAGCTACACCCGCACACTCGACGACGGCACGAAGCTGGAGATCCCGCTCGGCGCGATGTGCCGCAAGGGGCTCGCGCGGCACTTCGACGCCGACGACATCTTCCTCATCACGAAGCAGGGCCTGGACTTCTTCCACGACCACTTCGACTACCCGTACCCGTTCGGGAAGTACGACCAGGCGTTCGTGCCGGAGTACAACCTCGGCGCGATGGAGAACCCGGGCCTCGTCACCTTCCGCGAGGAGTACGTCTACCGGGGCAAGGTCACCTCGGCGTCCTACGAGCGCCGGGCCAACGTCATCCTGCACGAGATGGCGCACATGTGGTTCGGCGACCTGGTCACCATGCGGTGGTGGGACGACCTGTGGCTGAAGGAGTCCTTCGCCGACTTCATGGGGACGTTCTCGATGGTGGAGGCGACCCGTTTCACCAACGGCTGGATCACCTTCGCCAACAACCGCAAGGCCTGGGCGTACCGCGCCGACCAGCTGCCGTCCACCCATCCGGTCACGGCCGACATCCGTGACCTGGAGGACGCCAAGCTGAACTTCGACGGGATCACGTACGCCAAGGGCGCCTCCGTGCTGAAGCAGCTGGTGGCCTACGTGGGCCGGGACGCCTTCCTGGAGGGCGCGCGCCGCTACTTCAAGCGCCACGCCTTCGGCAACACCCGGCTGGGCGACCTGCTGTCGGTGCTGGCCGAGACGTCCGGGCGCGACATGACGGCCTGGTCGCGCGCGTGGCTGCAGACCGCGGGCGTCAACACCCTGACCCCGGTCGTGACCTGCGACGACGAGGGCCGCGTCGCGGAGCTCGCCGTGACGCAGGAGGCCGCCGCCTCGCATCCCGAGCTGCGGCCGCACCGGGTCGCGGTGGGCCTGTACCGGCTCACCCCGGAGGGCACCGTGGAGCGGTACGCCCGCGCCGAGACCGACGTCGCGGGCGAACGCACCGTCGTCGCGGAGCTGGCCGGGGCCGAGAGGCCCGACCTGGTGCTGGTCAACGACGACGACCTCACGTTCTGCAAGGTGCGTTTCGACGAGCGCTCGCTGGACACCCTCCGCGAGCACCTCGGTGACATCACCGACCCGCTCGCCCGGGCGCTGTGCTCGTCGGCGCTGTGGAACCTGACGCGTGACGCGGTGCTGCCGGCCCGGGACTTCGTCTCCCTCGTGCTGTCGTCCGCCGGCCGCGAGTCGGACATCGGGGTCCTGCAGATGCTGCACACCTGGGCCCGCTCGGCCGTGGACCACTACGCCGCGCCGGCCTGGCGCGAGGAGGGCGGCCGGGCTCTGGCCGAGGGCGCGCTGCGTGAGCTGCGGCGCGCGGAGCCGGGCAGCCAGCACCAGCTGACGTGGGCCCGGTTCTTCGCGGCGGTGGCGGCCTCGGACGCGGACCTCCGGCTGCTGGCCGGGCTGCTCGACGGCTCGGCCGTGATCGAGGGCCTGGACGTCGACCAGGAGCTGCGCTGGGCCTTCCTGTCCCCGCTGGTCTCGCACGGCGCGGCGGACGAGGCGGCGGTGGACGCCGAACTCGCCCGCGACGACACCGCGTCCGGCAAGCGGCACCACGTGCGGTGCCTCGCGTCGCGGCCCTCGGCGGCGGTCAAGGCCCAGGCGTGGGCGGCGGTCGTCGAGTCGGACAAGCTGTCCAACGCCCTCGTCGGGGCGACGATCGCCGGTTTCGAGCAGGCCTCGCAGCGTGAGCTGCTGGCGCCGTACACGGCCTCGTACTTCGAGGCGATCGAGCGGGTGTGGGCCGAGCGCTCCATCCAGATCGGCATCGACGTGGTCAAGGGCCTGTTCCCGCAGCTGCAGGACGACCCGGCGACGCTCGCCGCGACGGACGCGTGGCTGACCTCGCACCCGGACGCGGCACCGGCGCTGCGGCGACTGGTGCTGGAGGCGCGGGACGACCTGGCGCGGACGCTGCGCGCCCAGGAGCGCGACGCGGCGGAGTGAGTACCCGGCGCGCGCCCCCGCACACGCGTGCGGGGCGCGCGCCGTACATTCCCCGCCGCGACCACTCTTTTCGACACTCGAACTGCTGCGCTTTTGAACGGCGTTGTCCTGGAATGTCGACGGGCGTGTAACACCCGCCATCGCGGCGCGGACCTGCGGGAACCTCCCGGGCATGACCCAGAACACCCCGCTCTCCCTCCACACCGTCTCCGCGGTGCGCCACCGCGTGCAGTCCGCCGCCCAGCTGCGCGCCCGGGGCGTGACGGCGGCGCAGACCGCCGCGCAGTGCCTGCCCGGCGGCCCCTGGCAGCAACTGCTCCCCGGCGTCTACCTGCTGCACGACGGCCGGGCGACGGACGAGGACCGGGTGCACGGCGCGCTGCTGTACGGCGGCAGGCCGCCGTCCACCGCCCGCCGGGGCGTCCCGGCCCAGGCCGGGCCCGGTTACGGCGAGGCGATGGTCACCGGCCTGGCAGCCCTGGCGCTGTACGGCTTCGCGTCCGCACCCCCGACGATCGCGCTGCACCGCATCGACGTCCTGGTGCCACGCACCAGGCGACTGCGGTCCACCCGGTTCGTCCAGGTGACCAGGGCGGCCGTCCTGCCGAGGCCGCAACGGCGCTCCGGGGTGCCGCTGGCGCCCGTGGAACGCGCCCTCGCCGACACGGTGTCCGCGCTCACGGACGCCTCGACGGTCCGCAGGATCCTGACGGAGGCGGTGCGCGGCGGACACTGCGAACCGGCGGCGGTCGTGAGGGAGATGAACGCCGCCAAGCTGCTGGGCCGCCCGCACGTGGTGGACGCCGTGGAGGCGCTGCTCGTCGAGGGCCGCTCGGTCGCGGAGGGCCGGCTGTACGAGATGGTGCGCGCCCACGGACTGCCGGAACCCCTGTGGAACGTCGAGCTGTCGCTTCCCGGCGGCCGCTTCCTCGGCGGGGTGGACGCCTACTGGCCGGAGCAGGCCGTCGCGCTCGAACTGGGCACCCGCTCACCGCGCGAGGACCGTGTCGCCTTCGCGGCGGAGCGCGAACACCTGGAACGCCTCGGGGTCACGGTGGTGCGGGTGACCCCGGGGCAGCTGCGCGAGGTCATGGCACAGCAGGCGGTGGTGCTGCGCACGGCGATGATGGCGGCCGAGGACCGCGAACCCGCCGCGTACGTGGTGGTCCTGCCGCGCTGAGCACGAGGTGCGGGCCCGTCAGGGACCGCGAGAGAGACGCCGGTTGGCGCAACCGGACCAGTGGCGGATCTCCGCCATGTCCCGTTTTGATCCCCGTCAAGTCTCCACAAACCCCTGTCATTTACGAAAGGCTGAGCGGTCATCGGGTACCGAATTCCGGACTCTCTCTTTCTTTCACAAAACAGGGATGCTCATGACCAAGGAATCCCCCAGCTCCATACCCGGGGCGAGACGCGCGGCCCGCATCGCGGCCGCGGCCGGCCTGGCGGCCGCACTGGCCGCCTCCGGCGCCGCCCCGGTCTTCGCCGCCGACGACCCGGCGCCCGCGCCGGTGAAGCCCGCCGCCGCGAGCGCCAAGGGCGACAAGCTGGGCGAGGCCGACGCCGGCGTACTGGCGAAGGCGCAGACCGAGGGTGAGAAGACCGTCACGATGATGGTCGCCACCAAGCCGGGTGCCACCGAGCAGGTGCGCGAGCAGCTGGACGCCGTCAAGGGGTCCGTGCTGGGACAGACGTACGACAAGCTCGGATACGTCCGGGCGACCGTGCCGACCGCGACCGCCGAGGCGACCATCAAGGCGGCGCAGAAGCTCTCCTCCGTCCAGGGGATCGACCTCAAGCAGGAGATCGAGCTGGACGACCCGACGCCCGCGGGCGACCGGGCCGCGGGGGCCCAGCAGAAGAAGGCGACGGGCAGCTACCCGGCGCCGGGCAAGCACACCCCCGCGAAGAACCCGTACAACCCGTCCTTCGAGACGGGCGCCGTGGACTTCGTGAAGCAGCACCCGAAGGCCGACGGCCGCGGGATCACCATCGGTGTCCTGGACTCCGGTGTCGACCTCGGCCACCCCGCGCTGCAGAAGACCACCACCGGCGAGCGCAAGATCGTCGACTGGGTGACGGCGACCGACCCCGTCAGCGACGGCGACGGCACCTGGCTGCGGATGACGGCCGGCGTGGCCGGCCCGACGTTCACCATCGGCGGCCGCACCTACTCGGCGCCGGAGGGGTCCTACAAGATCCAGCTCTTCTCCGAGGCCGCCACCAAGGGTGGCGACATGGCCGGGGACCTGAACCGGGACGGCGACACCACCGACGTCTGGGCCGTGCTCTACGACCCGGTCACCGGCACCGTCCGCGTGGACCTGGACGACGACGCGGACTTCGGCGACGAGGCCGTCCTGAAGCCGTACAAGGACAAGCACCAGGTGTCCTACTTCGGCAAGGACGACCCGCGGACCGAGGTCGCCGAGCGCATCCCGTTCGTCGTCGAGACCCGCAAGAACGTCGTCTACAACGCGGCCGGCGCCAAGGCCGACTTCGTCAACATCGGCGTGATCCAGAGCGAGCACGGCACCCACGTCGCGGGCATCACCGCGGCCAACGGCCTGTTCGGCGGCAAGATGAACGGCGCGGCGCCCGGCGCCAAGGTCGTCTCCTCCCGTGCCTGCTCCTGGTCGGGCGGCTGCACCAACATCGCGCTGACCGAGGGCATGATCGACCTCGTCGTCAACCGCGGCGTCGACGTCGTCAACATGTCGATCGGCGGACTGCCGCCGCTCAACGACGGCAACAACGCGCGCGCCGAGCTCTACAAGCGCCTCATCGACATCTACGGCGTCCAGCTGGTCATCTCGGCCGGCAACGAGGGCCCGGGCGTCAACACCATCGGTGACCCCGGTCTCGCCGACCACGTCATCTCGGTGGGCGCGTCGATCTCCAAGGAGACCTGGGCCGCCAACTACGGCTCCAACGTCACCAAGAAGTACGACATGCTCCCCTTCTCCTCGCGCGGTCCGCGTGAGGACGGCGGCTTCACGCCGACCCTGACGGCACCGGGCGCGTCGATCAACACCACCCAGACCTGGTTCCCCGGCGGTCCGGTCAAGGAGTCGGGCTACGCGCTCCCCGCCGGCTACTCCATGCTGCAGGGCACCTCGATGTCCTCGCCGCAGGCCGCGGGCGCCACGGCGCTGCTGCTGTCCGCCGCGAAGCAGAAGCACATCGAGCTGCCGCCGGCCGACCTGCGCACCGCGCTGACCAGCACCGCCACCCACATCGCCGGTGTGCCCGCGCACGCCCAGGGTGCCGGCCTGATCAACATCGTCGGCGCCTGGAAGCAGATCGAGAAGCAGGGCGCCCCGGCGCACGAGTACTCGGTCAAGGCTCCCGTCGACACGGCGATCGACTTCGCGCTGAAGACCCCGGGCTTCGGCACCGGTCTGTACGACCGTGAGGGCGGCCTGAAGGCCGGCCAGAAGAAGTCGTACGACGTCACCGTCACCCGCACCACGGGCCCGGACAAGGCCGTGAAGCACACGCTGTCGTGGAAGAACAACGACGGCACCTTCTCCCTGACCGGTTCGAGCACCGTCTCGCTGCCGCTCGGCACGCCGGTGACCGTCAAGGTGCAGGCGAAGCCGCGCTCGGCGGGCGTCCACAGCGCGATCCTGCAGGTGGACGACAGCAGGACCTCGGGCATCGACCAGCAGATCCTCTCCACCGTGGTCGTCGCCAAGGACCTCGTGAAGCCGGGTTACGCCTTCTCGACGACCGGCTCGGTGCAGCGCAACAGCACCACGTCGTACTTCGTGAACGTCCCCGAGGGCGCGGAGACCCTCGAGGTCGCGCTGAGCGCCCTGCGCTCGGGCAGCCAGACGCGGTTCATCTCCATCCACCCCTACGGGGTCGCGGTGGAGGACAGCTCCACGATCTTCTGCTACCCGAACTACGAGAACCCGGCCAACACCTGCCGTCCGGACACGCGCTCCTACAAGGCGCCGCAGCCGGGCGTCTGGGAGATCGAGGTCGAGTCCCGCCGCACGTCGCCGCTGCTGGACAACCCGTACAAGCTGGACGTCTCGCTGCTCGGCGCCTCCTTCGACCCGGCGGTGCAGACCATCCCCGAGGCGAAGATCGGCACCCCGGCGGCCGTGGACTGGACCGTCACGAACAACGCCGGTGACCTGAAGGGTTCGCTCAAGGGCGGCTCGCTGGGTTCGGCGGACGTCGAGCGCCCGTCGATCGCCACCGGTGGTCAGTACACCAAGACGTTCACCATCGGTGAGGGCGTCGAGAAGCTGGACGTCGCCATCGGCAACACCTCGGACGCCAACGCCGACATCGACCTGTACGTCGTCAAGGACGGCACCCAGGTCGGCGCGTCGACGACGGCGGGCTCCGAGGAGTCCGTCAGCCTGGTGGAGCCGGCCGCCGGCACCTACACCGTCATCATCGACGGCTACTCGGTCCCGGCGGGGACCACCGAGTACGACTACCGGGACGTGTACTACGCCCCGTCGCTCGGCACGATCAACGTCGACGAGTCGAAGGCCGTGAACCTGGCCAACGGCGCGTCCGCCAAGGTCGGCGCGGAGGTCGTCGTCGCCGGAGCGGCTCCCGAGGGCCGCCAGTTCTTCGGCGAGGTCCACCTGGTGAACAGCCGCGGCACCGCCGCGGGCACCGGAAGCGTCGTGATCGGCAAGGTCGCGCCGTAAGCACCGCGGCGGTGTGATCCGTACGACATGAGACAACTGTGGGGCGGGCGCTCGCAAGGGCTCCCGCCCCACAGCTCTGCGCGCAACCCGTCCGTCTGCCGGACAATGGATTGGACAAGGCGGCCATGGACACAAGCATCATGGACCGGCAACCGTGTCCGTTTCGCACATCCGTGAGGGAGTCCCCGTGAAGGTCGGAATCGTCGGCGCCACCGGTCAGGTCGGCACAGTCATGCTCAGGATTCTGGCCGAGCGGAAGTTCCCCGTCGCAGAACTGCGGCTCTTCGCCTCCGCGCGCTCCGCCGGCTCCGCCATCGCGTACGAGGGCACGGACGTCACCGTGGAGGACGCCTCCACCGCGGACTACACGGGCCTGGACATCGTGCTGTTCTCCGCCGGCGGCGCCACGTCGAAGGCGCTGGCCGAGAAGGTCGCCTCGCAGGGCGCCGTGGTGATCGACAACTCCTCCGCCTGGCGCAAGGACCCCGAGGTCCCGCTGGTGGTCTCCGAGGTCAACCCCCACGCGATCCGCAACCGCCCCAAGGGCATCATCGCCAACCCGAACTGCACCACGATGGCCGCCATGCCCGTGCTGCGCCCCCTGCACGACGAGGCACGGCTCGACGCGCTGACGGTGGCCACCTACCAGGCGGTGTCCGGCTCGGGGCTCGCCGGTGTCGCGGAGCTGCACGGCCAGGCGTCCAAGGTCGTGGCCGACGCGGACAGGCTGACGCACGACGGCGAGGCCGTGGACTTCCCCGAGTCCGCCGTCTACAAGCGCCCGATCGCCTTCAACGTGCTGCCGCTCGCGGGCTCGATCGTCGACGACGGTTCCTTCGAGACGGACGAGGAGCAGAAGCTCCGCAACGAGTCCCGCAAGATCCTTGAGATCCCGGACCTCAAGGTGTCCGGCACCTGCGTCCGGGTCCCGGTCTTCTCCGGTCACTCCCTGCAGATCAACGCCCGCTTCGGCCGCCCGATCAGTGTCGAGCGCGCCTACGAGCTGCTGAAGGACGCGGAGGGCGTCGAGCTCTCCGAGATCCCCACCCCGCTCCAGGCCGCCGGCAAGGACCCCTCGTACGTGGGCCGCATCCGGGTCGACGAGACCGTCGAGCACGGCCTCGCGCTGTTCGTCTCCAACGACAACCTCCGCAAGGGTGCCGCGCTGAACGCGGTGCAGATCGCGGAGCTGGTGGCGGCCGAGCTCAAGGGCTGACGCCCTCACATACGAGAAGGGGGGGGCCCCCCGGGCCGGGGGGGGGCCCGGGTGTTTTTTGGGAAGAGGGGGGGGGGCGGCGGGGGGGGGCGGGGGGGTGGGGGCCGCGGGGGGGGGGGGGGGGGGCGCCGCCCGCGCGGGAC
>NZ_JBIATW010000016.1:0-1765 GCF_042892135.1 Streptomyces sp. NPDC001822
GGTGTAGAAGCCGATCTGGGCGTTGATGTTGTTGTAGGTGCCCGGCTTGAACATGAGCGCGTAGCGGCCCGTGCCGAACTGGGCGGACTCCTGCTGCTTGAAGATCGCGTCGACCTTGGCCTGGATGCCCGGCGTCGAGGGGTCGAAGACCAGCACGTTGGGCCCGAGGTCACCCCCGCCGGGGATCTGCGGGTCGCTGCCGCCGGTCGTGCCGAAGACCTGGAACTCCCAGAGGGAGTGCCCGTAGCCGGTGGCACGCGCGGTGCCGGTCAGCCGGACGTAGCGGGCGGTCCCCGAGACGTTCAGTGTCTCCGTACCACCGGGTCCCGTGGTGGTGGAGTAGGCGGTGCTCCAGCTGCTGTTGTCCGAGGAGAACTCGATCCGGTAGGCCGTGGAGTAGGCCGCCTCCCAGCGCAGCACGATCTGGCTCACCGAGGCGGCGGCGCCGAGGTCGATCTTGATCCACTGGGGGTCGGAGAAGGCGCTCGACCAGCGTGTCCCGTTGTTGCCGTCGACCGCAGCAGAGGCGGGAGTGCCGTCGTTCTCCTGGCTGGAGGAGGTGACCGCCTTGCCCTGGGAGAGCAGCGACGGCGCGGCGCTCGCGGGGGTCTGGGGGACGAGGGCGAGGAGCGAGAGGACCAGACCGGCTATGACGGCCAGTACGCCGCTGCGTCTGGCCCGCGAGGCGGGGAGGGGTCTGCGGAGCCGGGGATGTGCGTACATGGGGTCTCCTGAGTCGTGGGGCGGGTACACGACGCGCACAGTCAGAGAGCGCTCTCTCCAACTGTGCGAGATACTCCACCCTTGTTACGAACACGTCAATAGATGTGCAACAACGCGTGTATCGGAGCCTGTTGACGACAAAGTCTGATGCCGGCCCCGTGTGATGCCCCTTTTGCCGGACCCCTTCGAGGCGGTCCGCGCCGTCCGGTGCGCTCTGGGTTCAGGAAGTGGCGGACGGATCCGTGAGTCGTCGCGGGTGCGCGCGTGGTCGACGGGTCCCCTCCGGCGTCGCGGGTGTGCGCGTGGTCGCGGTTCCCCAGGGGCGCCCGCCCGACGGCGGTCCCGTTCCCGCCGGCCCGTGCGGCGGCCGTGCTCCGTCGGCCCGGGCGGTGTCCAGGTCCTGCCGGTCCACCCGGCCGGCAAGACGCCCCGGACGGGCCGTCAGACCCCCGTCGGACGGGGCGACGGCAGCTTGGACGTGGTGTCGCCGGCGTGGTGCGACCGCGTGGGTGCTGCGCCCGCCCCCCTACACCGATGATCGTCGCCGCTCAAACCTCCTCCCGGCGTGGCGTGCCGTCAGACGGGTGACATCTGGCTCCCTGTCACACGATGGGCCCACCGCATCGCCCCGATTCGACCTCCCCGAGTGGTGCGCGGTCGGGATCGGACTGACGGTGGATCACGTCGCACCCGTGATCCGATGAGCCGACAACCAGCCGGCCGACACGGGAGTGGCGAAAGGACTGTGTATCCATGCGCACTGCCCGCACCCTGTTCGCCTCGGCCGCCGTCACGGCGGTCCTCGCGGTCACCACCCCCGCCGCATATGCCGTGACCTCGGCGGACGGCTGGGACAAGGACAGCGGTTCCTCTGCCAGCAGCAACGACGACCGTGAGAAGCCGGACTCGTGGAAGCACGAGAAGCCTGAGGGCGGTGTGCACGCCGGTGGTGGCGCGCTGGCCGGCGTGTCGGCGGACGACTGGGAGAAGGACAAGGAGTCCGGTTCCGGGAGCAACGACGACCGTGAGAAGCCGGACTCGT